>NZ_VISM01000001.1:1531666-1843750 GCF_007827455.1 Lutibacter sp. Hel_I_33_5
CATTATCTTCTTCTACTTCACCATCGGCAACAACGATTCTATTTCTCCAAATCTCTAAATCTCCTTTATCTGGATTTATAATAATATCAAAATTATCATCCGATCCAAATTTACGTTTTAATGCAGCTCTAAAAACCTCTTCTAAAATAGACATTAATGTTACTCTGTCTATACTTTTATTGTCTTTAAATTCTGAAAACGAATCAATTAGCGCTATATTTTCCATTGCATAATTTCCTTAAAATATAATCTTAACTTTAGCTTCTTTAATATGTGTGTACTCTAAACTTATTTTCTTTGCTACGGTAACCTTTCCTTTACCTATAGGCTTGGGCTCTCTTGCTTTCCATTCTAAGACAATTTCTTTATCTGTTACATTGGTTAGCGTCCCTTCGTACTTTTCTTCTTCTGTTTTTACTTTTAATATCCTACCTATATTCTTTTGATATTGTCTTAACAATAATAAAGGGTGTGAAATATCTGGTGATGTAACCTCTAAAGCAAAATCTTCTTCTTCTCTGTCTAAGTTATTCTCTATATACCTATTTATTCTAATACACTCTTTAATAGGTATCCCTTCATCTCCATCAACAATAACTCTTATTTTGTTATTTGCTAAAAAAAGCACATCGATTAAAAACAAAGAATCATTCTCTAATACCGCTTCTTCAACTAAGTCTCTAACTTTCTGTTCTTTCATTTTAGGTATAAAAAGAGGGGACTTTTCGTCCCCTCCATCTTTATTTTTGTAAAAACTTCGGTGCAAATATAATAACTAATCTAAGAATATACAAATAGCTTACTCTCTATTGTAAGGACTTAAATAAAATACTACCAAAACAAAAAGTTTCTAAACTATAAAAGCGCTCACAATTTGTGAGCGCTTTCTGTTGGCCTACAAGGACTCGAACCTTGAATGTCGGTACCAAAAACCGGTGTGTTACCAATTACACCATAGGCCAATAATTTATTGAGGATGCAAATTTAAAGTAAACTTTTAATTGTGCAAACAAATTCGTCTAATTTTTGAGTTTAACAAACATTTATGATGATAAACATCTCGAAATGAAAATCTGAAACGTTTTTTATAGGATTAATTACTAAATTCGCCTCAGATTAGATTATTTACCAACTTATGACCACATCAAACTATAATAAATGGAACATTATCCTTGGATGGATTGTTTTTGCTATTGCTTTAATTACATACACACTAACGTTAGAACCCACGGTAAGCGCTTGGGATTGTGGAGAATACATCTCTACAGCAGTTAAATTAGAAGTTGGTCATCCACCTGGAGCACCTTTGTTTCAAATGCTCGGTGCATTTTTTGCAATGTTTACAAATGATGTAACTCAGATTGCTAAAATGGTGAATTTCATGTCTGGTTTAGCCAGTGCATTTACCATTTTATTTATGTTTTGGACGATTACCAATTTGGCTAAAAAATTAGCAATAAAATCTGGTGAACTTACCGAAAGTAAATACATTGCAATTTTAGGGAGTGCAGTAGTTGGTTCTTTAGCCTATACTTTTTCAGACAGTTTCTGGTTTAGTGCAGTAGAAGGAGAAGTATATGCAATGTCCTCTTTTTTAATGGCTTTATTGTTTTGGCTAGGGTTAAAATGGGAAAGTGAAATAAACACTTATAGAGGTAATAAATGGTTAGTATTAATAAGTTTTGTAGTTGGTTTATCCTTTGGTGTCCATATCTTATCACTATTAGTAATACCTGCAATTGTATTATTATACTTCTTTAAAACCTATAAAAATATCAATATTAAAACTACTGCAATTGCAACAGTAATTTCTGTATTGGTTTTAGCTTTTGTTTTTAAATTTTTATTTCCGTTTACTCTAAAATTCTTCAGTGCATCAGAATTATTTTTCATCAATTCTGTTGGATTACCATTTAATTCAGGAAGTATCATTGCCGGAATAATTTTAATAGGGTTGTTTTACTTCGGATTAAACTATACTCGTAAGCATGAGAAAATAATGACAAACACATTAATATTATCTGTGTTATTTATTATGATTGGTTTTTCTTCGTGGTTAATGTTGCCAATTAGAGCAAATGCAAATACTACTATTAATGAAAACGACCCATCCTCTGCAAGAGAGTTGTTGGCGTATTATAATAGAGAACAATATGGCGATGCCAACGTTTTTTATGATACTTATTATTCTAATAGATATTCTCAAGAGCAAGATGCATTAAATCCAACTAGAGATGATAAGCCAAAATACGAAAAGAAAAATGGCAAATATGTTATTGTAAATAAGTACAAAGACGCACTTCCAAATTGGTCTGGTAAGCATAAAGGTTTTATACCTAGAATGGTAAATCCTGCATCCGAAAAAATGTATAAAGCTATTGCAGGAATACCCGAAAATAGTAGAAGACGACCCACTTTTGTTGAGAACATCAAATTTATGATGAGCTATCAATTTGGATATATGTATGGGCGTTATTTTATGTGGAATTTTGTTGGACGACAGAATGATGTCCAAGGGAACTTAGATATGTTTAATGGGAATTGGCTAAGCGGAATTAACCCTATAGATGAAGCTAGATTAGGCTCTCAAAGAAGTTTACCAACCGATGTAAAAGAAAATAAAGGAAGAAATAAATATTACTTTTTACCTTTTATTTTAGGAATTATTGGCCTCTTATATCAGTTAAAATGGGATAAAAAGAATTTTTACACATTGTTAATCTTTTTCTTATTTACTGGAGCTGCGATAATTTTCTATACAAATCCTAAACCTTTTGAACCCAGAGAACGTGATTACGCCGTAGTAGGATCCTTCTATATTTTTGCCGTTTGGATTGGTTTTGGAGTTTTAGCACTGTATGAAAAACTGAAACAGTTTGCTGATAAAAAAACAATAGCAATTGCTGTTTCTGCTGTTTCACTTATAGCTGTACCAACATTAATGGCTTCACAGAATTGGGATGACCATGATAGATCTAATCGATATACAGCTCATTTAAATGCACAAGCATATTTAGAAAGTTGCGATCCAAATGCGATTATGTTTACCATAGGTGATAACGATACGTTTCCACTTTGGTATATGCAAGAAGTAGAAGGCTTTAGAACCGATATAAAATTAGTGAACACAAGTCTATTCCAAACGGATTGGTACATAGACCAAATGAAGAAAAAAACATACAAAGCAGATCCAATTCCTTCAAAATTGAAACACGATCAATACAAATATGGAACTTTAGATGCTGCATATTATTTTGATGAATTAGCCGCTATACCAAAAGATTCTGTTTTAGACTTAAACATTTTTATGCGTTGGTTAAGTAGCACTAATGAGCGAACTTTCTATGATTTAGAAGATGATGGTTTACCAGAAAAAATTCTTCCTACAAAAAACATTAGAATTCCTGTTAATAAAGAAAATGCGTTGAAATACGGAATTGTTGCTCCAAAGGATGCAGACAAAATAGTTGATTATATTGACATAACTATTGATAGAGCAATTCAAAAGAACGCTATATTGATGTTAGATATTTTAAATAATTTTGACTGGAAACGCCCTATTTATTTTACTGGCGGATCTAATGCTGATAATGAATATATTTGGCTAAAAGACTATTTACAACTTGATGGTTTAGCGTATAAATTTGTTCCTATAAAAACCTCTATTAAAGATAAATCTATGTTTGATATGGGTAGAATAGACCCAGAAAAAATGTATACTAATGTTAAGAAATGGAACTGGAGAAATATTAATGATGGTAAGATTTATTTGGACGAGCAAACAAAACGAAATTCTATTTCTTTCCGTAATAATTTAATGCGCTTGTCCGAAGCTTTTGCTGCAGAAGGTGACACCATTAAAGCTATAGAAGTTTTAGATTTATCATTAGAAAAATTTCCGATAGAGAAATTTGATCATTATAGTCTAGCTTTAGGATATCCAGAAATTTATTACAAATTAGGAGAAACTGAAAAAGCTAGAAAAACTGCCGAAATATTAATTGGTCTTTTTAAAGAAAAACTACATTGGTATAGTACTTTTTCTACCGAAGACACCAATATAATTTTCGACGAAATTGATACTAACTTATACATGTATAGAAATATTTTAGGTCAGATTGAAAAAGCAGATTCTGACAAAGAATATTTAGAAAAATTACAAGACGGATTTATTGAAAGTGTAAAACTTTTTAGTCATTTAATGCCCGATGAAGATGAAACTAAACAAGCTCTAGACAGTATTAATCCGTAACCAATACATGTCTTATTTTATAAAAACGCCAGATATAGTGCAGAGACTTTTCTCTAAATATATCTGGCGTTTTTCTTCTAACAAAAAAGAACTCTACCTCACTTTTGATGATGGACCAACTCCAGAAATTACAACTTTTGTTTTGGAGGAATTAAAAAAGTACAATGCAAAAGCTACTTTTTTTTGTATTGGAAAAAACATTAAAAATCATCCTACTATTTTTAAGCAATTATTAGATGAAGGACATTCAGTCGGAAATCACACTCAAAACCACCTAAACGGCTGGAAAAGTAGCAATGCTACTTATGTAGAAAATGTTTTGTTGTGTAAAAAAGAAATTCAACAATTCAACAATTCAATAAATAAACAATTGTTTCGTCCTCCTTATGGAAAAATAAAACCGAGTCAATCTAAAAAACTAAGAAAACTTGGTTACAAAATTATTATGTGGGATGTTCTCAGTGCAGATTTTGACACTAAAATCTCAAAAGAGAAATGTTTAGATAATGTTTTAAAAAATACACAAAACGGAAGTATTATTATTTTTCATGACAGTAAAAAAGCATCAGAAAAGCTACAATTTGTATTACCAAAAGTATTAAACGAGTTTTCTAAAAAAGGCTATGTTTTTAAAAGAATTTGATTTTTCTAAATACAGTCAGGACCTCTCGACTGCGCTCGAGGTGACAAAAATTTAAACGTATTCTTGAACCAAATCAATTAGTGTATCGGCATCTTGTTCTCCTGTTTGACGCCATTTCATCTCACCATTTTTATAAATCATAAACGTAGGATTTCCTTTTACACGAAGTGCGTCGGCAAGTATTTCATTCTTTTTAATATCTATTTTAATCACCTTTGCTTTATCTCCTAAAGCGGCAGCAACATCTCTTAGTGTATCTATAGTTGTATTAGCATCATTCCAATCGAAATAGAAATCTATTAAGACTGGTTTTTCTACACTAATTAACTCTCCAAATTTTGTCATAATAAATAAGTTTATTAGGGGAAAACGTACAAATTATTTTATAGTTAAAGTACAAATATAACATTTCTAATTAAAACGACTGATTATCAAGCCTTTTTCAACTCAATTACGGTTACTTCTGGCCAGATTCCAACACGCCCTGGAAATGCGTGAAAACCAAATCCACGATTTACATTTATGTACCTTCCAAATTCTTCATACAAACCTGCCCATTGTTTATAGACATATTTTGATGGGCTCCATTTTATGAAACCTGGAATTTCGATTCCGAATTGTAATCCGTGTGTATGACCGCTTAAGGTTAAGTGATAATTAAAATCGTCTTCTTTTACTTTATATTCCCAATGACTTGGGTCGTGCGTCATTAAAATTTTAAAATCGTCTTTTTTGATATTTGCTGAAGCCTTTTTTAAATCACCTGATTGATTAAATCCTTTTCCCCAGTTTTCTACACCTAAAAGTGCAATTCTTTGTCCGTCTTTTTCGATGTATCTGTGTTCATCTAGCAATAATTCGAAACCTATTCTTGGGTGAATATCTTTTACTGCTTTAAAATTGGCTATTTTTTCTTCTGGCGTTTTCCATTTCATATAATCTCCATAATCATGATTTCCTAAAACTGAGTATTTTCCGTAAGGTGCTTCTAATTGAGAAAAGGTTTCTATCCAATTATCCATTTCGGTAGCTTCATTATTTACAATATCTCCTGTAAAAAGCATTAAATCAGATTTTTGCTGATTGATTAAATCAACGCCATATTGAATTTTTTCTTTATTGGTAAAACTTCCTGAATGTATATCTGAAATTTGCGTGATCGTAAAACCATCAAAAGCATCAGGTAAATCCTTAAAAGTTAATTGATATTTTAAAACCTTGTAATTGTGTTTTCCTTTAATGATTCCGTATAAAAACCCTGCAAACGGAATTGCAGCTAATCCCAATGCTATTTGAGAAATAAATTTTCTTCTACCCGCCAATGATTTTGTTTCATTTGAAGAGGCAACCGAAATTAATTTCTGAATCCAACGAACCACATCTTCTCCAAACAACGTCACTAAAATAAATATCTTAGGAACCAAAACCGTTAATAACATTCCTAATCCCCATTGAAATCCTTTAGTTTGACCTACTGTTCTTGGCGTAGTAAATACCACATAAAAAAAGTTAGCATAAATAATTAGTGATATTACTAAAACACTCCAACGTAAAACTCTGTATTTAGAAACTGTTTTTAAAGCCTGAAATGTGTAAAATTCTAAGATTACAATTAAAAAAGTAATAATGATTAAGGTGATAATCACTCTTGTTGGCATAGGTAGGTTTTTAAAATGTTAACAAAGATACAAACATAAATAGGCAATAAATCGATTCTAAAGTTAAGGTTACTTTAAAACTTTTACTAGTTGATTTGCAATATTATCTTTGTTTACATTAGACGAATTATCTAAAACAACCATACAGTTTTTTAACTGTTCATTTCTCACAATTAACGTTCTTGCTCCTAACCAAGAACCATTATGCCATACAGCTTTATTTTTAGTAATTACCCAACCAAAACCATAATCGCTTTCTTTACCATTATTTAAGACAGGCATTTTATAAGCTTCTTTCATGGTTTCTTCTGAAAGCAAGTCATTTTTATACCAAAACTGATTCCAAATTACAAAATCATCAATGCTAGAAAATATTCCACCATCTCCAGCAATCCCATCTAAAATTCCAGGTTTTAAATCAAATGTTTCTCCCATAACATTATCAAAAGACTTTGTTTTATTTTCGAATGTTGAACCTTTAGAAACTAAGTTCCAAACTCTAGTATTTTTCATATTTAGTTTATCAAATAACTCAACTTGCATAAAATCTTCAAATGATTTTTCAGAAATACGCTCAATAATCGCCGCTAATAAAACATAGCCTGTATTATTATATTGATACACTTCATTGGGTTTATTTTTTAACGGTTTTCCTTCTTTTGCTAATAATGTTACCATTTTAGAAATAGTTAATACTTCACCAATCTCTTTCTTATACTTTTTAGGAAAGTCCATATAAATATCTGGAACGCCAGAAGTGTGGTTTAATAAATTTCTAATCGTAACTGAACTATATGTTAATGATGGTAGGTATTTTATAATTGCATCATCAAAATTTAGTTTTCCTTGCTCTTTCAATAACATAATTCCAGTAGCAGTAAACTGTTTTGAAACCGATGCTAATCTAAAAGAGGAATTATTTGTTAGCTTTTCAGATTTTGTAAAATCTGTAAAACCATAGGTTTTTTTCAATAAAATAGTATCGTTTTTAATGAGTAAAACTGCACCATTAAATTTATTGTCTTTCTGAAGTTTTTGCAACCATTCATCTGCTTTTTCAACTTTAACAATAGTAGTCTCTTCTTGGCTTATAACTAAATCATCAATTTTTAGTTCATAATTAATAAACCAGTAGGAAAAACCAGCAATTGCTAAGATTACAAAAACCACTACTCCGATTACAATTTTCCACGCTAAACTCATCTCTTAAAATTTTATAACACTATCTGACGCCTAAAATATGATTTTGTTTCAATTTCATTGAAAATTTTTTATCACACAAGTAATATTTCGTAGTTTTACTAACCTTATTTTATTCAAAAATGGCAGACCAAAAACGATTATTTCTACTTGATGCATTCGCATTAATTTTTAGAGGATATTACGCATTTATAAAAAACCCAAGAATCAATTCTAAAGGCATGGATGTTTCCGCCATTTTAGGATTTACAAATTCTTTGTTAGACGTTATAAAACGTGAAAGACCCGATCATTTAGCGGTTTGTTTTGATCGTGGTGGATCTGTGGCAAGAAAAGAGGCTTTTCCAGAATATAAAGCCAACCGACAAGAAACGCCTGAAGCTATAAAAATTGCCGTTCCGTATATAGAACAAATTTTAAAAGCCATGAATATTCCTGCCGTTGTAAAAGAGGGTTTTGAGGCTGATGATATTATTGGTACGCTTGCCAAAAAAGCTGAAAAAGAAGGCTATAAAACTTTTATGGTAACACCAGATAAAGATTTTGCTCAATTAGTTTCTGAAAATATTTTTATGTACCGTCCACGTTTTGGTGGTGGTTATGAAACTTGGGGAATTCCTGAAGTACAAGAAAAATTTGGCGTAGAAAGACCAGAACAAGTCATCGATTTTTTAGGAATGATGGGAGATTCTGTAGATAATATTCCTGGTTTACCAGGTGTTGGTGAAAAAACGGCTAAAAAGTTTTTAGCGGCTTATGGTTCTATGGAAAATTTATTAGCAAATACTGCTGATTTAAAAGGAAAAATGAAGGAAAAAGTTGAAGCAAATGGCGAACTTGGAATTCTTTCAAAAGAACTAGCAACCATTATGCTAGATGTTCCTGTTGATTTTAATCAGGAAGATTTTGAAATGTGTCAACCTAATATTGAAGCTACTAAAGAAATTTTTACGGAATTAGAATTTAGAAGATTAACCGATAATTTCTTAAAAACATTTGGAGCTTCAGAAAACGCTTCGGCTTCAACCAGCGTCCAAAAAGAGAATATCACTTCGAGTTCAGTTGAGAATTCTAGCAAAAAAACAGCAACTCCTTCAGGAGCAAATGCAACTGGTCAGTTTGATTTATTCGCTGCGCCTGGAACTGGAAATATTACTGAAACTGAAATTGCATCAGGATATAAAACCATTAAAAATACCAATCATTTTTATCAGCATATAAATACTTCTCTTTCTAGAAAATTATTACTCAATAAATTGATGCAACAAAAATCGGTTTGTTTTGATACAGAAACCACGGGTTTAAAAGCCTTGGAAGTCGAGTTAATCGGAATTGCGTTTTCTTACGAAACTGGAAAAGGGTATTATGTTTCTTTTCCTGAAAATCAAGAAGAGACAAAAACTATTTTAGAAGAGTTTCGCCCGTTTTTTGAAGCTGCAGAAATTGAAAAAATTGGACACAATATAAAATATGACATCAAGGTTTTATCAAACTATAATATGCCTGTAAAAGGCAGGTTATTTGATACCATGATAGCGCATTATCTTATCAATCCAGACATGCGTCACGGAATGGATGTTTTGGCTGAGACCTATTTAAATTATCAACCCGTTTCTATCACAGAATTGATTGGTAAAAAAGGCAAGAATCAACTTTCTATGCGAGTTGTTCCTGTTGAAGATCAAACAGAATATGCAGTTGAAGATGCCGATATCACATTGCAATTAAAAGAACATTTTACCAAAGAATTAGAAAGCGGAAATGTCACTAAATTATTTAACGATATTGAAACTCCATTGGTTTCAGTTTTAACTGCCATGGAAATTGAAGGAATTAATCTAAACACCGAATTTTTAAACAAACTTTCTGTTGATTTAAAAGATGATATTAATCGTTTAGAAAAAAACATTTACGAACAAGCTGGCGAAGAATTTAATATCGCTTCTCCTAAACAATTAGGAATTGTTTTGTTTGAAAACATGAAATTGGTTGACAAACCTAAAAAGACAAAAACTGGTCAATATAAAACAGGAGAAGATATTTTATCTTTCTTAGCAAAAGATCATCAAATTATTAGAGATATTCAAGAATATCGTCAGTATAAAAAATTACAAAGTACCTATGTAGATGCGCTGCCAAACGAATTAAATCCGAAGACGAAAAGAGTGCACACAGCCTATGCACAAGCTGTTGCTGCAACAGGTCGATTGAGTTCTAATAATCCGAATTTACAGAACATACCGATTAGAACTAAACGTGGACAAGAAGTGCGAAAAGCATTTATTCCTAGAGATGAAAATCATGTGTTGGTTGCGGCGGATTATAGTCAAATAGAATTACGAATTATCGCAGCGTTAAGCGAGGAAGAAACGATGATTAATGCTTTTAAAAATGGTGAAGATATTCATGCTTCTACTGCTGCTAAAGTATTTAATGTTTCTTTAGATGAAGTGACTCGCGAACAGCGTAGTAATGCAAAAACGGTTAATTTTGGAATTGTTTATGGTGTTTCTGCTTTTGGATTAAGTAATCAAACGGATTTATCTAGAAAAGAAGCGAAAGCGTTGATTGATACGTATTATGAAACCTATCCGAAACTTCGAAATTACATGGCGGAACAAGTCGATTTTGCCCGTGAAAATGGCTATGTAGAAACGGTTTTAAACAGACGTAGGTATTTAAAAAACATCAATTCACAAAATGCAATTGTACGTGGTGCATCCGAAAGAAATGCGGTGAATGCTCCTATTCAAGGTTCTGCTGCTGATATTATTAAATTAGCGATGATTAACATTCATAATCGATTTGAAAAAGAAAATTTTAAATCGAAAATGCTATTGCAAGTTCATGATGAATTAGTTTTTGATGTTCCTAAAGACGAATTAGAAACAATAAAACCAATCATAAAAGAAGAAATGGAAAACGCCTTTAAAATGACAGTTCCGTTAGATGTTGAAGTTGGTGTTGGTGATAATTGGTTGCAAGCGCATTAAGGTTTTATGAATATCAATAAACAAGAGATTATTGAAAACATTTGTTATACTGAACTTGTTTATTCCAGGATTAATAAGAAATTAAACATCAAACTCACAAAGGAAAAAATTGAAATATTTATTCTAAAAATATTAAAAGAAACTGATGAAATATTCTTTTCCAAAACTGGAAAGAATTTTTATGTGATCAACTCAGAAAATCACATTAGAATAACCATTAATTCAAATACTTTTAGAATTATTACAGTAGATGAAATTAAAAAAACAAATCATTTTCATCATTTTAAAGAAGATATTTCTAGGATTCAACTTCCAGAAAAATTTACTTTTCCATTTTATTATCAACCTCATTTGTTAACTAAAATTGCTACAAATGAAATACAAGATTATTTAGAGAATCAAACGGATTTTAATCATAATTTTGGATTAAATTCTAATACTGAAGAATTACCCATAGGTAAAATGTTTGGTGTTTTAGTTGTTCAAAATCAGCAAGATGAAATTGGATACTTAGCTGCTTTTTCAGGAAAATTAGCAAATAAAAGTATTACATCTTTTTTTGTGCCTCCAATTTTTAATGCCCATTCTAAACATAGTTTTTATGCTAAAGGGAAAATCGAATTAAATGAATTAAGTAAACAAATAGCTTCATTAGAAAAGAATCCACATTTTAAAAACCTACTAAAAAAGAAGAATGCTCTTTCACTTTTTATTGACAATGATTTAAAGCTTCAAAGAGAAAAAATGAAAGTGGCAAGAAAAGACAGAAAAAGTCGTCGTAAAAAAGCTTTTAAAATACTATCTTCTGATGAGTTTACAATCTTCAATAAAAAACTAGAACAAGAAAGTTATAACAATCAATTTTTATACAAAGAATTAACTATCTATAGGGAACTTCAATTATCCAAAGAGAAAAAAGAATTAGACATTTATACTTCTAAAATATCTTCTTTAAAAAAAGAACGAAAGCAAAAATCTAATTTATTACAACAAAAATTATTAGAAAAATATAAATTCTTAAATCAACATAATGAAGTAAAAAGTTTGACAACTATTTTCCCAAATCATAAAGAACAAAAACCTCCAGCTGGTACTGGAGATTGTGCTGCTCCAAAATTATTACAATACGCTTTTTTAAATGATTTAAAACCCATTTCGATGGCTGAATTTTGGTGGGGAATATCACCGAATACAGAAATTAGAAAACATAAAAACTTTTATCCTGCTTGTCAAGGTCGATGTAAACCTATATTAACACATATGTTATCTGACATTGAAATGGATGAGAATCCATTGATAAAAAACACTTCATCAAACAAAAAATTAGAAGTCATTTTTGAAGACGATGCTCTAATTGTTGTTAATAAGCCTACGGAACTTTTATCTGTTCCTGGAAAAGAAATTAACGATTCTGTTTATACAAGAATAAGAAAACAATTCCCTAAAGCTACTGGTCCTTTAATTGTTCATCGATTAGATATGTCTACCTCTGGAATTATCGTTCTAACCAAAACAAAAGAAGTCAATAAAAAACTACAAAAACAATTTTTAGAGAGAACTGTTAAAAAACAATATATCGCTTTGTTAGATGGAAATATTGAAGGAAATGAGGGCGAAATAAACTTACCTTTACGAGTTGATTTAAATGATAGACCAAGACAATTAGTTTGTTTTGAACATGGAAAACCAGCAAAAACAAAATGGAAAGTTGTAGATCGTTTTGATAATAAAACAAGAATTCATTTATTTCCGATTACAGGAAGAACTCATCAATTAAGAGTACATGTTTCTCATTCTTTAGGTTTAAATATGCCAATTATCGGTGATGATTTATATGGGAAAAAAGCAAATAGGCTTCATTTACATGCTACACATATTGAATTCGAACATCCAATTTCTAAAAAGAGAATTCATTTTACTATTCCTTCGAATTTTTAAGAATTAAATCTAATTCAAAAAATCAACAACCAAATCAGGAAAATCTGTAAAAACACCATCAACGTCAGCTTCTATTAACAACGTTTGCATCATTTCTTCAAAAGAAGAAAATTCATCTAAAGCATCTGCTCTAAAAGTATAGGAATGTACTTTTAACCCTAATTCGTGCGCATCAAAAACTAAGGAAGTAAACGTAAATTTACCATCAACTTTTTTATCTAAAATTTGTTTGTACCAAGGTCCAATTCCGTCTGCGTAGGTTGCAAAATAGTTCAACTGTTTGGTTTCTTCTGGAAATTCAATTAACTGTACTAAAAACAATTCTGATTTTAACTTTACACGAATTCTTTCTAATTCTTTTGCATCAAAACATTGTAAAATACAATTGTCTTTTTTTGTTTTATATCCATAATCTGACAAAACTTTCAAGACAGTTTCTGACAAATTTTTACCTTCTTTTTTATGAAATTCTGGCTCCTTAATTTCTGGATAAATTCCAATGTTTTTATGAGTTGATTTATTTAAACCTTGAATCAATTCAATTTCATCTTGCAAAGAATGTAATTTAAAATTTCCTGTATTTTTTGGAAACCTGTTTTTATAAATTTGCTCTCCAGTTTTAGGATCAAAACGTTCTGAAACTTGTAATGTTTTTAATTCTTCAAAGGTAAAATCAATTACATAAAATCGATTGTCTTTTCTTTTTCTTGTTGGAAATTTTTCCGCAACATCTGTAACATCATCCAAATAAATATCATGAATTACAATTGGCACATCATCTTTGCTTAAGACCAAATCTTGCTCAATAAAATCAACATTCATTGCATGTGCCATTGCTTTTGCTTCTATAGTGTGTTCTGGCAAATAACCAGAAGCGCCTCTGTGGGCAATAACAATTTTCTGTTTCATAAAATCTGATTTATTTTCAGGGGTTTTACAACCAAATATAATTATTAGTAAAAGAATGAATTTCTTCATTCACTAAAAATATAACTTTTGTAGCTTTGCTATATGAAATCATTGATAAAAATAATGTTTATTATCTTTTTAATTTGGATGATAACAGGTATTTATCTAATAAATACTGAACATGAAAAAGCTCAATTGGTTATGGGTTTAGGTGTATTTTATTTTTCCTTTCTTTTTATGCCTGTTTTTATTTATTACAGATATAAAGATGGAAAGTATAAGAAGTATATTTTAAATGATGAAAAACTAAAAAAAGCTTTTGGTGAACAAGGTGAAAAATAGTCTTACTTTTTTAAAATTTTCATTCCAAGAATATAAACCAAACTAGGAACTCCTATCCATTTTAATTCACTAATAAGTACTTTTAACCCCCATTCAGAAAAGAATTTTGAGATTCCTATTGGTGATACTTTTATCACTTTCCAAGGAAAAAAATAACGTGTGTTATCAAATGGACTCAATAATGCAACTCCTCTACCTCCAGTAGTTAAGGCATCTAATAAACTGTGAGAAATTGTACATAAAAAGAAACAAAAACTTAATAATAGAAACTTTTTCTTATCGCTTTTAAAAAGTGAATAATAAAAAATTGTAGCAACTAAAAGTCCATTAAAAACTGCAAAAAAGATGGAATGGGAAAATCCACGATGTCCCCAAAATGAACTGTAAGAAATTCCAAAATTAAATCCGATGACATCTAAATCTGGTAAAAGGGCACAAATAATACAAATCAACCAAAACTTACCAGATTGTTTGATTTTAGGAAATGAAGATCCAATAGCAATTGCTGCAACGGCATGACCAAAAACAGAAGCCATTAACTTTTCTTTTTTAGAAAAGCATATACTGGAAAATGATCTGAAAAACCGCCTTGATACCATTTCCCAATATAGGTTCTAAAAGGACTTCCTTTAAATTTACCTCTATATATTTTTAGCCAATCTTTATTAAAAACTTCGGCATGTTTAAAATATATTTTACCTGTTTTTTTCTCTAAAAAATTCTTTGAAAAAATAATTTGATCAAACAAATTCCATTTACCATCATACGTTAACGTTCCCGTTTTTTCTTTATCTAACAAACTTTCCATCGGATTGTAAAAATCGTCTAAAACTAAATGTCGTTTCACACTTTTACTAGTTGGATCGTCATTAAAATCACCCATGATAATAATTTTAGGGTCAGCTTCTTTTTCTTTTATTTCAGCAATAATAGCTCTAGCTGTTTCCGCAGAAGTAATTCTTTTATGCTCCGTAACATCTGCGCCATCTCTTCTAGAAGACCAATGATTTACCAAAATATGCACCAATTCGCCATGTAAATTTCCACTTACTTTTAGAATATCTCTTGTATAATCTCGTTCACCTTCTTCATCAGCTAATAAAATAGGTGTCGTTTTAGAATCGATTAATTCAAACACTTGTTTGTTGTACAACAGAGCTACATCAGTTCCACGTTCGTCAGGAGAATCGTAATGTACAAAGCCATAATGATGCTTTCTCAAATTTGATGAATCTACCAAATCTTGTACAACTCTTGCGTTTTCTACTTCAACCAAACCAACAATTGCTGGCGGATATTTAGACCTACTTAATCCTAATTGAGAAATTACAGAACCTAATTTTTTAATCTTAACTTTATATCGCTTATAATTCCAATTTTTCTTTCCTTTTGGTGTAAAATCATCATCATGTGTTTTAGGATTGTCAACCACATCAAATAAATTTTCTACATTATAAAACCCAATTGTAGTGATACTTTTTTTCTGTTTTGATGAAGAAATCGATGGAAACATTTTCTGAAATTTAGATTCTGAAAAGTACGAAAATAAGTTAACTTTGCAGTCTATGATCGATGCTAAAAAAGTAACATCTGAGAAAGCTGTTTTAATCGGAATTATCTCTCAGCAACAAAATGAAATTCAGTCTGAAGAATATTTAGATGAGTTAGAGTTTTTAACCTTAACTGCTGGAGGAGTTTCCGTAAAACGTTTTGTTCAAAAAATGGAAAGACCTAATCCTAAAACTTTTTTAGGAACAGGAAAGCTTGAAGAAGTAAGTCAATTTATTCAATCTAATAATATTGGAACTGCCATTTTTGATGATGAACTTTCGCCTGCGCAATTACGAAATATCGAAAAGATTTTAGATTGTAAAATTTTAGATAGAACCAATTTAATCTTGGATATTTTTGCGCAAAGAGCACAAACAAACTCAGCTAAAACACAAGTAGAATTAGCACAATGTCAGTATTTATTACCAAGATTAACACGTCTTTGGACTCACCTCGACAAACAAAAAGGTGGTATTGGAATGCGTGGTCCTGGAGAAACAGAAATTGAAACTGATAGACGTATTATTCGTGATAAAATTACCCTTTTAAAGAAACGATTAATCATTATTGATAAACAAATGGCAACGCAACGTAAAAACCGTGGAAAAATGGTTAGAGTTGCTTTAGTGGGTTATACCAATGTTGGAAAGTCTACGTTGATGAATGTGATTAGTAAAAGTGATGTTTTTGCAGAAAATAAATTGTTTGCTACACTGGATACTACCGTTAGAAAAGTTGTGATTAAGAACATTCCATTTCTAATGACAGACACGGTTGGGTTTATTAGAAAACTTCCTACTCAATTAGTAGAATCGTTTAAATCTACTTTAGATGAAGTTCGTGAGGCTGACTTATTATTGCATGTAGTAGATATTTCTCATCCAAATTTTGAAGATCATATTGCTTCTGTAAACACTATTTTAGATGATATAAAATGTGCAGACAAACCTACTTTAATGGTTTTTAATAAAATTGATGCATATAAACATGAAACGATTGACGATGATGATTTAGTAACTGAAAGAAGTAAAATTCATTATACGTTAGAAGATTGGAAAAATACTTGGATGAATGATTTAGAAAAAGAATCGATCTTTATTTCTGCTTTAAACAAGGATAATTTGGATGCTTTTAAAGAAAAAGCTTATGAAGAAGTGAAGAAAATTCACATTCAACGTTTTCCTTATAATGACTTTTTATATTATGAGTACAAAGAGGAAGAATAGTAAGTACTTATTCTTTATCACTCTCATCAATAATTCCTAAACGTTTTGCTCTTCTTTCCCAAGATCTACGTGCTAATTGTTGTAAATCAGCAACATTATCACTTTCGTCCATAATTTCTTGACCCAGTAAAGTTTCTATCACATCTTCTTGAGAAACTAATCCGCTTACAGAACCATATTCATCAACAACTAAAGCTATATGTTCTCTTTGTTCAATTAGTTTTTCAAACAAATTAGGAATAGGTAAGTCACGTTTAGTTACTAAGATCTCTCTTTTTATAGATGATAAAGGCTTTTCTCCATTTCCTTTAATGATAGCTTCTAGCATATTATCTTTTAAAAAGTAACCTGTAATATTATCAGATTTCTCTTTAAAAACTGGTATTCTAGAAAAACGTAACGTTTGATTTTCGTCATAGAAAGTTTGGATTGTTTGCGTTTCATCCACAGTTTTTAAAACCGTTCTTGGAGTCATTATATCTTTTGCTTCAACTTCTTTGAAGTTTAGCATATTTCTAATCACCTTACTTTCCGACTCTTGAAAAACCCCTTCTTCTTCAGCAATTTCTGTCATCGCTGTAAAATCTTCTCTACTTAATACAGAACCATGGGCATTTTTACCTCCTATCAATTTTGTAGTTAATTGTAACAACCATAAAATTCCAGTCCATTTTAATGGAAAAATCAACATATTTAATGTTTTGGCTGTAAAGTTTCCTAGCTTTTTCCAATAGGTTGCACCAATTGTTTTTGGGATGATTTCTGAAACTACTAAAATTAAAAGGGTCATAATTGCAGAAACAATTCCGACAATATTTATCCCAAGAAAATCAATCTTAAAAGGTAGTGATTCTGCTTGTACACCAACTAAAATAGCACCTACGGTGTGTGCAATTGTATTTAGAGTAAGAATAGCAATTAAAGGTTTATCAACATCTTTTTTTAATGCTTCTAATTCTGAGGCGTACGCTTTGCCTTCGTTCTTTTTTACATTAATAAATGTTGGTGTAACACTTAGAAGTACAGCCTCTAAAATGGAACATAAAAATGAAAAGAAAATAGAAACAGTTGCGTAAATAATTAACAGCGTCATCAAAAGTAATTTTAGCTAAAGTACAAAAAAACAAAACCTCAAGAGTTTATCTTGAGGTTCTAATTTTATTTTAATTCTTTTTATATTGAATAATTGATTCCAAATAACCAATATGATTGTAATTTATTATCTACTGTATTAAACGTTGCAGCAGGAATAGTAATCAATGTATTTTTTAAAGCTTCTTGTTTACTTTTTCTTAAACCAAACTCAAATCCTAAACCAATACCTTTCCATAAAGTATAACCAAAAGAGTTAATCCAAGCCCAGTTAGAAAAATCAGTACTTCTATAACTTTGGAAAGCTGATAAGTTAGATTTATAGTTTACAGCACCAAATTTTGTAGTATAGTCAGCAAAGATTTTAGTACCCGCAGATGAAACAAAAATATTGTTTGTTGATGCAAAAACCCAGTTATAATTTAATGGATGAAACACAACAACTAAATTTTTAATTGGAGTCCAAGTAATACCAGCCCCTATATCTAGATAACCTGGGTCATTAAAATTATTAATTAATGTAGTTCTATATTCTCCTAAAGCAGAAACTGCCAATTTATCAGATAGTTTATATCCATATAATGAACTTAACGTAAAAACATCATTTGTTCCATTAAAACTATCACTATCTGTGGATATGTCTGTGTTATCATTTTTTACCCAAGAAAGATTTACATTCAAAGAATTTCTCCAAAAATACTTATCTTCATCTAAATTTGCATAACCACTACCAACTATACCTATATTCCCAGCAGAAGTGTTTGGTGCTCCTTGAGCATACCAATTGTTAAATCCTGAAACATTCATACCAAATGTACCAAAAGCTCCATATTTCCAACCTGGAAATTGATCTATTTTACCTTGTATTGCATTAGCTTCCCCTTGTAATTTTCCTATCTCGCTATTTTTCTTTGCAAGTTCTTTTTTTAACTCATCAACCGTTTGAGCTTTTATTGTATTTACTAAAAAAGCAAATAAAAATAATAATGATATTTTTTTCATTTTTGATATTTTTTAATTTACAAAATTAATCTTTTTTATTTAGACCTAAAATTATTTAATAAGTCACTTTTTCATGAAAACTATAATTAACCCCAAGTCCAAAAAGTTGTCTAAATTGTATTCTTCCAGAAGAATTATCATCCATAATTGTATGAAAAGTCATTTGCATTTTAATATGTTTATTGACTATAAAACGAATGTTAGATTGATAGTCTATATCTATATTTTGAGGTTTGTTTAAATAATCTGAATAGACCGCTAGAATATTTTCCATTTCTATATTTTCCATTAGATTAAATTTAAAATAGCCTGCTAAATTAAATCCTAAACCAAAAGATGAATTTTTTCCTTGTTCTACCCCAAATTTTCCAGAAAAAACATCATTTACAAACGTAAATCTAGCTGTTGCAGGTGCAATATTTAGATTTAAATTATCAGATTTTTTCCAAAGCATTCCAGGTCCAAAACTTAAATATGCAGGCGAAAAAAAGTTAGAAACTTCTACTTTAGGTTCTACTTTGTAATTATAACCCGTTGTATATTGTGTTTTAAAATTGGTAATAAAAGAGAAAAACCAATAGTCTTTAGATTTTATACCTAAGAGTGAGTTAAATTCAAAACGATCATCAGTTTTTCTATATCCTTTTTCGCTTAAATGACTTAACCCATAACTTGTAATTATTCTACTATCCCAGTTTATATTGTCTTTCTTATAATTAAAATCGTAATTAATATTGATGTTACCCGCAATTGTGTTTTCACCTCCAGAAGCCCAATTAGAAAAAGTTGATTGATTGAAAACAAATGCAAATCTTCCATGAACTTTCCATTTTGGAATACTATCTGTTTTCTGCTGACTAAAAAGCATTATAGTAAAGAATAGGAAAAAAAAGTAGAGTGTTTTTTTCAAACTATAGTTTATTCGCAAAAATAAAATAATCTTACTTATCATCACAAAAAAAGACTAATTACATGAAGCAATTAGTCTTTTTTTTTGTGATTAAATATTTATTATTCTTTCAATCTCATAATAATAAATTCAGTTCTTCTATTTAATTGATGTTCTCCTTTAGAACATCGTACTCCGTTTGCGCAACCGTTAGTGAGTTGTGTTTCTCCATATCCCTGCGCTGTAATTCTATCTTGTGAAATACCATTATTTACAATATATCTCATTGTAGACTCTGCTCTTCTTTTTGATAAAGCTTCGTTGTATGAATCTCTTCCTCTTGAATCTGTATGTGAAGTTGCTTTGATAATCATCTTTGGATACTTCTGCATTATGCTTATTATATAATCCAATTCTTGTGATGCATCTGATCTGATTGTTGATTTATTGGTAGCAAAGTAAATAGGTTTGATATTAATAATCATCTCATTTCTGCTGTTATAAGCCAATCCATCTGCTAAACCTAAATCAAAATTTAGGTCTAATGCTAACTCTGCCTTGTCTGTGGTATTAAAAGTATCTTGATCTGGCTTATAGTATTCCTTTGATGCAATAGCGGTGTAATTATTATTACAGGGTAGTTTATAACTAAACTTTCCTTGTAAGTCTGTCATAATTGTTGCTACTGTTTTACTGTCTTTTGTTTGTTTTATAACCACCTTAGCATTGGCTAGTGGAATCTTTAATTGTTTGTCTTTTACATACCCTGTTACACTTTGTTCACATGGTTTGATAATCTTTATTTCTTCTTTCCTCTGCTCTGTAAAACCATAAATATCATCATCTCCTAATCCTCCTGCTCTGTTCGATGAGAAATACCCTCTTCTTGGATTTTGAGTTTCATTGATGATAATTCCAAAGTCATCTGCACTACTATTTATTGATGTTCCTAAACTTGTTGCTTTATCTTTACTATTTAGGTTGTACTTATATATATCTAAGCCTCCTAAACCTTTTCTTCCGTCTGATGAGAAATACAATTTGTTGTCTTTGGTTACAAACGGAAACATCTCTTTTCCTGTTGTGTTGATATCTTGTCCTAGGTTCATTACTTCTCCATAGCTTCCATCTTCATTTATTTTAACCTTGTAGATATCCGTCTTTCCAAAGCCGCCTTCTCTATCTGAGGTAAAATACAGTGTTTTATTATCTGCACTTAAGGCTGGATGTCCTGTGGAGAATTCATCACTGTTAAAAGGGAGTTCTTCTAAATCTTTCCAAGCTGTATCGTCTTCGTTTCTTGTTGCTTTGTAGAGTTTTAGTTTGTTGATTCCTTTTTTATCGGTTTTATAGCGTTTCTTATAATAATTGTTACGTGTAAAATATATTGTTTTATGATCGTTTGTAAACACGGCATTAGATTCATGATAGGTCGTGTTTAACTTACCGATTGAGAAGTAATCTATCTCTTTAACTAAGTTCGTTGAATCTTCTACTTTGGCTATGTATAGGTCTAAAAAGGTTCTCTTGTCTTTTCCCCAACGGTGTCTTACCGTACGTTTGTCTGGTCTTTCTGAAGCAAAAACTACATTGTCTTTATAATACATCGGACTAAAATCTGCTCCTTCTGTGTTAATGCCTTCTACGCTATAAACGCTATAAGTAGTTTCTTGTGCGTTTATTTGTGTAGTACCCAGTAGCAATATTAATGCTACGATGATACTTTGTTTTATTGTCTTTTTAATATTGTGTACATATGTTTTCATGGCCTATCGTTTTTAAAAGAATCTTGGTGATTTTATCTTATCACTAACAAATGAAAAATCAAATAATAAAAACACCTCATGGGAGCCTGAATTAAATTGTCCTAAATTACTAACCGTATGATCATAGGCATAGCCTAATCTCAGGTTGTTAGTTGCTCGTACATTGATAAGGGTTGATATAGAATCATCAAAACGGTATGAGAGTCCAAATTCTAGTTTATCATTCAATAGTATGTTTCCTGATAGGTCTATCGAGGTTGGTGCTCCAGGTGCGGTCTTGACCATAAATGAAGGTTTGAACTTTAAAGTTTCACTTAAATCAAATACATATCCACTGGTAATAAAGTAATGGGCTACATCACTTGCTTTTGTTATACTTCCTCCTGCCTTATCAAAATGGAGGGTCTTTAACATATTGGGTAAAGAGACTCCTGCATAGAACTTATCAGTATAATAAAAAACTCCTGCTCCAAAGTTTGGGAGCGCTCTGTTAATTCGATTGGCAAAAGCCACATCTCCTGGGTTGGTTGTTTGGATAAAAGGCAAGTTCACATCTAAAAAGGAGAATCCTGCTTTTAATCCTAAGGCTAAGTGTTTGTCCTCTCCTACTTGCAGGGTATAACTAAAATCTGCATACGAGCTTTGTTCTCTTACAGGTCCTAGTCGGTCTGCTATAATAGAGAGTCCTAATCCTACCTTCTTTCCTACAGGTGCATGAATTCCTAGTGCGACTGTTTGGGGTGCGCCTTGGATACCAATCCACTGGCTTCTACCTAAAAAGTTAACCGTCATCGCTTCTTGTGATCCTGCATAAGCTGGATTCACAATATTCATATTGTACATATAATGCGTGTACTGTGGGTCTTGCTGAGCGTAAATACTTACGCTCAACAGCATTAATAACCCTACTAATATCTTCTCTAATTTCATATTTTATCTGTTTAAATAAACCCAACCTGCAATTGGTTTTTTATTGCCTTTGTTAAAATAAATAGTGTAAAAATAAGTTCCTACTGGGACACCAAATTCTTTGGTTGTTGAAACATTTGATTTTCCATCCCATCCAAAAGTTTTCTGAACTCTTTGCCCTTTATTTTGGTATGTATAAACCGTATTACCAAAACGATTATAAATTTCCAATTTAAAGTTAGGATACTCAGCTAAAGCTGGAATAATCAATACATCATTTACACCATCTCCATTTGGAGAGAATCCTTTAGGTACTAAATCACATTCTGTAACATCAATATGATCTGGAATATTATCCTCATCACAGTCTAACATAGATTCATTTATAGATAAAATACCATCTCCATCATCATCATTATCTAAATAATTTGGAATACCATCTCCATCTGTATCATCATTTGTTGGATCTCCATCTACTGCAACCACATCTTCATCGGCTGTATCGATACCATCTCCATCATCATCTGTATCTTGGAAATCACGTTTCCCATCTCCGTCTGTATCTCTTGGTTCTCTTAATAGCGTTCCACTATCTGCTGATGTTTCTAAAGCATCAAATATTCCATTTCTACCTGAACGAGATTGAGAACCATCAATTACACCATCATTATCTGCATCTGGAGCACCTGAACCTGATTCTACAAGATCAAAAATACCATCTCCGTCTGAATCTAAATCTAAATGATCTGGGGTACCATCTCCATCTGTATCTAAAGTAAAGTCTCCCCCGTTTTCAATTAAATCTGGAATTCCATCATTATCATCATCTAAATCAACAATATCAGGTACAGAATCATTATCTGAGTCTAAACTTGTATCATCATTATCTAGATAATTTGGCGTTCCGTCATTATCAGTATCATCATTTGTTACATCGCCATCATTATTAGCATCTTCATCTTCGGTATCAATTCCATCACCATCATCATCGGTATCTAAATAGTTAGGTGTACCATCGCCATCTGTATCGTCATCAGTTGGGTTGCCATCTTGATCTACATCTTCATCTTCTGTTGAAACACCATCATTATCATCATCTGAATCTAAATAATCTGGTGTACTATCTGAATCTGTATCGTCATTTGTTGGATTTCCATCATTGTCTACGTCTTCATCTTCTGTTGACACTCCATCACCATCATCATCTGAGTCTAAATAATCTGGTGTACTATCTGAATCTGTATCATCATTCGTTGGATTACCATCATTATCTATATCCTCATCATCTGTTGAAACGCCATCACCATCATCGTCTGAATCTAAATAATCTGGTGTACTATCTGAATCTGTATCGTCATTCGTTGGATTTCCATCATTATCTACATCTTCATCATCTGTTGACACACCGTCACCATCATCATCTGAATCTAAATAATCTGGTGTACTATCTGAATCTGTATCATCATTGGTTGGATTTCCATCATTATCTACATCTTCATCTTCTGTACTAACACCATCTCCATCATCATCTGAATCTAAATAATCTGGCGTACTGTCTGAATCTGTATCATCATTGGTTGGATTACCGTCATTATTTACATCTTCTTCTCCTGTATTAACACCATCACCATCATCGTCTGAATCTAAATAATTAGGAATTCCATCTCCATCTGTATTATCATTATTTACATTTCCATCATTATTTACATCTTCATCAGAAGTATTAATTCCATCTCCATCATCATCTGAATCTAAATAATTTGGAGTACCATCATTGTCGGTATCATCATTCGCAGGATTGTTATCACTATTTACATCTTCATCTTTAGAATCTATACCGTCTCCATCATCATCTGAATCTAGATAGTTTGGTGTACCATCGCCATCTGTATCGTCATCAGTTGGATCGCCATCTTTATCGATATCTTCATCTTTTGTATCAACACCATCACCATCATCATCTGAATCTTGGAAGTTTGGTATACCATCTCCATCTGAATCTAGAGATCCTTCTACTGAATCATTAATGCCATCTCCATCTGAATCTGTATCTAAATAATCTGGCGTACCATCATTATCGGTATCATCATTCGTTGGATTGTTATCATTATTAGCATCTTCATCTTTAGTATTAACTCCATCTCCATCATCGTCTGGATCTAAATAATTTGGAATACTATCATTATCAGTATCATCATCTATTGAATCTCCGTCTTTATCAATGTCTTCATCTTTAGTATCAACTCCATCTCCATCGTCATCTGAATCTTGGAAATCTAAAATTCCATCGTTGTCTGTGTCTGGAGTATCTGCTGGTTTACCTCCACTATCTTTATCCACAATATCTGAAATTCCATCTGTATCTGCATCTGAAGCATCATCTATTTTACCATCGTTATTTGCATCTACTGCTGGATCTGTTCCTCCTTCAATTAAATCCGACACTCCATCATTATCTGAGTCTAAATCTTGGTAATCTGATGTTCCATCTCCATCGGTATCTGGTATTGGTAAACTAGTTCCTCCATTATTTGCATCTACAGTATCTTCTAATCCATCATTATCAGTATCGTTTGTTAAACTTCCATCAGGATTGATTCCATCTACCTTACCATCATTATTTGCATCTGTTCCACCTGCTTCTACGATATCTAGAATTCCATCATTATCTGAATCTAAGTCTAAATGATCTGGGGTTCCATCTCCATCTGTATCTTTTGCTGGATTTCCATTTTGTTCTACACTATCTGGAATCCCATCATTATCATCATCTTCATCAAGACTATCTGCAATACCATCTCCATCATTATCATCATTATCTAAATAATCTGGGGTTCCATCTCCATCTGAATCATCATTTGCTGGATTTCCATCATTATTAGGATCTTCATCTGATGTATTTACTCCATCACCATCATCATCTGGATCTAAATAATCTGGGGTACCATCATTATCTGTATCATCATTCATTGGATTACCATCTGCTGTTTCTACATCTTCATCTGATGTATTTACTCCATCGCCATCATCATCCGGATCTAAATAATCTGGGGTACCATCATTATCTGTATCATCATTCGTTGGATTACCATCTACTGTTTCTACATCTTCATCTGCTGTATTTACTCCATCGCTATCATCATCTGCATCTTGGAAATCTAACGTTGAATCATTATCTGTATCTGGTGTATTTGCTGGTGTACCACCATTGTCTGAATCTACAACATCCGAAATTCCATCATTATCTGTATCTGTGGTATTATCCATCATACCATCATTATTGGCATCTTCTGTTGGACTTGTTCCTCCTTCAACTAAATCTGTAACTCCATCATTATCTGAATCTGTGTCTTGGAAATCTGCTGGTGCTACATTATCTGAATCTGTCATTGGTAAACTTGTACCTCCATTGTTGGTATCAACAGCATCATCTAATCCATCATTATCTGAGTCATTAGTTAAACTTCCATCTGGATTAATATTATCTACTCTTCCATCATTGTTAGAATCTGTTCCGCCTGCTTCAATGATATCTAAAATACCATCATTATCTGCATCTAGATCTAAATGGTCTGGAATGCCATCTCCATCTGTATCTCTTGTTGGATTTCCATTTTGCTCTACAGAATCTGGTATTCCATCATTATCATCATCTTCATCAATACTGTCTGCAATACCATCTCCATCATTATCATCATTGTCTAAATAATCTGGAGTTCCATCACTATCTGAATCATCATTAGTTGGATTTCCATCATTATTTGCATCTTCATCTGATGTATTAATGCCATCTCCATCGTCATCTGGATCTAAATAATTTGGAGTTCCATCATTATCTGAATCGTCATTTGTTGGATTATTATCATTATCTAAATCTTCATCTGTCGTATTGATACCATCTCCATCATCATCTGGATCTAAATAATTAGGAAGTGAATCAGAATCTGTATTATCGTTCGTTGGATTGTTATCGCCATTTACATCTTCATCAACTGTATTAATTCCATCTCCATCATCATCTGGGTCTAAGTAATTTGGAAGTGTATCAGAATCTGTATTATCGTTCGTTGGATTATTATCATTATCTACATCTTCATCTGATGTATTAACTCCATCGCCATCATCATCTGGATCTAAATAATCTGGTGTTCCATCATTATCGGTATCATCATTTGTTGGGTTACCATCTACTGTTTCTACATCTTCATCTTTGGTAGTAACTCCATCACCATCATCATCTGGATCTAAATAATTTGGTGTTCCATTATTATCTGTATCATCATTTGTTGGATTATTATCATTATTAACATCCTCATCTTTCGTATTAATTCCATCTCCATCATCATCTGGATCTAAATAATCCGGTGTATTATCATTATCTGTATCATCATTTGCTGGATTACCATCTACTGTTTCTACATCTTCATCTTTAGTGTCGATTCCGTCTCCATCATCGTCTGGATCTAAATAATTTGGAATCGTATCACCATCAGTATCATCATCCGATGGGTTTCCATTAGTCGTAACTACATCTTCATCTTTAGTATCTACTCCATCGCCATCATCATCGGTATCTAAATAATTAGGGATCGTATCATTATCCGAATCATCATTTGTAGGGTTACTATCATTATTAATGTCTTCATCTTTAGTATCCACACCGTCTCCATCATCATCAGCGTCTAAATAGTTAGGTGTATTATCTCCGTCGCTATCATCATTTGTTGGATTTCCATCTGCAGTTTGTATGTCTTCATCTTTAGTATCAATTCCATCTCCATCATCATCTGAATCTAAATAATTTGGAATCGTATCACCATCTGTATCATCATTTGTTGGGTTTCCATCTGCTGTTTGTACATCTTCATCTTTAGTGTCAACTCCATCTCCATCGTCATCGGTATCTTGGAAATCGTAAATCCCATCATTATCTGAATCTACTTCACCATTATTACCATCTATTCCATCATCTAACCCGTCATTATCTATATCATTTATAAGAGTACCATCTGGATTGATATCGTCTACTTTTCCATCATTATTAGCATCTGTACCTCCTGCTTCTACAATGTCTTTTACGCCATCGCCATCTGAATCTAAATCTAAATGATCTGGGGTACCATCTCCATCGGTATCTCTAGTTGGATTTCCTTTTTGTTCAATTGTATCTGTAATACCATCATTATCATCATCGGTATCTACTAGATCTATAATTCCATCTCCATCTGTATCTAATGCTTCTCTATAGTCTACTTCTGTTGTTGATGTATTTGTATTTGCAGTATCAGCAGCTCCGTTGTTTTGGTCATCATTTACATCAAATGGGTTTCCAGTTGTATTTACATCATCATACCCATCTACTAATCCGTCTCCATCTGCATCTGCATTTGACGTTGAAATTGTAAATCCTGCCTCTACGGTATCATTCTTTCCATCATTATCTGAATCAGTATCTAAATAATCTGGGGTTCCATCGCCGTCAGTATCTACTGGCTGAATACCTTTATCTCCAGATCCTTCATATACCTCAGAAAGACCATCACTATCCGTATCTGCATCTGGAGCTTTATAATTAGCTGTTTCTTGTGCTTCTACATTATCTGGAATACCATCATTATCAGAATCTAAATCTTTTTCATCTGGAATACCATCTTGATCACTGTCTATACCGTCATTTACAGTAAAGACTGAGAAAGTTCCTGGCCCTGAAGGCTCTGATGTTCCATTAGTTTGTGATGGATTAGCTGTCGTTGTATTTCCTTCAAACAATCCGTTGATTCCACAAATATTAAATAATACTGATCCTAAATTTGTATTCGCCGAACTTGAAAGTAATTCTGCTGAGAATCTAATTTCAAATTCTGATAAATTATAATAGTTAAAGTAAGCTGCCAATTTAGGCGATAAATCTACTCCTGAATACGTATCATCTGGCCCTGTAAACACAACTGTTCCTGCAGTTGTATTTGGAACTACATTTAATAGTGTTTGACTATCTACTGCATATAAACCTGGTCGCGATAATATTACTGCTTCTTGAGCATTAGCACCATCGATATCATAAATAACTCCACCGATTCTTCCAATATTAAATAGATTTGTTGTCCCATCTAATACAAACTTCACCTTAAATGCCATCTGAGCAGTATTACCTGTTGGTGTTGGCACCGTAAATTCTGGCTGCCATGCTTTAGGGTCTCCTGTGGTTGCTTTATCAATATTTAGTAAACTTGCGCCTCCTTTAATATCTGTAATCTCTACAATAGCATCTACAATACCTATAGATCCTCCATAATTTGCTACATTCTCAAATCTGTATTGTGCATTAATAGATCCTGCTCCTGTTAATCCTGTTCCTGCAACATACGTTGGGCTTGTAAAATTAACCGATGGGAATCCGCAATCGTCTGCTGCACTTGCAGTTGGTATAAATCCTAATGATTCTACCGAATCTATAATCCCATCATTATCATCATCTTTGTCTGTTATATCTTTTACACTATCGCCATCAGTATCTTTAAGAGCTGCTGATGCTGGAGTACTATCATCTCTATAATCTATTTCTGCAGTATTTGCATTCTGATCATTCGGGAATCCTGTTACATCTTGTCCTCCATTTGTTGCTGCATTAGGAGCATTTGTTCCTCCAGTAACTACATCATATCCGTCATCGATTCCATCACCATCAGCATCTGTTCCTGTTGCAGTTTTATCTGCTACATCATCACCATCAGTATCATATGCTTCTACAGAATCTGAAACTGCATCATTATCCGAGTCTAAATCTAAATAGTCTGGAAGATCTGTTCCATCTGAATTTACAGGTGCGTTCTTTAAGATTCCTGATCCTGGTGTTGTTTCATAGTTATCTGCCAGTCCATTACCATCAGTATCTACACCTGGTGCTTGATACCCTATAGTAGATTGTACTTCTATATTATCTATAATTCCATCGCCATCTGAATCTAAATCTAAATGATTTGGAATTGAATCACTATCAGAATTTACTGGTGTTTTTATTGGTGTACCTCCGTTGTCAGAGTCATATGCATCATCTATACCGTCGCCATCTGTATCTGTTCCTTTTGGCGCTTCATACGATGCATGTGCTTGCGCTTCTAAATTATCTGGAATACCATCGCCATCCGAATCTGCATCTAAAAAGTCTTGTTTAGGTGTTCCATCTGTATTTGGTGTTGGTAATGGAGTCGCTGCAATTGTATCATCTAATCCGTCATTATTTGCATCTGTAAAAGAATCTATTTTTCCATCACCATTTGCATCAATTCCTCCTGCTTCTTGTGCATCTGTCATACCATCGCCATCTGAATCTAAATCTAAATGATTTGGGATGCCATCGCCATCTAAATCTGCATTTACATCTCCGTTTTGTTCTACTGAATCTGGAATTCCATCATTATCATCATCTGCATCTACTGTATCTGCAATACCATCCTTATCTGTATCTTTTTCTACAGTAACATTTATGGTTCCTTGATTTGAAGTTGTTCCTTCATCATCCTTAACCGTATACGGTAATGTTGCTGTTCCTGTAAAGTTTTCAGCTGGATCTAAAGTTACTACACCATTAGCATCAACTGTCCAAACTCCTGCAGGAGTAGTTATTGTACTTTCTTTAGCTGGTGTACTTGGATCTAAATCTACCGAAGTAGCATCAATTGTTCCATCTGGATCTGTATCATTAGTAAGTACATTTATTGATACATTGGCATCTTCTGTTGTTGTAACTGTATCATCTGTTACTACTGGTAAATCATTTACTGAAGTCACCATAACAGAAATTGTTCCAGGTGTTGAAGCTAAAAGACCATCGTTATCTTTTACTGTATAAGATATTGTTGCTGTTCCATTAAAATTATCTACTGGATCAAATGTTACTACTCCATTAGCATCTACAGACCAAACCCCTTCAGGTGTGGTTACAGTATTTTGTACGCCAGGAGTTGTTGGATCTAGATCTACTGAAGTTGGGTCAATTGTTCCATCTACATCAGTATCGTTTGCTACAACATTAACTGTTGCATTAGAGTCTTCACTTATCGTAACCATATCTACAACTAAAACAGGCGAATCATTTACAGGAGTCACTGAAACTGAAATTGTCCCTGGACTTGAAACTTTTCCTAAATTATCTTTAACAGTATAATCTAGTGTTGCTGTTCCGTTATAATTATCTGCTGGATCAAAAGTTACTACACCATTGGCGTCTACACTCCATTCTCCTTGAGGCGTTGTTTTTGTGTTCTGAACTCCTAAAGTAGCAGGATCTAAATCAACTGTTGTTGCATCTATCGTCCCATCATTATCACTATCATTTGTTACTACATTTACAGTAGCATCGGTATCTTCATTTACGGTAACAGAATCATTTGCTGCAACTGGAGTATCATTAACTGCATTTACAATAACCGATACTGTTCCTGGATTTGAAGTTTCTAATCCTTGATTATCTTTTACTGTATAAGAAATAGTTGCAGTACCATTATAATTATCTACTGGATCAAAAGTAATTTCTCCTACTGAATCTACTGTCCAAACTCCTTCTGGAGTTGTTACTGTATTTTGAATACCTGCTGTTGCTGGATCTAAATCTACTGTAGTAGCATCAATAGCTCCATCAACATCTGTATCATTAGTTGTTACATTAACAGTAGCATTTGTATCTTCATCAACAGTAACAGTGTCATTATTTGCTACTGGAGCATCATTTACCGAAGTAACATCTATAGTTAATGTACTTGTTGAATTAGCAGTACTTGTACCATCACTTACTGTATAAGTAACTGTTGGGAAAGTTCCATTAAAATCTCCTAAAGCAGTAAATTCATAACTACCATCAGAATTTATTTTTAAAGTTCCTTTATCCGTAATCGTAGCTGTTTGACCTGCAGTAAAAGTATCTGCACCAATCTTAAAGTCTACAATAGATAAGGTATCTAAATTTGCATCTGTATCATTAGATAATACCCCTGGAAGTACTACGTTTAATGTACCTCCTTCTGCTACAGTATTTGTATCTGGATTTGCTGTTGGAGATAAAGGTGTATTTGGTACACTTACAGATACGCTTGCTGTATCACATAATCCTCCTGATACTGCATCACAAACTTGATATGTAAATGTATCTGTTCCGTTTGTAAACGAAGGATTTGGAGTATATGTTATCGTTCCATTTGCATTAATAGTTACTGAACCTTGTGTTGGATTACTTGTTATACTTGAAACTGTTAATGTAGTATTATCTACATCTGTATCATTAGTTAATACTGGTATTGCTACTGGTACATTTGGATCTGTTGCAACTGCATCGTTTGCTGCTACTGGAGCATCATTTACAGGTGTAACAATTGCTGATATAGTTCCACTATTAGATAATACACCTTCATTATCCTTTACGGTATATGTTAAATTAGCTGTTCCATTATAATCATCAATAGGATCAAAACTTACAACACCACTAGCATTTACTGTCCAAACTCCTTCTGGTGTTGTTTTAGTGTTTTGAACACCTGGACTACTTGTATCTAAATCTACAGTCGTATTGTTAATTGACCCATCTAAATCTGAATCATTGGTAATAACATTAATAGTTGCATTTGTATCTTCATTAATAGTAACCGAATCATCTTGTGCAATTGGTGCTGCATTATTTAAGGTGATACTCACCGTTGCTGGTGTACTATCTTCTAAACCTTCATTATCTTTTGCTGCAATAGTAAAGGTTGTATCTGTATTGGTTGTTCCATCCGGATCAAATGTTAAACCATTTGCTTGTGTTGGAGTAAGTTCCATACCTACTGTAACATCCGTACCATCTGCTAACTCTAAAGTTCCTCCACTTGGTAATGTTTTTACAACATAACTTGCAATACTTCCATCACCATCATTTCCTGTTGGATCTGGTAAGGCACTCGCTCCTGCCGAACTACTCATTGCTACTGCTGATAAATCATCAGTTGTAGGTTCGGTATTATTTAAAGTGATACTAACCGTTGCTGGTGTAGAATCCTCTAAACCTTCATTATCTTTTGCAGCAATTGTAAAGCTTGTATTTGCACTTGTTGTTCCATCTGGATCAAATGTTAAGCCATTTGCTTGTGTTGGAGTTAAAACTTGTCCTACTGTTACATCGGTTCCATCTGCTAACTCTAAAGTTCCTCCGCTCGGTAATGTTTTTACAACATAACTTGCAATGCTTCCATCATCATCATTTCCTGTTGGATCTGGTAAAGCACTCGCTCCTGCTGAACTATTTATTGCTACTGCCGTTAAATCATCTGTTGTTGGTTCTGCATTGTTTAATATAATACTCACCGTCGCTGGTGTAGAATCTTCTAAACCTTCATTATCTTTTCCTGCAATGGTAAAACTTGTATTTGCATTGGTTGTTCCGTCTGGATCAAATGTTAAACCTGCTGCTTGAGTTGGAGTAAGTTCCATACCTACTGTTACATCAGTACCATCTGCTAATTCTAAAGTTCCTCCGCTTGGTAATGTTTTTATAACATAACTTGCAATGCTTCCATCATCATCATTTCCTGTTGGATCTGGTAAAGCACTCGCTCCTGCTGAACTACTTATTGCTACTGACGTTAAATCATTAGTCGTTGGCTCTGCATTGTTTAAAGTGATACTTACCGTTGCTGGGGTTGAATCTTCTAAACCTTCATTGTCTTTTGCGGTAATGGTAAAGCTTGTATCTGTATTGGTTGTTCCGTCTGGATCAAATGTTAAACCTGCTGCTTGAGTTGGAGTAAGTTCCATACCTACTGTTACATCAGTTCCATCTGCTAATTCTAAAATTCCACCACTTGGTAAACTCTTTACTACATAACTTGCAATACTTCCATCTGAATCTGTTCCTGATGGATCTGGTAACGCTGTTGCTCCTGCTGAACTACTCATTGATGTAGAAGCAACTGCATTAGTAACTGGCTCTGCATTCGTTAAGGTAATTCCTACAGTTTCTGGTGTACTATCTTCTAGCCCTTCTCCATCTTTGGCTGCTAATGTAAAACTTGTATCAGCATTGGTTGTTCCAGCTGGATCGAACGTTAAAGTCTTTATCTCATCTGGTGTTAACTCTTCATTGGCTGTTACTGTTTTTACCGTTCCTGTCCCATCTTCTGTGTATTGTAAGATTCCTCCTGTTGGTAATGTTTTTACAACATAACCTGCAATGGTTCCATCTGGATCGGTAGCTGTTGGATCTGGCAACGCTGTTGCTCCTGCTGAACTACTCATTGATGTAGAAGAAACTGCATTAGTAACTGGTTCAGAATTTGTTAATGTAATTCCTACCGTTTCTGGTGTACTATCTTCTGTTCCATCATTATCTTTTGCGGCAATAGTGAAACTAGTATTCGCATTTGTTGTTCCTGCTGGATCGAATGTTAATGTCTTTATCTCATCTGGGGTTAACTCTTCATTAGCTGTTACTGTTTTTACCGTTCCTGTTCCATCTTCTGTGTATTGTAAGATTCCTCCTGTTGGTAATGTTTTTACAACATAACCTGCAATGGTTCCATCTGGATCGGTAGCTGTTGGGTCTGGCAACGCTGTTGCTCCTGCTGAACTACTCATTGATGTAGAAGCAACTGCATTCGTAACTGGCTCTGCATTCGTTAAGGTAATTCCTACTGTTTCTGGTGTACTATCTTCTGTTCCATCATTATCTTTTGCGGCAATAGTGAAACTAGTATTCGCATTTGTTGTTCCTGCTGGATCGAATGTTAATGTCTTTATCTCATCTGGGGTTAACTCTTCATTAGCTGTTACTGTTTTTACCGTTCCTGTCCCATCTTCAGTGTATTGTAAGATTCCTCCTGTTGGTAATGTCTTTACAACATATCCCGCAATAGTTCCATCTGGATCGGTAGCTGTTGGATCTGGCAACGCTGTTGCTCCTGCTGAACTACTCATTGATGTAGAAGCAACTGCATTAGTAACTGGTTCTGCATTCGTTAAGGTAATTCCTACTGTTTCTGGTGTACTATCTTCTGTTCCATCATTATCTTTTGCGGCAATAGTGAAACTAGTATTCGCATTGGTTGTTCCTGCTGGATCGAATGTTAATGTCTTTATCTCATCTGGGGTTAACTCTTCATTGGCAGTTACTGTTTTTACCGTTCCTGTTCCATCTTCTGTGTATTGTAAGATTCCTCCTGTTGGTAATGTTTTTATAACATAACCTGCAATAGTTCCATCTGGATCGGTAGCTGTTGGATCTGGCAACGCTGTTGCTCCTGCTGAACTACTCATTGATGTAGAAGCAACTGCATTAGTAACTGGTTCTGCATTCGTTAAGGTAATTCCTACTGTTTCTGGTGTACTATCTTCTGTTCCATCATTGTCTTTTGCGGCAATAGTGAAACTAGTATTCGCATTTGTTGTTCCTGCTGGATCGAATGTTAATGTCTTTATCTCATCTGGGGTTAACTCTTCATTGGCAGTTACTGTTTTTACCGTTCCTGTCCCATCTTCAGTGTATTGTAAGATTCCTCCTGTTGGTAATGTCTTTACAACATATCCCGCAATAGTTCCATCTGGATCGGTAGCTGTTGGATCTGGTAACGCTGTCGCTCCTGCAGAACTACTCATTGAAGTAGAAGCTACTGCATTTGTAACTGGTGCTGTATTGGCTGGAGCTGTAACAGAAATAGCTAAATTATCTGAATCTGTTAATGCTGTACCTGAAGTACTATCTGTAGATAAAACAGTTAAAGTAGATCCTCCTGAATAATTATTTGTTGGAGCATACGTTACACTTGCCAATGCTGCATTTATTTGAGCTTCTGTTCCTATAATAGTTACACTTGCTGTACCATCATTATTAATTGTTCCTCCACCACCTGTAGTAACAGATAAAGTACCGTTTGTCACACTAACTTGTGTCATTGTTAGATTTCCATCAGCATCTGTAACACTAATTCCTGTTATAACTTTATTTACATTTTGAGGAGTAGTTTGAGCAGCTGGTATTGTGTTTAATGGAGCAGTAACTGAACCTACTGTTATTGTTAAATCGTCTGAATCTGTTAAAGGAGTTCCAGAAGTACTATCTGTAGATAATACTGTTAACGTAGAACCTCCTGAAAAATTATTTGTTGGAGCATACGTTATGCTAGCTAATGCAGCATTAATCTCAGTTTCTGTTCCTGCAATTGTTACACTAGCAGTCCCATTATTTGAAATACTTCCACCACCAGCTGTTGGCACTGTTAAAGTACCGTTTGTTACACTAATTTGTGTTGAAGCTAAATTATCATCTGCATCTGTAACACTAACACCAGAAATCACTTTACTTACATTTTGTGAAGTTGACTGAGCAACTGGCATCGTATTTACAGGATTAAAATCTACTGCAGCAACATTTACTGTAAATGTATCTATATCTGTTTCTGGTGAACTTGCACTATCTGTAGATGTAACTGTTATTGTATCATTTCCGCTAAAATTAGCATTTCCTTTATAGGTAATACTTGCAATAGTTGCGTTAATATCTGCTTGAGAACCTGTCATAGTTACAGTACTAGTTCCATTAGTACTAACAGCTACTGATCCTGAACCTGTAACAGTTATAGTACCACTATTTGCTTTTATTTCTGTAGTTACTAAATTTCCATCTGCATCAGCTACACTTATTCCTGTAATTACTTTATCAGTATTTTCTGATGCTGGTTGAGTTGCAGGTACTGTATTTACAGGTGCTGCGTTAGTAACACTTCCAACAGCAATCATAAATGTGTCTGAATCTGTTAATGGTGTATCTGCTCCATCTGTAGCTAGTAATGTAAGCGTATCATTTCCTACATAACTCATATTTCCTTTATAAGTAGCTGTAGCTAATGAGTTATTGATATCTTCTTGCGTACCTGTAATGGTAACACTACTTGAATCATTATTAGTAACTATTGCTGCACCACTTGCTGTTATGTTTATGATTCCATTATTTGCAGAGCTTAAAACTGCACTCGCTAAATTATTATCAGCATCTGCAATACCAATTCCAGTAATACCTATAGGATCTTCAGTCCCTGTATTTTCAGGTGCATTTAGGCCTATTGGCACTGTATTTACTGGTGCCGTATTAAATGGATCTACAGTTAAAGTAGCTGCAGTACTTTCTAAAGAAACACATGCATTATTTGTATGAGTTACAACTACATAATATTTATTAGTATTGAAACTTAACGGTGCATTTGTGATTGTTAAAGTACTAGAAGTTACACCACTGTAAGGTGAAGTTTCTGTTAAAGCAACTCCAGAACCCGCATTTCCAATATACCATTGATATGTTAAATCCGCATTTGCATTAAGATCTGTACCATAGACTGGTGATCCTGCAGCATAACTTGTTGCAGATTCTGCAGAAGCTAAAGCTCCAAAAGTTACTGTATCTGCTTCATTTATAGTTTTATCTTGTGGAGAAGTTGCTAAACTTGCTTTAACAGCAATAACTTCTGCTCCAGTTACACCATTGTAACTAGTTGCTAAAGTAGAACCTCCTGTTGTTACTTGTCCTGTTCCATCAAATCCATCACCATCTAAAACTCCATCATTATTTGCATCTATTCCACCTGATTCTTTAGCATCAAAACAACCATCGCCATCTGAATCTAAATCTTTATCATTTGGTCTTCCATCACCATCTGTATCTGTACTTCCTTCTACAGAATCTAATATACCATCATTGTCATCATCTAAATCTGTTGCATCATCTACACCATCATTGTCAAAGTCATTTAATTGTACAAGTTTTGCACTCTTTTCTATAGTGGTACATGTATCACTATTATGAGAAATAATAACTTTATATGTTTTACCTATTAAACCAGCAACATTGCTAATATTTAAGGTTGCTGTATTAAAGTTTGTATATACACTTCCATCTGTAGAAGCTGTAATATCTACATTATCTACTTGCCATTTATAGTTTAATCCTGAACTTGCATCTGCTGTAGATGTTGTAAAATCTGGTGTTCCAGCATTGAATACGGTAGCTTTATTAGCATCTACAGCAACTGTAAATGTTGTAGCACCGCTTGCTGTATTATTATCTTGAGGAGCAGTAGTAACATCAAACTTTACTGCTTCTATTTCTCCACCAGTTACACCATCGTAACTTGTACCCAATAAAGCATTGCTTGTTGTTACTTGACCATTTGTATTAAATCCATCTCCATCTAAAACACCATCATTATCTGCATCTATTCCTCCAGATTCATTTACATCTAAACAACCATCTCCATCTGAATCTAAGTCTAAACTATTTGGTATTCCATCATTGTCTGTATCTAAAGAACAATCTGGATTATTATAAGTTGCTAATAAAAGTGACCACCAATTTTCTCCTTGATCTAAACTAAAATTAAAAGAGGTCATGGTTCCTATTATTTCTATGGTACCATTTCCACCACTAGTACTAGAAGTTTGTATTTGTGTAGAATTCTCTTGAGTTAAAGAAGATTGATATTTTGAAATTAAAATAACATCTCTACTGAATGTCATTTTAGGGTTAACAGTTCCATTTCCCATTGACCAAATATGAAGTCTTGGATTTGTTATTGGTTTATCGAAAGTAAAAGTATAGGTACTAGGAGTTCCATCTTGTAATGTAAATGCAAGTCCTGATTTTACAGGGTTTACTACTGGGTCATAAGTATTTGCATCATTAAAAAATGGTGCATGAATTGAATTTTGTGGGCCAAAAGAACTTACGTGATCTATCGTAAAACCAATAGACTCTCCATTCTGCATAATAGTACCTTTTGTTTGAATACCCGCTCCTGTAGAAAATGTACCAATGTTTGATACAGATGATGCTGTACATTCATTTTTATCTAAAATACCGTCATTATCATCATCTATATCAATAACATCATTTACACCATCTCCATCTGAATCTAAACAAGATTTTAATGTACTTGAAGTTGCGTATAAAGAATATGTTGAATTATAATCTATAAATCCATCTCCAGTAGCATCAACGGCATCAACTAATCCATCACTATTTTGTGTGTCTACATTAGGGAATTGATAATCTTTTGCGGTTGAGGTTGTTGCACCTGATTCTAAAGCATCTGAACATCCATCTCCATCTGAATCTAAATCTAATCGATTAGAAATACCATCATTATCAGTATCTAAATCTACACAATTATATTGACCGAAAAATGCTTGAGAAAGCCAACCACCACCATTAGCAACAGTAAGATTTACAATTCTATAATATTTATATTCTGTGTTGTTATTAAATTCTATTTTCCATGAATCACTAGCTGCAAAATCTCCAGCTACTTCTGTTGTGTTATAACTTAAACTATTAGCAAGAGTTACCCAATTACTGTCATCTGTACTTGCTTCTATTTTAACCGTTGATCCTACTGTTAATAAATTTCCGCCACTAAATTGACCGAGCTCTATTAAATTTAATTTTTTTACCGAAGGAAATTCAAATTTAAATAAGATTGTGCCATTAGTTGTTCCTGATGGAGATAAAATTGCAGCTTGAGTATCTGTTCCGTTAACAAGTTTATTTAAATCTCCACCACCAATAGCAAAAGTATTGTCACTTGTAACAGTAACTCCAGTTTTATCTATTTGAGTTGAAGATATCGTACACGATATTTCATCTATATCTAACACTCCATCATTATCATCATCTAAATCTGTAGCATTGTCTATACCATCACCATCAAAATCTGCAGTTACAATTACTGGTGCACTTGCAGGGCTGTAACAAGCGTTAACACTATCATAATAATATGCATAATAGGTACCTACAGTATTTGTTGGCATTGTTACAAATGTTGAAGGATATGCTGTTGTACCGTTTTCTGTACTCCAAACTAATGTAGAACCTGTTGGTGCAGTAGCTGTATGAATATCATCTAAATTAATTGGCCCAGTACTTGCTTTATATGTTGAAAGTATAGGTGCTACTGTACCAGATTTACAACAAGATACTTGTGCAACAGTAGTTGTTTTAGTTTCTCCAGCTTTAAAGAAAACACCATTTTGTATTGATGCTTCTTCTAAATAATTTGTTCCCACTCCAAAATTTGAAATAGTTGTAGTTATAGGTTCTGTAGCAAAGCTACCATCTCCATTTCCTAAATAAACTGATATACCAGAGTTTGAACCACTATTATCTGTTGCTGTAATATAATCTACTTTACCATCTTTATTAACATCTATAAAAAAGGATTGTTCTGCATCTGTTAAGTTTGCAAAACGTGTTGCTCCATTTAATGGGCCAACTGTAATATTTGTTTTTACTGGAGCTACATTAAAATCTCCAGTACCATCATTTAAGAATGCATGTAATTGCATTTTTCCATAGGCTTCTGCATGTAAATAATCGATGTATCCATCGTTATTTACATCTGCCATTGCAGAAAATTCTTCTTGACCAGAACCTCCAGAATTAGAACCTCCAACATCATTTAATAATTTGTTTACTACTGGTGTAGGGTTAAATCTACCATCTCCATATCCTCTCCAAATAACCATTCTAGGTTTTCCCCAATCATCAAAAACACCTACTAAATCTGCAACAAAATCTTTATTTACATCTTCTAAAAAGAATTGTTCGTACACAGATCTACCACTGGCATGATACCAATCTGAACCTGTTAAACGAGAAGTAACTCTTTGTCTTTTAAAGGTACCATCACCATTACCAAAATAACTATGTATTTGTCCATCATTTCCTGAAAACACATAATCTAATTTATAATCTCCATTTACATCTGCTAACCAACCTTGTTCTCCATCAGAAATACCAGCAAAGTGTTTACCGTCAGTTGTAATTGCCATTTTTGTGGTTTCAATATAATTGGTTTGAAACGTGTTATTACCATTATTTATATACACATAAATAGATCTGTTATTGTCTTCAGTTACATGTACTAAATCTTTATCTCCATCATTGTCTACATCACCATAAAAACTTTGCGCATAAGCACTATCTCCAAAGTTTTCTGTTCCTATATTATCTCTACTGAAACCTGAAAAAGAATTTTCTGTTGTACTAAATGTACCATCATCATTTGAAACCCAAGAAGAAATTCCTAAACCACTTGTTCCATTTCTATCATCACCATAAATTAGCGCTACACTACCACTGTTATTTTCTGTAAATGCTGGTGTTGAAACTGTTGAACATAATGGATCTGCACTATCTATTTTACCATCTCCATTATCATCTATACAATTGTTGCATATTTCTGGCTTTAAAATTACACCACAACTAATAAAAGTTGATTGATTACCTGTATTTCCTGCACCAAATTTTAAAGGAATTTTTGTTTTATTTGCTACATTTTCAAAAGTACCATCTCCATTTCCTTTATACACTGTGATACCAGAATCTGCACCTAAATTATCTACTGCTGTAATATAATCTGCATTTCCATCTCCAGTAACATCTTGAAAAAATGATTGCTCTGCATTTGTTGAATTTGCAAACCTTGTAGTTCCTCCTAAAGGATCTGCTGTAATTGTTGTTCTTGTTGCTGTAGTTGAGAAACGACCTTGCCCTAAGTTTTTATAGACCCAAATACCCATTGCTCCAAAAGCTTCTGCATGCGCATAATCTAAATCTCCATCATTATCTACATCTACAAATTGAGAATATTCTTCTTGAGCAGAACCTGAAGAATTTGATCCTCCAGAATCTTCTAACAGTTCATTAAAATACAATTCTGGCACAAATGTTCCATCGCTTTTTCCTCTCCAAACTTGTAATCTACCTGTACCACTATCATCAAAAGTACCTACTAAATCTGCATAACCGTCATTAGTTACATCTGCTAATAAAAATTCTTCATTGGCAGATCTACCACTAGTATTAAATCCACTAGCTCCTATTAGACTTGTAGTTATTCTTGTTTTTGCAAAAGTTCCATCTCCATTTCCTAAATATACGTGTACTTTATTATCTGCTCCAGAAAAAATATAATCTATTTTACTATCTCCATTTACATCTGCAATCCAACCTTGTTCATGAGCAGATAAACCTGCAAAAATATAGCCATCTGTAACTTTTTGCATACCAGATGTAACAACTGCATCATATTTATAGGTATTGTCTCCATTACCTAAATAAACATATATTGAGTTGTTGTTATTTTCTGTTACATGAATTAAATCTGTAATCCCATCTTCATTTGCATCATCGAAATAAGTTGAAGAATACCAATCGTTTCCAAAAACTCCAGTAGTTCCCCAAGTAGATTCTCTATCGAAACCACCATATGCATATTCTTCTGTATCAAATGTACCGTCTTCATTAGAAACCCAAGCAGATATACCTATTTCAGAATCGTCATCATTATCTGCACCATGAATTAGTGCTGCCGTTTTTTCACATTTTTCTACTGCAAAAAACTCATATGCAAAAGTAAAATACTGACCATCTGTTAAATCTACTTTAGCCACTAAGTTTCCACTTCCATCATCTTGTAATTGATATTCTGTAGGTGTTCCTGTAGTAAAATCACTAGAAGAATGTACTAAAAGGTAATGAAAATACTCTGGGGCATGTACTGTTACTTCGCCAACTGTACCTGTTTCTTGTACTTTCCATACTCTTGGCATGATACGATGTGGTTTATCTGTACCACTACTAGTTGTTTCGTATGTTATAGATGGGGCTATACTTAAGTTATTATTACTCCATGTTAAAAAACTATTTGTAGCAGAAAATGTACTTGCATTTAATGCGTTTGATGCTTTTAAACCAGATAAATGATCTCCTAAATAAATACTAACTTGTGCATCACTATTAACTGATCTAGATTGTTTTTGATTTAAACTTGCTTTATCATCTCTACCAATACCTGCAATATCATGTATAAAAGTATTTCCGTCTGTTTTTAAAACATCCCAAGATTTTGTAGTTCCATCTCCTGCTAAATAATCTATAGCGCTATTTTGATTTAAAGTAACACCATATTTTAATGCCAAATAAGAATTTACTTGTTGTTTTTGTGTTGCATTTAAACTACCATTATACCAAATAACTTCCTGTATATCACCAGGAAAAGCACCACCTCCAGTACTAAAACCAGAGTACCCTAGGTTTAAATGATCTCCCCAAACTCCTCCTGTTGGAATCGTAAAATTTTGTGTTAGACCATCTAACCCTATGTCCAGAGTTGTACCGACAGGACTCCATGAATACAGTGAAGATTGCCCTGGAGTTACACTTAACGTTGAAGTTTGATCTACACTTTCCCAAAATCGATACATATTTAGGTTCCCAGCATTTACTCCAAAACCTGGTTCTCCTCCATTATGTGTGGGTGAATTTTCATTATCAATACCTATTATTCTACCATTCCCAGCACTTGAAGCATTGGCAATAGCAAAAACTGTAAGGTCTCTTTGTGTGTAAACATTGTCTGGAGCTAAAGAACTTGTATCATCAGAAAAGAAATTAGAGCCACTAAAGTTATTGATATATGGATTAAAATTATGTACTGTATTTCCTGTATTTAGAGTTAGTGAACCTACTGTTTCTATAAGGTTTCCATTTGGAGATTTATCGTCCCAACCACTAGCAATATTTGTAACCTCATCTGCTTTAACCCAAAAGGCTAAATTTGAAGGTACACCACCTGGTGCTGCTGATAATGATATTATTGTAAAATAATCTCCATCATTTAAAGTTACACCTGTTATTTCTCCGTTTGCATCTAAAGCTCCAACTTGAGTTGTTCCAGTTGAGAAATTTCCATCTGAACTTTTTACTAAATAATTTGTTTTAGAAGAGGTTGTACCTTGTCCATCAAATTTTAAATTAACTGTTTGAGAAAAGTTTTCACTTTGTACTCTCCATTCTCTTTTTAATCTACTAGAATATAATGCTAAATCCAATTCTGTAGATTGCAAATCTGTACCTAAACCATCATTACCTATTCCTAAAAATTGTAAATCATTTGCATGTAGTGTACTTCTTGCAGCATCTGTATTTGCAACAGTAAAATTATTATCTAATGCATATGTTAATATTGAACCTGATTTTGTTGATTTAGATACTCTTTGATCTAAAGCAGATGCAATATCTTTTCCAATAAATGTTATTCCATTATTATAATTTGAAGATGCTTCTGTTGCATCCCAAATTTTTGTACCCGAAGAAGCAAAATAATCTGCATTTAAGGAAACACCATACTTAATTGCTAAATACGATTCTACTTTTTGACGCTCTACAGTTGTAAGTACCCATGGGTAATGAATAACCTCCATAATTCTACCATCGTGTCCATCACCTGTATAATCATTATGGGTTCCTATTGAAAGATCATCAAAATCATTCATTAAGGTTGTCCAATTTTGAGTGTCATTTGTTAATTGAGCTCCATCACCATATAAAAAAGAATTATTTGAAGAAACAATTTCATTATTTTGATAATGACCACCAAGTATATAAGGTGCATCGTTTTGTGAAATGAAATCAGCTTTTATCGTGTTATCTGACCAAGCAGTTAGATATGCATCATCACCAGTTGTATATAAACCAAAAGAAGATGAAGTAGAATTATCTGCACCTACAGCTGTTATCCATCCAGACCCAGCATTTGCTGTTGTTTTTGTAATAACAGAAAAAACAGTTTTTCCTTTTTTACCATACGCAATTCCATTAGCATGATCTGCAGAACCTAACTGATCATCTGTAAAAACTATTGAAGGATTAAAGTTTATTAACTGTCCCGAAGTTGTACCGTAAAATTTAGTGTTACCGTTATTTCCATTAGCTGAAGTTAAATTATTAGCATTTGCACTTTGGTCAGTCCAAGCTGTAATAGTACCAGCTTCTGTAGCTGTTGTACCCAAATCTGCTTTAAACCAAGCTGTCATTATTGGACTGGTTATGAAAAGCTTATTTGAAGGTATACTTGTAAAAGTATTACCACTATCAGGACCATCATATTCAAGATTAAACAATTGACCAGAACCATTTTCACTATATCTAACTTCTATTGTATGATTTCCAGCAGTTAGTTCAATATCTGGTGAAGTATAAGTTGATGTTATAAAAACATAATCACCTGAAAACCTTAAAGTATTATCTACATAAACAGCAAAAGAATCTTCAACATTTACAACTCTAAAATTATAAGTACCTGCTGATGTTATTTCCAAACTTGTTTCTAATTTTAAAGAAAAAGTATCTGCATCTTCATTTAGAAATATATTTTGAGGATTATTTAAATCATCTATATACCCCGTATTTTTAACAGCACCAGTAATACCAGCGGGTGCAGTTAATGATGCTGCATTTTGATAGCCTTCATAGTATGTGTATTCTACACCATTTACTAAACCTGCACTTTGTGATACACCTCCTGGTGATTGTGCAGAAATGTTTAATGAACATAACATGAAAAATGCCATGCTAAGCTTTATAAATAAATTAAAGTTTAAAGAAATTTCTTTTTTGGTGATGTTAGATAATTTTCTTCTCATGATGTTGTATTTAAAGTTTGAAACCCTAATACCATTGTATTTGGGCATAACAATTTTTTTGAAATATTGATGTTATTCGTAAGAATATATAAGTTGATATAAGAAACGGCAGCATTAAAACTATCTTTATGAATCCTTTTTAGAAAAAGGGGTATACTCAGAAATTCTGTCCCTAACTTAAGAGTATAAGTAGTGTTAGCTTTTAAAACACTGCCGTTATTTTTTAGAAATAGAAAGGCGCTTATTAGTAGGCCTTTAGTTTTTTCCTTTAAAATAAAAAAGGAATGATATATGATTGCATTTAAGAATCTATAAGAATGATTCTTTATATTGGTTTGATTGTTAAAACAATCTGATGATCTATCTTTCCCTAAATAGAAGCTACAAGAAGTAACCTGGACAGATACTTGTGGGGAACAAATTTTCATATTTATATTTAATTTATAAGGCCAAAAAGCCTAATCATGTTTTTTACATAACTTAATTGAGTTTACTAAAGACTTAGAATTATTCTTAATTTTAGGGGAATTAAGAAAAAGTCTTTACATGGGTTTGACAAGTACAAGTCTGTATATGTCGTATTGAATAAATAAGTTGATTTTTTGATAAGTATAAGAGAGTAGTATACTCTTGCGGGGACAGCCGAAATTCATATAATATAATATTTGTGGGTTAATATTGTTGTCTAAATATAAGTACACTTTTTAATAAGACGCAAGTAAAAGCCACAAATAAAACATAAAAAGGTTTGATATAAACATGAAATGGTTATGATTAAAACAACAAGTCATAAAAAGGAAGATATTAAATATACTTTGGGAAGTGCTTTTTAAGTTATATCTTTGTAAATATTTGTTATCCTCACAAAAATGATTAAAAAAACATACTTAAAGGTTAAAAAATCTTTACTTAAAAAAACCCCTTTTCCCTTTTTTGAAAAGCACCCTATTTTCTATACTTTTATATCAATTTTTCATCTTTATCTTTTTTATGCTATTTTTTTACAAAGGTTTCTAAATAATAATGTTGAATTTTATGATAAGTTAATTATTGGTCTTTTTTACACCTTAATTCCTCTCTTTACTTTTATTCTATTATATTTATACTTAAATTATGTCTTGTTTAAAAACAAAACAAAACAGTATACTTTTTTAATTCTTATTTCCAACTATATATTTTGCTCTATTTTTTCGTTAATTTTTGCCTATTTAATAAATTATTTTTTAGCACATTATATATATTCTCCTGTTATCTTTAATAATAACATTATAGTTTTTACTATTAAAGTGTGCGTTCCTTCAATGTTTTTTATTAGCTTTATTAGTCTGTTTTTAGATTTCTACTCTTTCTATCAATTTAAAGAACTACAGGCAAATAGTAATAAAGTTATAATTAAATGCAATAAAAAATCTGGGGACTTAATTACATTATATAAAAGTGCTATTTTATTTTTTGAATCTAACAAAACAGATTTAAAAATATTTTTTAAGGAAAATGAAACGATAAGAGAATTGCAAATAAAAAAGAAACTTAAAACTATAGAAGCAAATTTTTGCAATCCAGAATTTGGTTTTTACAAATGCCATAAGTCATTTATTATTAACTTATCTAAAATAACTGAAATTCAAGGAAATTCTAGAGCTGGAAAAGTTACGTTAGAAAACAATTTTTCTATACCAGTTTCAAGAAATAAAGTATCTGATTTAAAAAATATACTAAGTTCTTAAGAATTTCTTTTAAATAAAGGCACTGTAGAACAAGCCTCTCCAAACATAATCGATTTTGCTATCGGTTGTAATTTTTCTATTAATAATGAGAAAGCTGTTGCAGGTATTGGCTTCTCTGCACAACCTTTAATAATAACTGGTTTATCTATAAAGTCTTTAAAATCTAAGAAACCTATAAGTTCTTGATATAAAACAGTTTCTAACAACTCTAAACCACCAATAACTACTTTATTTGCATGTGGTATTAATTCAGAAGCTACTAACATAAATGCCCAGGATGGAATGATAGCATCTACAGAACAAGTAACAGCTACAAAAGACTTATTATATTGAGACCAATCATGATTTTTTACTGAATCTCTAAAATCTTGTTCTTTTAAAATGATTTCTTCAAATAACCAATCTTTAATATCAAAAACAACACGTTTTCCTTCAGGATAAATTTCCTCAAGGTCAAATGTCTTTAATTTGCTATTTGCAACTCTATTGATTATTTCTTTTTCCATTTTTTAACTTTTGAAAGTTGTTCTCGATACAATTTCAACAAAAAACTGATAGACTTGAATACTACCAACTGAAAACTGTTTTACAGCATTCCTAATTCTAGTTTTGCTTCTTCGCTCATCATTTCTTGCGTCCAAGTAGGATCGAAAGTAATTTCCACCTCACAATCATTAATTTGCTTCAACGATTTCACTTTGTCTTCTACATCTCTTGGTAATGATTCTGCAACTGGACAATTTGGAGAGGTTAACGTCATTAATATTTTTGCATTGTTTTCTTCTGAAACAAAAACATCATAAATTAAACCCAACTCATAAATATCAACTGGAATTTCTGGATCGTAAATTGTTTTTAAAACATTTACTATCTTATCTCCTATCTCTTCTAATTCTTTGTCTGTCATTCTATTTTTATAGTTACACTCTTGCTTGTTGAGCAATAGCATACATTTTTATTTGTTTTACCATAGAAACTAATCCGTTTGCTCTTGTAGGACTCAAATGTTCTTTTAAGCCAATTTTATCAATAAAATCAGTATTTGCTTCTAAAATATCTACAGGTTTTTGGTCGGAAAAAACACGCAATAATAACGCTACAATTCCTTTTGTTAAAATAGCATCACTATCTGCCGTAAAAAATAAACTATCTTCCTGTAAATGAGAATGTAACCACACTTTAGATTGACATCCTTTTATTAGGTTTTCATCTAGTTTATGTTCTTCATTTATAATGGGTAAAGATTTACCAAGATCAATCAGATATTCATATCGATCCATCCAGTCATCAAACATAGAAAACTCATCAATAATTTCTTCTTGTATTTCTTTGATAGTCATTTTTTAAACTTATTTTTGCACTTTAAAATTAGTTAGTGCAATTATCGTGCAAAATTAGGCATAAAAAATAACAAATGAGTAAATTATTAGCTGTTGGTACTGTTGCGTTTGATGCAATTGAAACTCCTTTCGGGAAAACCGATAAAATTTTAGGTGGTTCTGGAACCTTTGTTGGTTTAGCTGCAAGTCAGTTTGGAGTAGAAACCGGTGTTGTTTCTGTAGTTGGTGGAGATTTCCCAGACTCTTATTTAGAAATGATGAATTCTAAAGGAATCAATACTGATGGTATTGAAATCATAAAAGAAGGGAAAACATTTTTCTGGAGCGGAAAATATCACAACGACATGAATTCTCGTGATACGTTAATCACAGAATTAAATGTTTTAGAAACATTTCAACCAATTGTACCTGCTCATTTTAAAGATGCCGGAATAGTAATGTTAGGAAATTTACATCCATTAACACAAGCATCTGTTTTAGATCAAATGACAACATCACCAAAATTAGTAGTCTTAGATACTATGAATTTTTGGATGGATATCGCTTTAGCAGATTTACACACCGTTTTAAAACGTGTAGATGTCATCACAATTAATGATGAGGAAGCGCGTCAACTTTCTGGAGAATATTCTTTGGTAAATGCTGCCAAAAAAATCCATGAAATGGGACCAAAATATGTAGTGATTAAAAAAGGAGAACACGGAGCATTATTATTTAATGATGATAAAATGTTTTTTGCACCTGCTTTACCTTTAGCATCAGTTTTTGATCCTACGGGAGCTGGAGATACTTTTGCTGGTGGTTTCTGTGGATATTTAGCCAAAACAGAAGATATTTCTTTTGACAATATGAAAAGAGCAATAATTCATGGTTCTAACCTCGCCTCATTTAGTGTCGAAAAGTTTGGAACACAGCGAATGGAGGAGCTAACCGAAGATGAAGTGAAAAATCGCTTGCAAGCGTTTAAAGAAATAACACAATTTGATATTGAAATCTCATAAAGAAAATCCGCGTCTAAACACGCGGATTTTTTTATACATACAAACACAACAAATACACAATTAAATGAGTGACGCCATTAAACACGAATGCGGAATTGCACTAGTTAGATTAAAAAAACCATTACAGTTTTATAAAGACAAATATGGTACTGCTTTTTACGGAATTAACAAAATGTATTTGTTAATGGAAAAGCAGCATAATCGTGGGCAAGATGGTGCTGGTTTTGCAAGTGTAAAGTTTAATGTTGAACCTGGTACACGTTATGTTAGTCGAGTACGTTCTAACAAATCGCAACCTATACAGGATATTTTCGGGCAAATTAATGCTCGATTAAATGGTGTTTTAGAAGAAAATCCATCAAAAAAAGATGATGTATTATGGCAAGAACAAAACATGCCATATGTAGGGAATTTGTTTTTGGGTCATGTGCGTTATGGAACCTTTGGTAAAAATAGCATAGAAAGTGTACATCCATTTTTACGTCAAAGCAATTGGAAACATCAAAGTTTAATTGTTGCTGGTAATTTTAATATGACAAATTCTAAGCAATTATTAGAAGAATTGGTAGAATTGGGTCAACATCCAAAAGAATTTACCGATACGGTAACGGTGATGGAGAAAATTGGCCATTTCTTAGAAGATGAAGTAGCTAAATTATATTTAGATGCTAAAGAAGAAGGTTTTAGCAAAAAAGATGCATCACCATATATCGAAGAAAATTTAGACTTACAAAATGTACTTAAAAGATCTTCAAAAAACTGGGATGGTGGCTATGCAATGGCAGGTTTAGTTGGTCATGGAGACGCTTTTGTATTACGTGATCCAAACGGAATTAGACCAACTTATTTTTATGAAGATGATGAGGTTGTTGTTGTAGCATCAGAAAGACCAGTAATTCAAACCGTTTTTAATGTTACTATTGATAAAGTACAAGAACTAGACAGAGGTCATGCTTTAATTATTAAGAAAAGTGGTGCAACAAGTGTGTTACCAGTATTGGATCAGAAAGAAAACAAAGCCTGTTCTTTTGAACGAATTTATTTTTCTAGAGGATCAGATGCCGGAATCTATGAAGAGCGTAAAAACCTTGGTAAATTAGTTTTCCCTTTGATTTTAAAGTCGATTAATAACGATATTACAAATTCTGTTTTTTCTTACATCCCAAATACTGCAGAAACGTCTTTTTATGGAATGACGGAAGCTGCTGAAGATATTTTAAATCAACAAAAAACAGCTAAAATATTAGATGGTGGTGGAAAATTATCGGCATCGAGAGTTACAGAAATTTTATCTGAAAGACCACGTTTCGAAAAAATTGCAATTAAAGACGCAAAATTAAGAACATTTATTGCTGATGATAGCTCTAGAGATGATTTAGTTGAGCATGTTTACGATATTACGTATGGTGTTGTAAAACCTACCGATAACCTTGTCATTATTGATGATAGTATTGTACGTGGAACTACACTTAAGAAGAGTATCATTAAAATTTTAGATCGATTACAACCTAAGAAAATAGTTGTTGTTTCTTCTGCGCCACAAATTAGATATCCAGATTGTTACGGAATTGATATGGCGAGAATTGGTGATTTTATTGCTTTTAAAGCTGCAATTGAACTACTAAAAGAAACCAATCAATATACTATAGTTGAAGAAGTTTATAAGAAATCTAAAGCCCAACAATCTAATGAGGATAAAGACATAGTAAATTTTGTAAAAGAAATTTATGCTCCTTTTAGTAATGAAGAGATTTCTGCTAAAATTGCACAGATGCTAAAAACTTCAGAAATAAATGCTGAAGTTGAAGTTATTTATCAAACCGTAGATAATTTACACATTGCTTGTCCAGATAATTTAGGGGATTGGTATTTTACTGGAGATTACCCTACTGATGGTGGTCATAGAGTTGTAAATGAAGCGTTTATTAATTTCTATGAAGGGAATAACAAGCGTGCTTATTAAATAAATAAACTCTTTTTTCTACATTTCAATTTTATAATTTTTCCTTGAATTTCAATCAAATTTTAAAATTAATTGAATACCCAACTAACAAGGGGGGTTCGTTTTTGTTTTATGCTGATTATTAAAGTTTTAAGTAATATATTTTTAAAATCATGTAATTTTTTCCATATTTGTTAAATAGCAAAAATTATGAAAAAGATACATTATATACTTCTATTCCTGATTTCTTTTTCAATTAACTCACAAAATAATATTTCAAATATTGATAGTTTACTTTATGAAGTAAAAAAAACAAAAGAAGACACATTAATTTTAAAAACCTATGCTAAAATAGGGTTTAAAACTATTTTCACTAATAAAGAAAAGGCAAATAAGGTAATTATTGAGGGAAAGAATTATGCTAAAACAGTAAAAAACACACATTGGATTGCAGAATTAGATAATATTCATGGTGTTTATTATGCTGTCAATGAAAAATATGACTCTGCCCGTTTTTACTATAAAAAATCTCTAGAACTTTCTAAAAAACATAAGTTTAAAAAAATTGAATCTAAATGTGTTAATAATTTAGGTTTAGCGTATTGGAATTTAGGTGAATTTGATACAGCTCTTAATTATTTTTTTGAGTCTTTAAAAATTGATGAAGAATTTGAAGATGAGAAAAGCTCAATATCAGCTTTAGGTAATATTGGTCTTATCTATCAAGAGATGAATCAATATAAAAAAGGGCTAGAATATCAAATAAAGGTTTATAAAATAAGAAAAAAATATAAAGATTTTAATGGGCTTCCTATTTCTTTGAATAATATAGGTATTTGTTATAGAAGTTTAAAAAAATATGACTCTGCAATAGAAGCGTTTCTTGAAGGTATAGAGTATGCAAAGAAATCAAATAATTTACTAACTCTATCTAAACTCTATTCTAATTTAGCAAACACTTACCAGAATATTAATCAAAATAAAAAAAGCATAGAAGTTCGCCTTGAGTCACTTAAAATCCTAAAAAAATTTGGTGAAATTAATAAGGAATATATGTTTTCATATTCAGGGTTAGTTTCAAGTTATAATAGAATTAATAACTTAAAAAAAGCAAAGGAGAACTCAAAAAAAGCTTTTGAAATTTTAGAACAAACCCCTCATCTAAAAAATTATTCTTTAACATTACTACTTGAAACTGCAGAAACAAATTTTAGAATAGGAAATATTGTTAAAGGAAGAAAAAATTTTGAAGAATATAATAAAATTAAAGATTCTATCTTTTCTAAAAAAAGATCAAATTCCATAGCAGATATGGAAATAAAATATAAATCAGAAAAAAAAGAAAAAGAATTATTACAAACTAGAACTGAAAAAGCAGAAACAGAACTTGCTTTATCTAGAACTAAAAATTGGATTTATATATTATTAGGGAGTTTAGGATTATTAGGAATGTTATTTTTTGGCGTTAATCAAAGAAATAAAAGAAAAAATCAAGAAAAAATATTAAAAGAAAAAGAACGTGGATTAAAAGCAATGATAGATGCTCAAGAAACAGAAAGAAGCAGAATTGCTAGAGAATTACATGATGGAGTAGTTCAACAAATTGGGAGTATTATTTTAAAATCTAGAAACTACTTTTCTAAATCAAATTTATCAGATAATAAAGAGCCTAAAGAATTATTAGAAAGTTTAGAAAATTCTAATCAAGATTTAAGAAATATTTCTCATCAAATGATGCCTAGAGCATTAAAAGAGTTAGGAATATTACCAGCTTTAAATGATTTATTAGAAGGGAGTTTATCTTTTTCAAATATAAAATATAGCTTAGAACATTTTAATATAGATGAACGATTACCAGAAAAAATAGAAATTACAATTTATAGAATTACTCAAGAACTTATTAATAATATTTTAAAACATAGTAAAGCCTCAGAAGTTAGTGTGCAGTTATTTAATGCAAATAATTCGGTCATTTTGATTGTAGAAGATGATGGTGTTGGCTTTGAATCTAAAAAGAGTAAAAAAGGCATTGGATTGTTAAATATTTCTAGCAGATTAGACATGGTTAATGGAAATGTAAATTTTGAACCAAGTCCTAAAAGTGGTACTTTAGTAACTATAAAAATTCCTTTATAATAATGCCTATTAAAATACTCATTGCAGATGATCATCCTTTAATTGCAGAAGGAATAAAAAACACTTTCGAAAATCAACTTGATTTTGAAGTAGTTTCTGTGGTTAATAATGGACAAGAAGCTATAGAATTTATCCAACAACATTTAGTAGATATAGCATTATTAGATATTAACATGCCAGTAATGGATGGAATTGAATGTGCAAAAAAAATCATCTCAGGATTTAAAGATGTAAAAGTTGCGATGCTTTCTATGTATCAAGAACCTTCAATTATTAAAAATTTAATAGAAATTGGCGTAAAAGGGTATATGCTTAAAACCATTCCAAGTGATGAATTATTATTAGCTATAAAAAACATCTATAATGGAAAAGAATACTTTAATGCAGATGTAACAAAAGCATTAATCACTGATGATTCATCTTCAACTTTTATTAAATATTCAAAGAAGTCTCCACTTTTAGAAGAATTAACTTCTAGGGAAAAAGAAATTGTTAAGTTTATATCACAAGGATTAACTAATGCCCAAATAGGTGAAAAATTATTTATTAGCCCAAGAACAGTAGACACACATAGAACTAATGTTATGAAAAAATTAGACATCCATAATGTAGCTTCATTAATACGTTTTGCATTTAAAAATGGTCTAGCTTCATAAAACTACGTTAAACACCTTAGTTAATTACGTTAATTACTCTATTTACTCTTTCACTTTACAATTTTACTTTTGAAGTGTTAATTCAATCGTCCTAAAAAGCTGAAAATATTTTTTAAACAGTATCTATCTCATCATTCCTTTTTAGAGTGAATTAACAACTGAGTAATGGGTACTGTTTTTTAATTCTTATAAAATTTATTAAACACTAATTTAAAAGTCATTTATTATTATCTAAAAAAAATACCATGAAGAAAATTATACTATCATTATTCACATTTATAACAATTTACACTTTTTCTCAAGAACCAGTTTTAGTAAGGCATGATTATCCAGGAAGTGACAGACATAACAAAGGTAATTTTAGAAACTTAAGAGCAGTAGGTAATACATTATTTTTTGTAACAGATGATGGTGTTCATGGCTCAGAATTATTTAAATCTGATGGTACAGAAGCTGGTACTCTTTTAGTTAAAGATATTTATCAAGGAAAATCTAAAAGTAGTCCTAGCGTTTTAATGAATTTTAACAATCAATTATTTTTCTACGCCTATACAGGTAGTGTTAATGGTGTAAATCTGTGGAAATCTGATGGTACAGAAGCAGGTACGGTAAAAGTAGCTTCAATAAAAGAAGCCTCTGGCAATAGCCTTCATGCTAGTTATCTAGTTATCGATAATACATTATTCTTAGAATCAAGTACGTCTAGAGGAGATTCTTATGGTCTTTGGAAAACTGACGGCACAGAAACTGGTACTTTATTGGTAAAAGCTTTTAACAGGATTCCCGGTATAAGTAATAGTTTAAATAGTTTTACTGCCTTTAAAAATAAAATATACTTTACTGCTTATGATAGTTTAAAAGGAGTAGAATTATGGGTTTCTGATGGTACAGAAGCAGGTACTATTATGTTAAAAGATATTATGCCAGGTGATGGAGAAAGTCATAGTGGCGTGGGAGGGTTGACAGTTGTGGGTAATGAACTTTTTTTTGCTGCTAATGATGGTGTTAATGGTTCTGAACTATGGAAAACAGATGGTACAGAAGCTGGAACTATAATGGTGAAAGATATAAAACCTGGAGATTCAGGATCTAGTCTAAATTACCTTAGAAATGTAAATGGTACTTTATATTTTAGTGCAAATGATGGTACACATGGTCAAGAATTGTGGAAGTCTAATGGTACAGAAGCTGGAACAGTATTGATTAAAGATATTATAGTAGGTACGGTTAATTTTAAATCAGGGAGTGCCCCTAAGGATCTAATAGCAGCTGGTAATACACTTTACTTCATAGCTGATGATGGTGTTCATGGTTCAGAATTATGGAAGTCAAATGGTACCGAAACAGGTACAGTTTTAATTAAAGATACTTTTCCAGGTAAATTAGGTGGAGCTAGTAATAATACTGTAGTTGCGTATAATAATTATGTCTTTTTTAAAGGGACTGATACAAATGGACAAGAACCATGGATAAGTGATGGTACAGAAGCTGGTACAAAAATGTTAAAAGACACCAATCTAAATAATACAACATATGCAAAATACTTTGACACTAAATTATATATTGGTAGAGGTACAATTACAGATAATGGCAATTTTTATTTCTTATCTTTTGATGGTGTAAATGGAACAGAACCTAGCCTGTGGAAATTAGATTTGAACACACTTTCCGTAAAAAATGAATTAAAAACTGATTTAACAAATGTTAGCATTTATCCAAACCCAGCATCAAATAATTTAAATATAGAGGTTGATAATCAACAAATAAAATCTGTAAAAATCTTTAATTTATTAGGTAAAGAAGTGATGCAAAAATCAATAAATAATTCTTCATTAAAAAACATAAATATTTCTCAGTTAACCAAAGGAATGTATGTTATTCAATTAAAAACAGCAGACAATTCTTTTACAAGAAAATTTATTAAACAGTAAATAAAAAATAAGGCATTTGACGTATTTTATAGAAGATTAACCTGTATTAAATTGCGAAAAAATAGAATATCCTAAAAACAAAAAAATGACATTAAAAAGTATTAAAGTAATTGCATTTTTATCCATAATTACTTTCGGAATAAACTCAATAAATGGGCAAAGCTTCTTAAAAAAGAAAGAGATTAAAGCATATAAATGTGGCTATGTTCACAAAGAAAGTTTCTTTAGTAAAATTAAACCTATGAAACTTATTTCTAAAGCCGTTGGCGGCCTTGTTAAGGCTGGTAAGAAATCAGACTTAGAAAAAACAGCTGCAATGTTTATATACACTTCTAATATAATTCCCAAAAGTAAGCTAGATTTTGCAACTAAAACTCCAGGTTGGGAAACTTGTGGTGATGGTATAGCTGCTGTTTTCTTAAATTATGAAGGTGTTGGGTTAACAGATACTGATGGTGATGTACTATTAAATGGTACTAAAATTGAAAAAGCTGGAATGGGAACCTATTTTCAAGGTTTTAGCCCAGATAAAAGAGGTTCACAAGAAATTGAAGTTACAAGTTCAAGTGGAGACAAAATAAATGTAACCATGCAACCAGCAGAGCCACTAGAAATTATCAGCGTAAATGGAATTGAAAAAGGAGGAGATATTATTATTGATGGTACAAAAGATTTAGTTATTGAATTAAAAAATGGAGATGCAGATTTAGATTCTAAATTGTATGTAGAAGTAATAACAAGTGCGATGAGTTTAAAGGTGCAAACACATCTTTTTCCTTCTAAAGCTAAAAACAGAATTGTTGTACCTATAGAAGCTTTTAAAAATTACGAAAACTCTCCACTACCAATTATCAAGAAAAATACTTTGATTGTGACTAGAGTTAAACATGATATAGTTCGGAATACAGATGCAGGAATTATTCAAAAACTATCTATGTATTCAGATTTTACTCCAATTTTAATTAAAGGTGATATTGCTGGTGGTAATTTATTAAAAAACTCTTTTAGTAAAGATAAAAACACAAATGTTTCTGATGGTTTTAAAACGGTAGAAGGTGAGTATAATGTTAAAATCACTAAAGGAAATCCATTTTCTCATCCACCGGTAAAAATGATGAAGAATGTTGGTATTGCTTCATTTGTAATTAGAGGTAATTTAAAAAAGGAAAAAACTACTGTGTCAAGTAGTTCTACAACCAATTTTAATATAAAAACGACAACAACGACAACAACAACCATTAAAAAATGGTTTCCAAAATTAGAAGATAACGCTTGGCAAAAACTAGCTGATAAATTGTATACTAAATTTGCAAATAGCTTAAAAAACAATAACGGTATAAATGTAATTCCTGTAGAAACTGTTGTAAAAGCAAAAGCATACGCAGAAATGAAGCCTATTTTAGACACTGTAACAGCTACTTTTGTAGAAAAAGGTGCTGGAGGAACACGTAGACTTTTATCTACAAATTTTAAAGATTTTTGGAAAGATTTAAAAACAACATTCCCTGCAGATTATATCAACGAAAAATTAATTCAAGAATTAAATCTAGATGGATTAATAGCAGTAACAATTGATTTAGATTTTGATTTAGAAAGCGAAGGACTAAATCCAAAAGTAAAAATTATGGCTTTTGCTCCAAACGTAAGTTTTAAAACACCTGCAAAATATTTTGAAATGGATTTTTCTACAGATGCAAAATCGTTAAAATCTGTAAATACCTATAATGCACTAACTGGTGGGCCAGAAGATGTTGTATTAAAAGTTATTAAAGGTGATGAATTATTAAATGCTTTTAAATTAGCTATGGAAGAGCTTAAAAAAGGTGAAGAGAAAAATCCAGCCTATAACAGAATTTGGGAAGAACGTATGAAGTAAGAAAAGAGAAAGAAGTGTAGAATGTAAAAAGGCTAATAACGTTAATAAGTTATTAGCCTTTTTTTATATTAATTAACTAAATTTAATCAGCCAATATTATTGCTTTATTATCATTTAATTCTAATGTCCCAGAATTAATGGAAAAACTAATTTTACCATCAGCTGTTTTAGAAAATTTGCTAGCAAATTTATCATCAACTTTAAAGTTTTCTGATTCTATTTTAATTGTTCCTTCTTTTAAAATAGAAACAACTGGTGCGTGATTATTTAACATTTCAAACTCACCATTTACACCTGGTACATAAATAGATACTACTTCTGATGAAAATAATATTGCTTCTGGTGTTACAATTTCTAAAAACATAATTTTTAATAGTTTTTAGTTGTTAGTTGTTAGTTGTTAGTTAAGACTACCAACTGCCAACTGTCAACTGTTTATGCTTCTGCTAACATTTTTTCTCCTGCATCAATTGCATCTTGAATAGACCCTCTTAAGTTAAAAGCAGCTTCAGGGTATTTATCTAACTCACCATCCATAATCATATTAAATCCTTTAATAGTGTCTTTAATATCAACTAAGACACCAGGTATACCTGTAAATTGCTCAGCTACATGGAAAGGTTGTGATAAGAAACGTTGTACACGTCTAGCTCGGTGTACTACTAACTTATCTTCTTCAGATAATTCTTCCATACCCAAGATGGCAATAATATCTTGTAATTCTTTATAACGTTGTAAAATTTCTTTTACTCTTTGTGCTGTATCATAATGTTCATCACCTAAAATATCTGCTGTTAAAATTCTTGATGTAGAATCTAAAGGATCTACCGCAGGATAAATACCTAGCTCAGCAATCTTACGAGATAATACTGTTGTTGCATCTAAATGCGCAAATGTTGTTGCTGGCGCTGGATCTGTTAAATCATCCGCAGGTACATAAACTGCCTGCACAGAAGTAATAGAACCTTTTTTAGTTGATGTAATACGTTCTTGCATCGCACCCATTTCTGTTGCTAATGTTGGTTGATAACCTACCGCAGATGGCATACGTCCTAATAAGGCAGAAACCTCTGAACCTGCTTGTGTAAATCTAAAAATATTATCTACAAAGAAAAGTACATCTTTTCCTTGTGCTTCTCCAGCTCCATCTCTAAAATACTCAGCAATAGTTAAACCTGATAATGCAACACGTGCACGTGCTCCAGGTGGTTCATTCATTTGACCAAATACAAACGTTGCTTTAGAGTCTCTCATTCCAGGTTTATCAACTTTTGATAAATCCCATCCGCCTTCTTCCATAGAATGCATAAAGTCATCACCATATTTGATAATTCCAGATTCTAACATTTCACGAAGTAAATCATTTCCTTCACGAGTTCTTTCACCTACTCCTGCAAACACAGATAATCCTCCGTGCCCTTTTGCAATGTTATTAATTAATTCTTGAATCAATACTGTTTTACCTACTCCAGCTCCACCAAATAATCCAATTTTACCTCCTTTTGCATAAGGTTCAATTAAATCGATTACTTTAATTCCTGTAAATAAAACTTCTGTAGATACAGATAAGTCTTCAAATTTAGGCGCAGCTCTGTGGATTGACAAACCATCATCACCAACTTTATTTAAATTTCCTAAACCATCAATCGCATCTCCAGTAACATTAAATAAACGTCCATAGATATCATTTCCTATTGGCATCTGAATTGGATTACCTGTAGCAATAACTTCTACACCTCTACTTAAACCATCGGTAGCATCCATAGAAATTGTTCTAACAGTGTCTTCACCAATATGTTGTTGAACTTCTAAAACTAAAATTGAGCCATCAGCTTTTTTAATTTCTAAAGAATCGTAAATTTTTGGAAGCTCTCCATTTTCTGTATTAAACTCAACATCGATAACTGGACCAATAATTTGAGAAACTTTACCTGTTATTGTAGACATTTTTGTATCTAATTTAATTAATTATGTATAAAGGATTTTACACCCTAGTTTTCAGGTTGCAAAGGTAAATTATTTACCTTTAAATCAAAAGTATTTTTAATTTAATCTTCTGACTTTTTTATATAAAAAAAAGCCTCATCAAATGATGAGGCTTTTAATATTATTTGATTAAAAATTACTAGTTAGTAACTTTAATTTCAACTCTTCTGTTGTTTGCTCTACCAGCTCTAGTTTTATTAGAGTCGATAGGATTATCTTCACCATAACCTCTAGCAGATAATCTTGAAGCGTCTACACCGTTAGAAACGAAATATTTCATTACAGCATTAGCTCTACTATTAGATAATTTTAAGTTACTAGCTGCTCTACCTGCACTATCAGTATGACCTTCAATCGCAAAAGTAGCTCTAGCATTTGTTTTCATAATTGCAACAATAGCATCTAATCTTGCAGTAACACCTGGTTTGAAAGAAGATCTTCCAGAGTTAAATAAGATAGTTTTAGCAGACATGTTGATTGCTTTAATAGCGTCATCTTTAATTACAGGCTCTGGACATCCATTGTTAGATGCTGGACCAACTTCATTCTTACAGTTATCATCTTTGTCTAATACTCCGTCTCCGTCAGTATCTGGCCAAGGACATCCACCGTTAGCAGAAGGACCTGCAACTGTAGCACATTTATCATCTTTATCAACTACACCGTCTCCGTCAGTATCAGGACAACCGTTGTTAGCTTTTGTTCCTTTAGAATTAGGACACATATCATCTTTATCGGCAACACCGTCTCCGTCAGCATCTGGACAACCATTCATAGCTGCTAAACCAGCAACATTAGGACAAGCATCATCAGAATCTTTTACTCCATCACCATCAGCATCTGGACAACCATTGAACTCTTTTAAACCAGCAACTTCAGGACATGCATCATCTTTATCATAAACGCCGTCTCCATCAGAATCTTTTCCTCCAAATTTAAATACTAAACCTAAAGAATTTTGATAATGAGATCTTACTTTTTCACCAAAACCTAATTTACTACCATGTTGAAAATTCAAACCAAAGTTATCATTTAACCAAAGATTAAATCCTACTCCACCATGACCCATTAATTCACTTTGGTCACTTTTTCCACTTGCTACATAATCTCCACCAGCAAAAATATATGGATCGAACATACCTGTATCACCAAATAAATTGTTTAAATCATACTTAGCTACTGCTCCAATAGACCAAATAATATAGTCTGAGTCATTTAAAGCTATATGATGTTTAATTTTATTAACAGTACCAGCTAATTGAACAGTAAAACCTTTATCAATGTATTTTTCAGCAGAGATTCTAGAAATAGAAGGCAATATATTCCAGTCTTTGCTTCCTAATCCATCTCTAATTTGCGATGCAAAATCATTTCCGTTATACATATCTATGGCATTTATACCAAAACCAATTACCCATGGATTATTTTCGTCCTGAGCACTTACGTTAACAACTGTTACCAACGCAAACAAAGCTATCACAGCTAATTTTAATTGTTTCATTATCAAATTTTTAAATTAAAAGTTCTTATTTTATACCTACAAAAGTAAGTTGTTCATACTAATTAACAAAGACAAATCTACAAAAACTTATATAAAAAACAAGTTTTTTTATTAATTCTAAATAATTTTTAATTCTGTACCTACTGCTACAAAAGAAGAAATTGCTTTATCTAAATGCTCTTTCTTGTGAGCTGCAGAGAGTTGAACTCTTATCCTTGCTTGTTCTTTTGGCACAACAGGGAAAAAGAATCCAATAACATAGATTCCTTTTTCTAATAATTTATTAGCCATTATTTGAGATAATTTTGCATCATATAACATTACTGGAACAATTGCAGCATCAGCTCCAACTAAATCAAAACCTGCTTTTTCCATTTCTGTTCTAAAATAATTAGTATTCCATTCTAGCTTATCACGTAAAGTGGTGTCATTAGAAATTAAATCAAATACTTTTAATGACGCTCCCACAATTGCTGGTGCTAATGAGTTAGAAAATAAATATGGTCTAGAACGTTGACGTAATATTTCTATAATTTCTTTTTTACCTGTTGTATAACCACCCATTGCACCGCCTAAAGCTTTGCCTAAAGTTCCAGTTACTATATCAACACGATCCATTACATTTTTTAATTCAACGGTTCCTCTTCCTGTTTTTCCTATAAATCCTGTTGCATGACATTCATCTACCATCACTAAAGCATCATATTTATCAGCTAAATCACATATTTCATCAAGTTTCGCAACAATTCCATCCATAGAAAAAACACCATCAGTAACAATTATCTTAAAACGATGTTCTTGTTTATTCGCTTCAATTAATTGCTCTTCCAAAGAATTCATGTCATTATTATGATAGCGATAACGCGCAGCTTTACACAAACGAACACCGTCTATAATAGAAGCATGATTTAAACTATCAGAAATAATTGCATCTTCTTTGGTTAATAAAGGTTCGAATACTCCACCATTGGCATCAAAAGCAGCAGCATATAAAATAGTATCTTCAGTTGTGTAAAATTCGGCAATCTTTTTTTCGAGTTTTTTATGGATATCCTGCGTACCGCAAATAAAACGAACAGAAGACATTCCAAAACCATGCGTATCCATTGTATCTTTTGCAGCCTGAATAACTTCTGGATGATTCGATAATCCTAAATAATTATTTGCACAAAAGTTAATTACTTCTTCTCCTGTAGAAATTTTAATCACTGCATCTTGTGAAGAAGTTATGATTCTTTCTTCCTTATATAAACCAGCATCTTTTATCTCTTGAAGCTCCTTTTTTAAAGTATCTTTAATTTTACCGTACATATTTTATGAAATTTAAAAAAACAAAGTTACAAAGTTTACATTCTTTAACTATACTTCAATCAATGTAATTTCTTCATTAATATATACGAGTAGTTTTTTCATCACTTTAAAATGCATCGATTTTAAAACTTGCTCATATTTTAATACTTGTTGATGATGACTTTTAGATTGATTTCCTGTTTTATAATCAATAATTGTTACTTCATTATTTTGATTGAAAACCAATCTATCTGGAATAATAATTTGTCCGTCGATAGAAACAATTTCTCGCTCATTATATATGGTTACATTTTCGGAGAAATACTCTTTTAAACCCGAATGATTTATGATACTATATATAAGGTATAAAATATCTTGCGATTTCTCTTTTGGCAACTCGCCAGTATTTACATAATTGGCAACAATATTCTTAACATCACTTTCAGTATTAATTTTTGACATCATCTCATGAATCAAATTACCAAAATCAATTGCTTCTCCTTGTTTTGTATTCCATAATTTTGACGCACTTGCCAACATATAAATATTATGTTCTTGCCAAGGCGTTGAAATAAATGCTTCTTGAGTTTCTGTGAGTGATGCTTTTTCTTCCTTTTTGCTGATCCGTTTTTTATCACCAAAAGAATATTCTAGTTGCTCATTATTCCAAATATTTATTCCTTTTAAATAATTGATAAAAATTCCCGAATAATAATTTGTATTTTCATCGCCTTTGGCGGATATTTTCTTTTCTGTGATAATATATAATTGCTCTACAGAACGTGTTAAAGCAACATATAATAAGTTAAAATTATCTAACTCTAACAATTCTCTTTGTTCTTGATAAATTTCTGCACCAACATTATTTACATACCCAATTTCTTTTGTGAAAGGAACTAATAATTCCTTAAACCCTTCAAAATTTTCTGATAAGTCGTTCAGCCAAATTTTTGGCTCTCGTTGATAATAGATATTTAAATCATAAGGAAAAATCACCACAGGAAACTCTAACCCTTTCGATTTATGAATAGTCATTACTTGAACTGCATCAGAATTTTCTGGAGCTACAATACTTAACACTTCTTTTTTATGATCCCAAAAATCTAAAAACTCCTGAATACTCGTTCCTTTTCTTTGCTGTTCTAAAACCACATCTAAGAAAAACTGCACATAAGCATCCGAAGAATTTATCAACTTAAAACTTCTAATGATTTCTTCTACTTTTTCGTAAAACGGATACTGATGAAAAGCCGATAAACTAAAGTCTATTCCATACTTTTTTAACTGATTAAAAATTTCTTGATTTGATTGATGAATAACTTCAGAAACAAACGAATGTTTATCTTCTTTTATATATAAATGTTGATGTAAAAAGTATAAAACATTTAACCATGTTTCTTTGTCTGTTGGATGTTGAATAACTTGTAAAACATCAATAATAAAATTGACTTTTGCACTATTTGACAACAATAATGTTTCTGAAGAAATAATATCAATTCCTTTTTCAGACAAATAATTTGCAACCGCAATTCCTTCTTTCTTTTTCCTAACTAAAACGCAAACTTCACTTAAAGAAAAATCACCTTGAAGATTTAGAATTGTTTCTAAAACTTTCTTTGGATATTTAATTTGTTCTTCCTCTTTTTCTTCTTGCTTTTCTAAAAAAGATAGTGATACAAATCCGCCTTTTTTATCGGTTATAAGTTGTTTATTTCCATCAACAAATAATTCTCTATACGATTGATTCTGTAAAAACTGAGAAGTATGTTGAAAAAACTGATTATTAAAATCAATTACTTCCGAATAACTTCTAAAATTAGTTGCTAATGTTTTTGGTTCTTTTTCAATATTAAACGGATTCATAGTGCCAGAACCCAACTCTATAAACTGTTCTGCTTTTCCGCCACGCCAACGATAAATAGCTTGTTTTCCGTCACCAACTAATAACAAATTACTATTCTCTTGCACCAACGCATTGTCTATCAACGGAATTAAATTTTGCCATTGCAACACAGACGTATCTTGCATTTCATCAATAAAATAATGCATAAATCGTTGCCCAATTCGCTCATAAATAAATGGCGCTGGTTGTTCTTTTATATTATCAGAAATTAATTGATTAAATTCTGCATTTAACCGTAAATTATTTTCTTCTTTTATAGTTGATAATTCTTGATTGATATTGTTTAAAACCGCTAAAGGAATAATACTTTTTAACGCCAATTTATTCAACACAAACTGCTGATATAATTGTTCAGATTTTTTGTAGAGTTCTAATAATTCAGATAAAATTCCTTCAATAGAATTTTTAATTTCATCCGATTTAGACTTCGCATAAAAGTTATTTTCTTCAATACGTTCTCTAAGTTTACTTGCTTCAAAAAATTTGGTGTTTTCTGGATTTTTAGACAGACTCACAAAATGATTTGGTAGCATAGATCTGTAAAAATCATTATGCTCTAAATCGGTTGAAGCAATTATTTGTAACCCATAATTCCCAATCTCTTGAAACTGTTTTTTTATCTCTTTTTGATGTTTACTGAGTTTGTTTTTTAAACTTGTGAAATCATCTAATTTTTTATTAGCTAATTTTTTAAAATGCTTGGTATCATCTTCATTCAACAAAATTTTAGAAAACTCATTCAGTTCTCTAGAAATATCCCAAGAAGTGTCGTCATCAGCTTTATCTAATGAAAAATCAATTAATAATTTAGTTAATTTTTCATCAGTTCCAATTTTAGAAATCAATATATCAACAGCTTCGTTTAGCAAAGAAATTGCATCCATTTCTACTTCAAAATTTAGCGATAATCCTAAATCATAAGCAAAACTTTTGATTATTTTATGTGTAAAACTATCAATGGTAGTAATTGAAAAAGCAGAATAATTTTGAAGAATAGCATCAATTATTTTTTGACTTCTATCAATAATTGTGGGTTTATCAATCGCTATTTCTTCTAAAATAATATGTAATAAATCGTTTTCATTTCCTTCAGAAAACGTTTTTAGATTTTCTAAAACACGTTCTTTCATTTCGGCAGCTGCTTTGTTGGTAAACGTAATTGCCAACACTTTTTGAAACCTAAAAATATCCGAAGAACCTAACAAAACCTTTAGATACTCTTTTACAAGCGTAAACGTTTTTCCGCTTCCAGCGGATGCATTATAAACTTGAAAAGTTGATTGATTTTGCAAGATTTTTATTTTGATGCAAAATACAATTTTACATTACATTTTTTTATTATTGGTATAATAATTGTTTTCACAAAACAAACTACTTTATTATGAAAAATATTTTTACTGCTTTATTTTTTATTTCTTTTTTTTATAGCTCTTTTGCAAATAATTTTGATTGTGCAAGTTCCTTTATGAGTTTTCTCCCAGAAAAAACAGAAATAAGTATTAATTCAATATTTATAATCGAAGGGTATGGATACAGCCAAAAAACAATAAATAGTTTTCAAAATAGAAAAATCTATTTAGTAAACAACAAAAATAAAGTAGAGCTAGAATTATTAGAAATTCTTATTGGAGATATGCAATTAACCCAGGCAATATTTAAACCAAAAAGTGAGCTTAGACCCAACTCTATTTATTTTTTAAAATATTCCGATCAAACAAAACAAGAGAGTCAAGAAATGGTGAAATGGAATTCTAAAACTGGTGAAAGAGAAAAAGTGTTTTGGAAAACAAATAATCAAAAAGAAATTAATTTATTAAACAGTGATTTAAGAATTAATTTTAAAAAAACTCAATTAATACATTATGGTTGTGGGCCTTCTTCAAATGCCATTTTTAGCATTCATAATAAAAGTAATAAAGAAATTTGGTACAAAACAGAATTGATTGATTTAACAACAAATTCAAAAAAAGTATATATAATCAAAGAATGGAAAAATGAAATAAATGTTGGTCATGGAATGTGTTCAGGTGCTTTTAAATTTAACAATAAAGGAAAGTATAAAGTACGTTTTACACCTATGAATACTGATGGAAAAATGAATAAAAAGACAAAATGGTATACTTTTGAAAGTCCAAATTCAAAAAATACTTTCGGCTTTTAATTATATTTTATCCTAATCCAACATCCAAAGACATCATTACAATAAATCCTCCAATAAAACCAAGCGTAGCGATATCTGTGTATTTATCACGTTGAGTTTCCGGAATTACTTCTTCAACAACCACAAAAATCATTGCTCCAGCAGCAAATGCTAATGCATACGGTAAAATTGGTGTAAAAAACGAAACTGCTAAAGCTCCTAGAACGGCTGCAACAGGTTCTACAATTGCAGATAATTGTCCGTACCAAAAACTTTTAAATCTACTTGCTCCTTGTCTTCTCATTGGCATTGCTACTGCAAATCCTTCAGGAAAATTCTGAATTCCGATTCCAATCGCTAAAGAAATTGCTGCAATTATCATTTCTGTCTGCTCTACTCCAACTAATGTTGATGCCGCTCCAAATAAAACTCCAACTGCTAATCCTTCAGGGATATTATGCAACGTAATTGCCAACACTAATAAAGTGGTTCTGTGCCAATCGGTTTTTACACCTTCGGCTTCACTTTCTTTAAAGTTGATATGTAAATGAGGTAAAATTTTATCCATTCCGAATAATGCTAAAGCACCTAATCCGAATCCAATTGCAGATGGTATTACTTTTACAAAACCTTCTCCTGGACTGTTTTCTATTGCTGGCGCTAACAAACTCCAAAAACTTGCGGCAACCATTACACCTCCAGTAAAACCAAGCATTCCGTCTAAAACGGCTCTATTCATTTTCTTAAAAAAGAATACTAAACTTGCACCCAAAGCGGTTAATCCCCATGTAAAAAGTGATGCATATAATGCAGCTTGTATAGGATGTTCTTTTCCGAATGCTACTAATTGATCAAATGTACTCATGATTTATTTTATGCTTTTTGTATGAATAAATTATTCGCTATTTTGTTTGATATTGATAATTGCTTATCCCCTATTTTTATCTCTAATGAATCATCAAAAGGTTCTTTAGAAATCAGTGTGATTTTTTTTCCTAACTGAATTTCTTGTCGATCTAAAAACTGTAAAAATTCTGATGACGAATCTTTTACGCCAACACAAATTCCACTTTCGTTTTCTTGTAAAGTTGACAGTAAACTTTTTTCAATCTTATTATAATTTCCTTCGTTATCTGGAATTGGATCTCCATGTGGATCTTTCTTCGGAAATCCTAAAAAAGAATCCAATTCATTAATTAGTTTAGGAGATTTAATATGTTCTAATTGTTCTGCAACATCATGTACTTCATCCCAAGAAAAGTTTAATTTATCAACTAAAAAAACTTCCCATAATCGATGTTTTCTTACAATATTAGCAGCTGTTTTTTTACCAAATTCCGTTAATGTTACACCATGATATTTTTTATAAACAATTACCTTTTTATCAGATAGTTTTTTAATCATATCGGTAACAGAAGAAGCTTTTGTAGAAAGTTTTTCCGCAATAGCATTGGTGCTAATTCCTTTATCGGAAACAGCATCTAAATGATAGATTGCTTTTAAATAATTTTCTTCGGATTGCGAAAACATTTTCTTTTTTTAGATACGCAAATATACACTTTTAAGTTTATTTAAAATAAATTTTTAGCCTTGTCTAAAAATTTATTTATATTTGCGTAAATATTGATGATTATATGATGTTGAAAAAATATTTTTTATGGTTAATTTTATTGAGCAGTTCTATTCTATTTGCTCAACAAAATACTGTTTCTGGTAAGATTTCTAGTAACGGTGAAGAATTACCATATGTGAATGTTTATTTGAAGAAAACCAAAATAGGAACATCTTCAAATGATCAAGGATTTTACAGTTTAAAAAATATACCTAACGGAAATTACACAATGATAATTAGTAGTATTGGTTATAAAACCAAATCACTAAACATCAACCTAAAAAATAATCAGAAACTCATAAAAAACATTTCTCTTTCACAAGACAATTCTTTAGATGAAATTGTAATTTCAGGAACTTTAAGACCAGTTAAAAAAGCAGCAAGTCCTGTTCCTGTAGAAATTTACAGCAAGTCTTTTTTTAAGAAAAATCCTACGCCTTCTATTTTTGAATCCATGCAAAATGTAAATGGAGTTCGCCCACAATTAAATTGTAACGTATGTAATACTGGTGATATTCATATCAACGGTTTAGAAGGTCCTTATACGTTTGTATTAATTGACGGAATGCCTATTGTCAGCGGACTTTCTACTGTATATGGTTTAACTGGAATTCCACAAGCCTTAATAGAAAGAGTTGAAGTTGTTAAAGGACCAGCTTCTACTTTATATGGTTCTGAAGCTGTTGGAGGTATCATTAATATCATCACCAAAAAACCTACAAACGCTCCAAAATTAGCAACAGATGTTTTTGCAAGTTCTTGGGGAGAAGTGAATACAGATATTGGTTTACGATACAAAATCTCTGAAAAAACACAAGGTTTGTTGGGTGTTAACTATTTTAATTTTCAGAATAGAATCGATAATAATAATGACAATTTTACTGATTTAACGTTACAAAACCGAATCTCGATTTTTAACAAAATAAACATCGAAAGAGAAAGTAATAAAGTATTTACAATTGCTGGAAGATATGTGTATGAAGATCGTTGGGGTGGCGAATTAGATTGGCAAAAAAAATACAGAGGTTCTGATATTAAATATGGAGAAAGTATTTATACAAACCGTTGGGAAACTTTTGGAACTTATCAATTACCAACTTCAGAAAACATCAATTTTCAATTTAGCGCCAACGGACATTATCAAGATTCTTTTTACGGAATGGATGCTTATGACGCCGAACAATTAATTGCTTTTGGACAATTTGTTTACAGCAAGCAAGTAAAACAAAATCACGATTTATTAATCGGTTTAGCGTATAGATATACTTTTTATGATGATAATACTTTTGCTACTTTTCTAAATGATGGTATTACAAATAATCCTTCAGTTACCCATTTACCTGGAGTTTTTATTCAGGATGAAATCAGTTTAAGCAAGAGAAAAAAATTATTACTTGGCGCTCGTTGGGATTATAATAACAACCACGGAAGTATTTTTTCTCCAAGGATAAATTATAAGTGGAATTCTAAGGATAATTCTAACATTTTTAGAGCAAGTATCGGTAACGGATTTAGAGTTGCCAATGTTTTTACAGAAGATCATGCAGCCTTAACTGGTGCTCGTGAAGTTGAATTTGAAGGCGATTTACAGCCAGAAACTTCATGGAATGCCAACATCAATTTTGTAAAAAAAATAAATACCGAAAATTCCTTTATTACTTTTGATGCAAGTGCTTTTTACACTTATTTTGATAATAGGATTTTACCTGATTACGAAACTGATTTTAACAAAATTATTTATGCAAATTTAGACGGACATTCCGTTTCTAAAGGAATTTCTTTAAATACAGATATCATCTTTACAAATGGATTAGCAATTAGTGCAGGCGCTACTTTAATGGATGTTTCAGTTACCGAAAACAACATAAAAACGAGACAATTATTAACCGAAAGTTTTAGCGGAGTTTGGTCTATTTCTTATAAATTTAATACTAATTTTAAAATAGATTACACTGGTAATTTATACGGTCCAATGCGTTTGCCTTTATTAGGTGATAAAGATAAAAGAGCAGAATTTTCTCCTTGGTTTAGCGTTCAGAATATACAATTAACAAAAAAGTTTTCTAATAGTTGGGAAGTTTATGGTGGTGTAAAAAACTTGCTAAACTTTACACCTGCAGCCAATAGTATTAATAGTTCAAATAATCCTTTTGATGTTGGTGTGGATACAGAACAAAATCCAGAATTGGCTTTTGATCCAAGTTATGTATATGCATCCAATCAAGGTATTAGAGCGTTTTTAGGTGTACGTTATACTTTATTTTAAATTTGATTGATGAAAAAAAACATACTTCTTTTTCTGCTTTTCTTTGGATGTTTAACCTTAAACGCCCAAAATAAAAATATTGAATTAAAAGTTCATACATTTTCTGAGGTTGAAAAATTGCATCAGCAAAACCCAAAAACATTGGTAGTGTTTATCTATACAGATTGGTGTAAATTTTGTCATGGAATGAAAAAAACAACTTTTAAAAACGAAAAAGTAATTCAACTTTTAAATGACAACTTTTACTTTGTAACACTAAATGCTGAGCAAAAAGAATCGATTACTTTTTTAGGAAAAACATTTGTTTTTAAATCTAATGGAAGTTCAGGCATTCATGAATTAGCAAAAGAACTCGCATTAAAAAATGGTAGAATCAGTTACCCAACAACAACTATTTTAAATAATAAATTTGAAATTGATTTACAAGTTGATGGCTATATAAATAGTAAGAAGATGACTAGGTTTTTAAAATCTTTCAATTAATCTCTATCCCAAAGTCTTCTTTCTAAGACTCTAGAACCAAAACTATAGACAAAACCTACAGAAACTTGGGCATGAGATTTCATACTTTGATATTCGGCTGGAGAAAGTTTATAGGTAAATTGTGTGTTCATCCCTATATGTTGGTGAAACCAGAATGTTGCACCAGAAATAAAATTGTATGTGTTCGTTAATTTAGAACCAGGTATGGTACTCGGCGCTCCAACAAGGCTTCCACCAATTCCTATATAAGGCACAAAATTTTCGTTAGAATTGTTAAAATCGTACCGAATAGCCCCATCAATAGAAAAGTAAGAAAAAGCGTTGCCGTAAAAACCTTCAATTCTATCAATTAAACTTAAAGAGAATCCTGCATCTAAAATTAATCCTTTAGAAAAATACCTTGAAACGTTTATTTTTGTAGTCTGAAAATTGAAATTTTCGCCAATAATCTTAGCATCTTCGTCGTTAAACTTTACCATAGCCAAACTATACCCTGCTGTCCATTTACTTTCCTCATTTTGAGAATAAATGATGCCAACACTCAATAAAAAGAACATAAAGCCAATACCTAGCTTTCCCCCGAAGCTTTTAATCATGTAGATAGTCCTATTAGTTACTTGGTTAATTAACTATATTTCACCAAAAATATTGTTTTTTATTAGAATTAAAAGGATAATTTCAAATTAAGAATTTATTTTTGCACAAATATTTTTTCCGTTGAATACGCAGACAATTGTCAATTCATACCAAAAATCTGCAAAGACAAAGCAGGTTTTAGACCAACTTCAACAAGAACAAAACCAATTTCAGATTACGAATTTGGTCGGTTCTTCGTTGTCTTTTGTTATTTCAGAAACTTTTAAAGCCATAGAAAAACCTTACTTATTAATTTTTAATGATAAGGAAGAAGCTGCCTATTATTTAAATGATTTAGAGCAATTATTAGGCGATAAAAACGTGTTGTTTTATCCGGGTTCTTACAGAAGACCTTATCAAATAGAAGAAACTAATAATGCTAATGTGTTATTACGTTCGGAAGTTTTAAACAGAATTAATTCCAGAAAAAAACCTGCGGTAATTGTTACCTATCCAACAGCGTTATTTGAAAAAGTAGTTACTAAAAAAGAACTTGAAAAAAATACACTAAAAATTAGTATTGCCGATAATTTATCTCTCGATTTTGTAAACGAAGTTTTATTCGAATATCAATTTAACCGAGTAGATTTTGTTACCGAACCTGGAGAGTTTTCCGTGAGAGGTGGAATAATAGATGTTTTTTCTTTCTCAAATGATGAACCATTTAGAATTGAGTTTTTTGGTGATGAAATTGATAGCATTAGAACTTTTGATGTAGAGACCCAACTTTCTTTAGAGAAGTTGAAGAAAGTAAACATTATGTCTAATGTAGAAAACAAATCTTTGCTAGAACGAAGAGAAAGTTTTCTAAAATACATCTCATCAAAAACTAGAATTTTTGCTAAAAATGTTGATTTACTTACAGATCTATTAGATAAATTTTATGCAAAAGCAGAAACTTCTTTTACCGAATTATCTTCAGAAATAAAACATGCAAAACCCGAAGATTTATTTTGTAATGGTGATTTTATAAAAAATCAATTGAGTGATTTTACTGTTGCTCATTTTGGTGCTACGCGTCACGCTGAAACTAGTTCAGCGTCTCAACAGAATGAGATTCCGAAACAAGTTCGGAATGACAAAATTATTTCTTTCGATACAAAACCTCAACCTTCATTTAATAAAAAGTTTGAGTTACTAACGCAAAACTTTAACGAGTTTTCTAATGCTAATTTTACCAATTACATTTTTTGTGCCAACGAAAAACAAGCACAACGTTTTGATGATATTTTTGAAGATTTAGAAAAAGAAGTAAGCTATCAAACGGTAATTTTTCCTTTATATCAAGGATTTATAGATCTTGATGAAAAAATAGTTTGCTATACCGATCATCAAATTTTTGAGCGTTATCATAAATTTCGTTTAAAAAACGGATATGCTAAAAAGCAATCCATCACATTAAAAGAATTAAACAATCTTCAAATTGGCGATTATGTAACGCATATCGATCATGGAATTGGAAAATTTGGCGGCTTACAAAAAATTGATGTAGAAGGCAAAAAGCAAGAAGCCATCAAACTAATTTATGGAGATCGAGATATTTTATATGTAAGTATTCACTCGCTTCACAAGGTTTCTAAATTCAACGGAAAAGACGGAAAGCCTCCAAAAATTTACAAACTTGGTTCTGGAGCTTGGAAAAAAATCAAACAAAAAACCAAAGCTAGAGTTAAACATATTGCGTTTAATTTAATTCAATTATACGCTAAAAGAAAACTCCAAAAAGGATTTGCTTTTGGTCCAGATACGCACATGCAACACGAGTTGGAAGGTAGTTTTATGTACGAAGATACGCCTGATCAATTTTCTGCTACGCAGGATGTAAAAACGGATATGGAAAAAGAGCAACCCATGGATCGATTGGTTTGTGGAGATGTTGGTTTTGGGAAAACAGAAGTTGCTGTAAGAGCTGCTTTTAAAGCCGTTGATAACGGAAAACAAGTAGCTATTTTAGTACCAACAACCATTTTAGCTTTTCAACATTTCAAAACTTTTTCTGAGCGTTTAAAAGGCTTTCCCATCAAAATAGATTATTTAAATCGTTTTAGAACTGCAAAACAAAAAACAACAGCAATTGATGGCGTAAATAGCGGTGAAGTTGATATTATTATTGGTACACATCAACTTACAAATCAACGTATAAAATTTAAAGATTTAGGTCTTTTGGTGATTGATGAGGAACAAAAGTTTGGAGTTGCCGTAAAAGACAAATTAAAAACCATCAAAGAAAATGTTGATACGCTAACGTTAACTGCAACGCCAATCCCAAGAACCTTACAATTTAGTTTGATGGCTGCGCGTGATTTATCGGTCATAAAAACACCGCCACCAAATCGTCATCCTATCGAAACAAACGTGATTCGTTTTTCTGAAGAAACCATTAGAGATGCTATTTCTTATGAGATTTCTAGAGGCGGTCAAGTATTTTTTATCCATAATAGAATTGAAAACATAAAAGAAGTTGCTGGCTTATTACAACGTTTGTTGCCGAGTGCAAAAATTGGTATTGGTCACGGACAAATGGAAGGCAAAAAACTAGAAGGTTTAATGCTTGGTTTTATGAATAATGAGTTTGATGTTTTGGTCTCGACCACAATTGTAGAAAGTGGATTGGATGTACCAAATGCCAACACAATCTTCATCAATAATGCCAATAATTTTGGCTTGTCGGATTTGCATCAAATGCGTGGTAGAGTTGGGCGTTCTAACAAAAAAGCATTCTGTTATTTTATTACGCCGCCGTATCATATGATGACGGATGATGCAAGAAAACGAATTACTGCTTTAGAGTTATTTTCTGATTTAGGTAGCGGAATTAACATTGCCATGAAAGATTTAGAAATTCGTGGTGCTGGAGATTTATTAGGTGGTGAACAAAGCGGATTTATTAATGACATTGGGTTTGATACCTATCAGAAAATACTACAAGAAGCTATTGAAGAGTTAAAAGAAAATGAGTTTAAAGAATTGTACTCATCCGAAGTTAAAAAACCAAAAGAGTTTGTAAAAGAAGTAACTATTGATACTGATTTTGAGATTCTTTTTCCTGATAATTATGTGAATTCAATCTCAGAAAGATTGAGTTTATATAACAATTTAGGAAGTCTTAAAACCGAAGAAGAATTATTGGTTTTTGAACAAAATTTAGTGGATCGTTTTGGTGAAATTCCGAATGAAGTGAAAGATCTTTTATATTCGGTTAGAATAAAATGGTTGGCAAAAAAACTAGGTTTAGAAAAAATCATTTTAAAACAAAAAAGAATGATTGGGTATTTTGTTTCCGATCAACAAAGTGCATTTTATCAATCGGTACATTTTACAAAAATGCTGCAATACGTTCAGCGAAATTCTAAAAGTTGTGTGATGAAAGAGAAACAAACTAAAAATGGTTTGCGTCTATTAATTACCTTTATAAAAATAGATTCTGTAAAAACTGCATTTAATATTTTAGAGAAAATCTAATGGAAAACTCGCACTTAAAAAATCTTTCTGGTTTACTTTTAGGAACACTTTTTATAAGTACTTCAGGTGTTTTAGGGCGATATATTGACATGCCCACAGAAGTAATTATTTGGTTTAGATCTTTTTTTGCGATGCTTTTCTTATATGCTTATTGCAGGTATAAAAATATCGATTTAAGCATTAAAAAAAGAAAAGACTACGGCCCATTTTTACTTGGCGGCATTTTTATGGCTGCGCATTGGGTTACCTATTTTTATGCGTTAAAACTTTCTAATGTAGCACTTGGTATTTTATCTTTATATACATTCCCTATTATTATTGCACTCTTAGAGCCAATCTTTTTAAAAGTGAAATTTAATCCAATTTATATTTTATTAGGATTAATGGTTTTGGCAGGATTATATATTTTAACGCCAAGTTTTAATATCGAAAGTACCCATACAAAAGGTATTCTTTTCGGTGTTTTTTCAGCTTTTTGTTACGCAATAAGAATTTTGATTTTAAAGAAACAAGTTGCTAATTACAACGGAACAATGTTAATGTTTTATCAAGTTGTAATTATTAGCGTGCTATTGATTCCTACATTATTTTTTATGGATTTATCGAATGTGAAAAGTCAATTACCGTATTTACTACTCTTAGCTTTATTAACCACAGCAATTGGCCATAGTTTAATGCTACATTCTTTAAAGTTCTTTTCTGCTGCAACAGCTAGTATTATAAGTAGTTTACAACCTATCTTCGGAATTATTTTAGCCTTCTTTTTCTTGAGTGAAATTCCTTCTATGAATACCTATATTGGAGGTGCATTAATTTTAGCAACAGTTATTATTGAAAGTTTAAGAAGTAAAAATCAATAATTATTTGGTACTAATATCTAAATAATTACGCTTTACAAAATCTAAAATTGTTTCTAATATTTCTCCCATATTATTACATTTTTTAAATGCTAAATCATTGGTGTAATTTCCTACTTCACTTTTTAATTGCTCAATATTTTCTGGATAAGAAATACTATCATTTTTCATACATTCTATCAATTCTTCTATTCGATCTTGAAAACTAATCATTCGTTTTGCAACAATAGAACGTTCTTCAATTTTGTACTGATCTACCGAGTTTTCTTGCAGTCTTTCAGTAACCATTTTTACCATTTTATAGTTCTCTTTAAAAAACTGAAGGTTGTATACTTTTAGCTTTCCTTCAAAACATTGCTGATCAAAATCAATCGCTCTAATTTTATAAACTATATGATCAAAATCATGCGTTGGAACAACAACATAGTTATACGAACGCATATCACCTAACAAACGAATCATTGAACGCTCATTAAATTTCACAAACTCCTTAGCTAATTGTGCTTGCTCGGAAGATGTACATTTTGGTAAAAAATCTTTTATAAAATCGTCTCCAGGAATTCCTGCAATATGCTCTTCAATTAAAGTGTCTTTATAGACTAAAAAATTCAAATTATATGGTGATAACATATGTTCTAACTCCAATCCGTAAACACGTGAAGCATCAGTTTTTTTTACATAAAAATATGTGAAATTATCGTTTAAAATATTCCTGATTTTAATACGAAAAGGCTTAGAATTTCCGAACGTACAATAATCAATAGCATCTACATTTAGAAATGGAATAGTATCTTCATTTCCGTTAGAATGCAAAATGGTATAGATTTTTTTAAGACTTAAATCAATTTCTATACGATCAAATTCTGAGTAATACGTTCGTATCCAAAGTGTGTCTTTATCATTTTTATCATACACTGTAATTGACCCTTGAAAACGTAATAAATCGTCATAGAAAATAGGGATTTTTATATCTCTATTATATTCTTTTAAATAGATATTCAACATTTCATTCAAAGGAAATGCTGGTTTCTTTTTAGACATTAATTTTTCTTCTGACGACATTTATCTAGGTATATTGTCAAAAGTAATAATAATTTGTTCAATAACATTTAACATTTTATTTAACATAATTTTAAAAATATTTCTTCTAGTTTTTTCTAGGTTTAGAACTCGAAACTACTAATACTATGACACGTTTTTTCTTTTTTTTGCTGATTATTTTCTTTGGATGTAATCAAAAACCATCATTAACAAGTAAACAAATCTTAGAAAAAAGTATAAAAAAACACGACCCTTATAACAATTTAAAAAGTTTAAAATTTAAACTTCGAATTCAAGAACCAAGAATAAATAATCCTGAAAGATTGTCTATTGTAACTCTTAATAACTCAACAGGTGAATTTGAATTACAAAGAAATAGAGATACACATATTTCAACACATAAAATTGATAAAAATGGGGATGCTATAACTTTTTTAGATGATAAAATTGAAAAAGATTCTTTATTAATAAAAAAATACAGATTACAACCTAAAAGAAATTCAAATTATAGAAGGTTTTATCAAACCTTTTCTTTACTTCCTATGTCATTGAAAAACGAAAAATTTGATCTTAATGATAACGTAGTTGTTGTTGATTTCAATTCTAAAAAAGCTTTTAAATTATCTATAGAATTACAAAAACCTATATTTTCTAAATCCTTAAATTTATTTTTTTCAAAATCAGATTATCAATTTTTAGGATTAGAAATTATGTATCCAGAAAATTCTGGAAGAGAAGGGCAAAGAGTAATCTTTGATGGAGTTTTTAATATTGTTGATGTAAATTTCTCACGCTTTCATCATTGGTTAAATTTAAAAAATGAATACCTTGGTTCAGACATCTTTGTAAAAGAACTTAAGTAGCTTCAAAAACCTTTCCTGGTAGTGGTTTTATAACACCTTTTAGTTCCATTTGCAATAAAATAGATGATAATTGGCACATAGGAATTGTAGTTTCTAAAGAAATAATATCCAAGATTTGTTTGCCAGTTTTTTGTAAGTAGTTATAAATTTTTTGTTCTTTTTCTGTAAGACTTACAAATAATTCTTTTTGTCTAGGAATAGATGCTTTCGACACATCCCAATTCAACATTTTAATAATATCGGAAGCTGAAGTTAGCAAATGTGCTTTATTATTTTTAATTAAACTATTACAACCCTTACTATAAATATCTGTTGTTCTTCCAGGTACAGCAAAGACATCTTTGCTGTAAGAATTTGCAATATCTGCAGTAACTAACGAACCTCCTTTTTCTGCAGATTCTATAATAATTGTAGCTTTTGATATTCCTGCAACAATTCTATTTCTCTTTAAAAAATTTTCACGTAAAGGTTGTTCTTCACTCCAAAATTCAGTAATAAAACCACCTTTTTCATTAACTTGATTGATATACTTTTTATGAACCTTCGGATAGATTTGATCAAAACCATGAGCCAAGACTGCAAAAGTTTGTAATTTGTTTTTTATTGCAGCTTTGTGCGCACAAATATCAACTCCATAAGCAAATCCACTTACAATAATTGGATTATGTTCTGTTAAATCTTCAATAAGTTGATTACAAAAATCGCGTCCATAAGATGTTATATTTCTTGTACCAACAATCGATATTATTTTCTGATTGGAAAAATCGATATTTCCATCTTTAAAAAACAAAATTGGAGCATCAATACAGTGCTGTAAATTGACTGGGTAATCGTCTTCTAAAAAGTAAGAATAATCAATTTTATTATCTTGAATATAATTGAGTTCTTTTTCTGCTTCTTGTAAATTTTTAGTATCAAATAAATGATTCGTTACATGAGAACCGATTCCATTTATCTTTTGTAACGTAGTAGGTTTTTCTTTAAAAATTTGTTCTACATCTCCAACTTTAGCAATTAACTTTTTAGCCAAAATATCGCCCACGGCCTTACTTCTTTGCAGTCTTAAAACAGCAAGCAACTTTTCTTTTTGCATATCATGAAATATCAACACACAAGATACAAAAAGGTTCTTATGACAAAGTTACCTACTGTACAATAATTTTTTTGCTGATATTTTTATTGTTTTTAGTTTTAATATGCACCAAATAAACTCCTTTAGAAACTCCTGAAATATCTAAATTTTTAGCTTTAGATACTCTAATTTTTCTGCCGTTTAAATCTAAAAGAGATAACTCTCCAACCTCAACTCCAGAAATAATTACTCTATTTCTAGTAGGATTTGGATGAACAGAAACTTTACTTGTTAAAAGTTGTTCTACTTCAATATTTAGAATACTGTTATAATCTATTTCTGGTTTAAATAACAAGCCATAATTTGTATTCATAAAAGTGGCATATTTATAATTTGAATAGCCAATAACTACCATTTTATAAATTTTAAAATCGCTTGGTAAATTATTGAATTCAGACCCTGTAATATTTTTTGTTTTTAGTACTTCATCTGCATTAGAGTTTTTTATTCTGTTACCCACAGTACCATCTTCATGTGCTAAATAATGCCCAAATCTTTTTCTTAAATGTTTTAAAGCATCATTTGAAGCTAGATTATCATCATGAATCCTAAAAATTCCAACAATACTATTAAAAAAAACTCCAGCATCATCATAAATTTCATCGTCTACCCATTTATCATCAACCTCTTCTAAAGAATCTACTTCTCCATCCTTATTTTTATCAGCACTGTAAAAAAACTTAACAGGTTCATTACTTGTTTGACTTATACTTGCAATTCTTTCCCCATTATCACTAATTATATGGGCTTTTGGATTGTTTACACCATCTGAGCGTGTATCATCTAAAAATGCAATATCTCTTACAATATTTGTAACTATTTCTGAGATTAATGTTTCTAAAACTGGTGTGCCATTTCTAGTCGCTTTATCAAGTTTTATTATTTTTATTGCATTTTCGCCTGAGTTGTTTTTTTTAATAACTCCACAAACTAATTCTGTATCAGAAGTTTCTTGACAACTAAATGTAACATTGCTTGTTAAATTTCGATCATTAGCAAACATCTCTGTTGACTCACTACAAGTGTTCTCAGAAAAATCACATTCTTTATAAAATATTTTTCTATCACTACCAACAAACTCGCTATATACAAACTGGGCTTTTTCTGTTATAGAAAAGCCTCCTTTTTTTGTTTTAATTAAAGAGCCTGCATTAAAGTTTTCTATTGTAGTTACACTATTATCTTTATCTACTTTTTGTATTTCTTTTTTATTGTTTGTGACTAAAAATTTGTCTTTATGAGTTAATACATCATATTGAAATGTGCTTACTGGATTTGGAATTGGCAGTGTTAGGTTTGCAAATTGTTGTTGATGAGGCGCGATATGTACATTTAAAATATTAAACCCTTTATTATTGGTAAAACCAACATCGATTGTACCAGAAGCTTTTCCTGGTCTTGTATTAAAATTTGAATATGAATTTATATTTTCTGCATCTAAATAATTAAAATCAATTTCTGAACAGGTATTATTTTTGTAATCAAAAACCATGTTTTTTGCAAGATTAAATCCTTGAAAACTTTCTATAGCCAAAATTTTAGATCCATCAGCATTATAAATTGAATGATCCATCGTATTTTTATTCACACAATTAGTATCATCTTGTTTAAAAATTGACCAAGTGTTATTCGCTAATTCAATCCTTGTAAATCCTTGGTGACTGGCAGAATTATTTGTTGATGTTCTTACGACTACTTCATTATTATTAGGATGTATATCAACCTGAAAACATGGATAGTTTAATGTAGAATTAGGTTGTAGTTTTTCATATTTGGTAAAAACACCATTATTCAATGAACATAAACCCCCATAACTAGTAATGTATAAAACATCATTAGCATCTAGTCCTAAATCTGTTAAACCGTTATTGTTTAACCCAGAATTATCTTTTGTATAATTTACCCAAGAATCATTTGCAAAATCTAATACCCACAGACCTTTTGTAGCGCTAGCGAAATATACTTTTGTACCGTCTTTATTTTCTATTATTGATGTAGGTATAAAATCAATATCTTTTTTAGCACTTAATACCCCATTCTCTAACGTTTGATAAAATTTTTTACTTCCACCAAAAATATATAGCGTACCATTTTTAGCCCAATAGATTTTAGTATGATCAAAATTATTATTAGTAAAATCTTCTAAAGTTTCATTAAATAAAGGATATTTAATTTCATTTGTAGTTAAATTAATTTCTAATATATTTTTACGATCTGTAATGGCATACAGCAAATTATTATTTGAAGAGTTTATTGCAATTTGTTCAAGTTTTCCCACAGGGAAAGTTTGCGAAGTCAAATTTTTAAAATCTACTACTTTAAGAGTATTATCTAACTTTACATACCCCATATCGGTGCCACAATGTAGATTTCCTACACTGTCATACTTCATGTCGTAAATTTTCTTGGGTTGCGAATATTGATACCATCCGTTTGTTTGAGAAAACAAGCAATGAGTAAAAAACAATAAACTAAGGAATAGTTGTACTTTTTTCATGATAAATAAATTTTATGTGTTGATACACTAAATATATTTTTTAGAAAAATCTCTCGCAAAAAATTGTGATAAGCAACACATAAAACAGCATGAAATACATTACAAGTTCTTCTTATAATGCCTAGATAAAGGAATTACTATATCAGTATGTAAGATTATCGAATTACTATTCGTTGTTTTTATATAATTTTTATTAATAATATAAGACTTATGTATGCGAACAAAATTAGAAGGTAAAGTTTCTTGTAAAGTTTTTAATTTATTTCTGTCAACAATTTTCTTCTCTTCAATATGAAACTCAATGTAATTTCCATCAGATTTTATATACTTTAAAGAATTTAAATACACTTTACTTTTGTTGTTTAAAACAATAGCATCTGTTAAATTTTTTTGTTTCTCTTTAATTACTGAATCTACTAGTTGTTCTTTTTCATATATTATATTTTTCACCATTAAAACTAATGCAATGGTAATTAATACAATTTCTATAAAAGAAGAATAAAGTAGTATTGGTAGATTATTAATCATTCCGTTTACAAAACCACCACTATGGTATAAAACAGAAATTACCGCACCTAAAATCATACTTAAATACGCAAATGCAAAAAGGCCATGTTTTAACTTATTTTTTTTATAGATTGTTATGATTTGATAAGCTATTATTATAGTGCCGAATAAATGAATAGTGTACCATATTTTCATAAATATTGGTATGAAGCCTGCAAACAATTCATTAAAGAAAAAGTGGAGTAAGATTCTTAAAAAAACTGCAACTCCTAATACCCATAATAACGTTTTATACAACTTTGGCTGATACTTTTTAGCATCTAAAAAATGTTGAGAAAACAATACAAATAAAATCAATGCAATTTCACTAAAAACCACATAGTGTTTATACTTATTCAAAACTGCATGACCATCTAAAATTACTTGTTGGAAAACACCAGAATAAGAAACAATAAACAACCCTAAAAAAAGCACATATAAAGCATAAAACAAATACATTTTATCTTTTAAAACTATTAACAAGCAAATACTTATTAAAACACAAATAAGACTTAAACCAACATAAACACCAATTAAAATATATTCTTTAAAACTTGTGTTATTGTACGAATTATCATCCAATAATATTATGTTTGTCACCAACGGTCTACCTTTTGCTTTATTAAATTTTATTAAAAAAGTGGATGCTTCTTTTTCTTTCATTTGTATTGGAATTACAAAGTTTCTGTTTTTCTCTTTTCTTTTAAGAAAAGGATACTTTATCCCTGTTGAATCAACAATATTTAATCCTAAATTATCTTTTTTATATAACTCAATTTCATAAATTAACGCATTAGAAAATCTTAAAAAGTATGTATTCTCTTTTTTAGATATATTTTTAATAATAAATTTTAATAAGATTGTTTTTTGATTAAAATCGAAGTAAAAAAAATCTTTACTAGATTTATTGGTAATAAAATCAATTTCAGCAAAATCTTCTAATAAAATATCTTCTTCAGAAGTAAAAAAAGAAGTGCTTTTAGTTAAATTAACGTTTGTGTTTTCAGTAGAAACGAAAAGTGTGTCTTGAAAAGCAAAACTTTTTAATGAAAAAAAGATAATTATAAGGAGGATTTTACGCATTTCTTAGACCAGTTTTTTTTATAAACCTTTTGATAAAATTACAAAAACAATTGTAAATAAGCAGTTTACAAAATTGTGAATAAGTATTCGACCATAAACTTTATTTCTTTTACATAAATTTTTATATTTGTTATAATGACATTAGCCAACTACATCAACGATTTATTATACAGACATGAATGTGTTATTATTCCTAATTTTGGAGGTTTTGTAACCAATAAGATTAGTGCACAACTTCATAAAAATAAGCAACAATTTTATCCGCCAACAAAACAAATTTCTTTTAACAGTCATTTAAAACATAATGACGGTTTATTGGCAAATTATATTGCTGAAGTTGAGAATATTTCTTTTGATGATGCATTAAATTCAATTTCTAAAACAATTACTAGTTGGGAACAAAAATTAGTGTCAGAAACTGTAGAAATTGACTCTGTTGGTACATTATCTTTAAATGATAAAAAACAACTGATTTTTGAACCTAATACTACGATTAATTATTTAACTGATTCTTTTGGTTTAGCAGCTGTTAATTCTTCAGCAGTTACACGATTTAAAGAAAAAGTGATTCCAATTATTCCAGTAGAAAAAGAAGAAAGAAAAAGAGTTCCTGCTTTTATTAAATATGCGGCAACAGCAGCAATTTTATTAACCGTTGGCACATTGGGATGGAAAGGGTATCAAAATGATTTACAACAAAAACAGCATTTAGCTAAAGAAGAAGCTGCATTAGAAAAGAAAATTCAATCGGCAACGTTTGTAATTTCAAATCCGCTTCCAACTATCAATTTAAATGTTTCAAAAGAGCAGCCAAAATCTTTTCACATTATAGCTGGTGCTTTTCAGTTTCCAGAAAACGCTACAAAAAAATTAAAACAATTAAAAGCGAAAGGTTATAAAGCCAGTATTATTGGTAAAAACAAATGGGGCTTAACACAAGTTGCTTTTAGTAGTTATTCAACCAGAAGTGAAGCTACCAATAATTTGTATAGAATTCAGGATACTATTTCCGAAGATGCATGGTTATTAATTAAAAAAGCAATGTAGTCTTTTAACTTTTTTCCGAATTCCTTTACTTAACTAATACTTATCTTTGCTCAAAATATTTCTTTTAATGAGAGCAAAAACACCTAACGAATCTTTAGCAGTTTTAACCGACTTAGTTTTACCTGGAGAAACAAACTATTTAGATAATCTTTTTGGTGGCGAATTACTAGCTAGAATGGATAGAGCTTGTAGTATCGCAGCTAGAAGACATTCAAGAAGAATTGTAGTTACTGCATCAGTAAATCATGTTGCTTTTAATAAAACCGTTCCAGTTGGAAGTGTGGTGACTATTGAAGCAAAGGTTTCCAGAGCTTTTAATTCTTCTATGGAAATTTATGTGGATGTTTGGATTGAAGACAGACAGTCTGGCGAAAAAACTAAGGTAAATGAAGGTATTTATACTTTTGTTGCTGTAGATGAAACTGGGAAACCTATTAAGATTGCTCAAGTAAATCCAGAAACCGATCTAGAAAAAGAACGATATGAAGGAGCTTTAAGAAGAAAACAATTAAGTTTAATTTTAGCAGGTAAACTAAATCCTAACGAAGCTACTGAATTAAAAGCTCTCTTTAATTAAATGAATAACTATGGACTTTGATTTAAATAATTATAAAATAATTCAAACATTAATTGTAATTCTTTCTACCGTTCTAGTTCGATTTATCATTCTTTTTTCTCTAAAGAGAATTTATAAAAAATTAGGTTTTCAGAAAGCAAGATTTGTTGTTGCAAAAAAAGTTTTTTCTATTATAGTTTATATAACAGCAATAGTTGTTATATCATTTATTTGGGGTGTAAATAAAAACGAATTACTATTATTTATTTCTTCTTTTTTAACAGTTTTAGGGATTGCACTTTTTGCGCAATGGTCAATTTTATCGAATATTACAGCAGGATTAATCTTATTTATTAGTTATCCAGTAAAAATTGGAGATGTAGTAACCATCATGGAAAAAGACAATAGTATTACTGGAGAAATAAAGGATATTGGTGCTTTTTTTATCACGTTAAAAACTGACACTGAAGAGTTAATTACGATACCCAATTCTGTAATTCTTCAAAAAACAATAAAATACAAATCTTAGTTTACTTTTTCTCTAACGCTTCTATTTCACCACTTTCAGAAAGTATCATTGCTATTGAGCGTGTTTTTTCTATTTGAGAGAAAATAATCATCAGTATCACCGTAATTGGAACTGATAAAATCATTCCAGTAACTCCCCAAATTGCTCCCCAAATAGTTAAAGATAAAATAGTGACTAAAGGACTTAAATTCAATGATTTTCCAAAAACTCTAGGCTCAATAATATTACCTACTATCACTTGAACTAAACCAACAGCTAATAAAACAATGATGAATGGTGAAAACTCTCCAAACTGAATTAAGCTGAAAATCGCCGGAAATAATGTTGCAATTAACGATCCAATAGTTGGAATATAATTTAATAGAAAAATTAAAAAAGCCCAAAAAGGTGCAGAATCTACACCTACAATTATTAACGCTATATAACTTAATATTCCAGTTAATAAACTCATATAAGTTTTCAATCTTAAATAATTAGATATGGAATTTTCTATTTTATCTAACATCCCTTTTACATTGTTATACTGGTTATCTTTTATAAAAATCTTTCTTAATTTTTTAATAAAACTTCCTTCTTCTAAAATGATAAAAAGAGCATAAATTATAATCATAAAAGTATCACCCAAAATACCGCTAATACCGTTTGCAATACTCCCTAAAAAAGATCCATAATTAAAATCTCCAATAACTGACTTTACAGATTTAATAATATCTACATGAAAATAAGCACCTAAATTATTAATAATCTTTTCAATATTGGGTTCATACCTGCTATACGACTCTGTAAGGTCGGTTATGCTAGAAGTAATAATTCCAGAAATAAAACCGAAGGCTAAAATAATTAATGTAAAAACAAAAACATTACTTAACCATTTAGGAATAAACCGTTTAGAGAAAGGAATTTTATAAATTGTTTTTCTAATTTCTCTTGTTAAAAACCAAAAAATAAGTGCAAAAATAAACGGAATTAGAATCCCTTTTCCCACAATTAAAGCCGTAATAATTGCAATAGTTACAATAATAAAGTTTGTGATATTTTTCATTTTTTAAAGATAAGAAAAGCTATCGTTTTAATATCCAATCAGATGGATTTAAACGTTTTGTGTTTTTATACAACACAAAAATAAGTTTGGTTTTACCAGTAACTTTATTAGTAAAAACATCGCCAATAGTTTGTCCTGTAATTACTTTATCACCTTTTTTTACATAGGTTTTTTCTAAATTATTATAAGCAGTAATATAATTACCATGTTGTATTAAAACATTTTTATGACCATCAGCTGTCAATAAAATTTCAAAAACTTTTCCATTAAAAATGCTTTCTGCTTTTGCTGCTTTTTTAGTTGCTATGTGTAAACCTGTACTATTTATTGTAATTCCTCCAATTGTTGGATGCGCTTGTATACCAAATTTTCTAGTAATTAAACCCTCTTCAACTGGCCAAGGCAATCTTCCTTTATTTTGCTCAAATTTTCCTGCTAATGCTTTTGCTTCTGGTGTTAAATTAAATCCTTTAGATTTTTTTACCCCAGCTTTTCTTTTCTTATTAGAAAGCGCAATAGCATCTCTAATTAGTTTATCAATTTTAGCAGCTACCTTTTTTTCTTCTTTTAATTTATTTTGTAATTCTCTTTTAAATTTTTTCTCTTTTTTCTTAATGGTAGAAATTAACACTTCTTGCTGCTTCTTATCTTCTACAATACTATTTTTCTGCTCTTTTTCAGATAAAATTAATGTAACTTTTAACTGTTTTTGATACACCAAAGAATCTTTTAAACTTCTTACATCATCTGTTTTTATTGCAATTTCTTCACCTTGCTTTTTTCTAAAAGAAGTATATTGTTTCATATACTGTAGCCTTTTATAAGCCTGATGAAAGTTCTGCGATGATAACAAAAACATAGTCTTACTTTGTTGCGATTTGCTCTTGTATGATTTAAAAATCATATCAGCATAATCAGCTTTTAATACTTCTAGGTTTTTAGTGAGTTTTTGGATTTCTTTTTCTGTAGTTTTTATCTCGTTTGATAAAACTTTTGCTTCAAGATTTATAGTTCTTATCAATCTATTTCTTACATTAATTTTCTGATTTAAATCCTGTAAGTCATTTAATGCATTTTTCTCTTTTTTTATCGTTTCAAAAAGAAGTTTGTTAACTTTTTTAATTTCAGTTTTTAGCTTTTTTCGTTGACTTTCTAACTGTTTTCTAGTTTGAGCATTTATAGATAAAGCAATACATAGAAAAAGGAAAACAGATATGAAAAACCGAATATTTTTCATTAAAACTGTAACTTTTTATAACCGGAAGGAATTCTAAAAGGCATACTTAAATCTGTATCGTAAACCACAGATCTCACATTTATATCAAATGTTGTAGTTTTAGTATCGTCTGAAGCCTTGATAAACATTTTACTTGGAAAAAAAGTATTGTCTTTATCAAAATAACCTGGATATGATATCGTTAATTCTTGATTTTTAATAGTTCCAAGAATTGATTGATTTTTCAACTTATAATTTATAGGATTGATATGAAAAAAAGCCTCAAATAAATTGTTTTGATTTTTTGGCGATACTACATAAACATTTTCTACAGCTTCAACAGTTTGTTTTTCATTTTCTAAATCTGCCATTGCCTGACCCAATAACATATTTTGTAATTGATTAAAATTAACATCAACACCTAATATTTTTTTTAACATAGAAAAATCACCTTCAAAATAATCCTTTTTATAAGGCGAATAATAACTCACTTTTGTGGGTGTGATTTTTGCCTTAAAAACAGTAATAAACTTAGTCCCTTTTAACCAAATTACCTCATCTTTTTTAATTTTCATTCTCAAGGAAAAACCAATACTTTGCTTTGGATTTTTATAATTTACTTTAAGATTTGCATCGACAGTTTTTTTATTAAAATTAGCAGCAAGATGATTTTTTACTACTTTTTTTACTGATAATTTTTTAACTCCAGAATCTGTACCAACAAGATCTTTTTTTGCTTTACAAGAAGTAAAAACTACAGCAATAATTACTAAATATTTTAAAAGTTTCATCACTTACTTTATTAACTTTTTAGCTTTATTTTTAAACTTGTTTTCTTCTATTTTATTTCCCAACCCTTTATAAGCATTTGCTATTTCTAAATAAAACTTAGCCTCTAAATTAGTATCATCTATTACAAAATCGATACCATTTTGTAAAACATCTAATGCTTTTTGATGTGATTTCTTATTGTTTAAAGCACTCCCGTTCATTAAATAAACATACGGTTGAGCTGGAAAAAGCTCTAAACCTTCTTGGCTATACTTAAGTAAAACTTGTTTGTTTTCTATAAACGATTTTTCTAAAAGTTGTTTTAAAAGTGAATAATTTTTATCAGATTTAAATTGACTTTCTAAACTCGCCAATGTTTTTACTGTATTCTCTTTTTTTACTATTTCAGTTTTAGGTTGGTTATTTGATCTATTAAGATTCTCTTTAATACGCCTTAATCTAGAAGTTAACATTTTTGAATCTTCCAATTCATTCAATATTTTCTTCGCATCTACATGATTAGAATTCATTAAATATAAAAAAACCAGTTGTTGTTTTTTCTTTGGGTGCTTTAAAGCAATCTTCTTTTGAACTCTAATGGCATCATTAAAGTTTCTACCTTTTTTATGAATAGCTACTAAATGCTCTAACAACCAAATGTTTTCTGAATCTTTTTCTAAACTTTTATTAGCAAACTCTAACGCCTCAAAATTTTTATTAAGTTTAAAGTAATTTTTAGATAACTCGAATAAAACAGCTTTATTATTCGGAATTATTTCATTGCAATTGTCTAAATTTTCAATTGCTTTTTGATGATTATTAATCGCTTTTTCTGATAAAGCCTTAAAAAAATAGTCTTGAAATTCTAGGTTTTTTTTCTCAGAAAGATCCACTACAGTAGGAATGCTATCTTGAGCAAAAAAGAAGAAAGAAGAAAGAAGAAAGAAGAAAGAAAGCACAGCTTTAAGAAGTAAACTACTTTCTCTTCTCTCTTTTCTTTTCTCTATAAAATTTTTATGTAAGTTCTGTATAATCACCTATACTTACTGATGTATAATTTCCGTTATATTTTGCATGATTTCCAATCATAGCATTATCTAAATTAGCATTAGATATTTCAACATTATCCTGAATTAATGAATTCACAATAATTGAATCTTCTACTACACTATTTGTGCCAATTGATACATAAGGCCCAATTTTAGTGTTCTTTAAAACTACATTTTCTCCCACATAACATGGTTGTATAATTTCAGAATTTTCTAATACCACATTTTCTGCTACCAGATTATTTCCATCTGCATGCTCAAACCCTAACACTTGTTTGTTCGTATCTACCGTTGGATCTTTTTTTCCACAATCCATCCATGCAGAAACTTTTCCAGGAATAAACTGTGCTCCTTGCTTTTTTAGTGATTCAAGTACATTCGTTAATTGATATTCTCCATTTTCTCTTAAATCATTATCTAGTAAATACTGAATTTCTTCTTTTACTTTCTCACCATCTTTAAAATAATAAATCCCAATAATGGCTAAATCCGACACAAAGTCTTTAGGTTTCTCTACAAAATTAGTAATAATTCCATCTTGTAATTTTACCACTCCAAAAGCACTTGGATCATCAACTTGCTTCACCCAAATAGCACCATCTGCATTGGCATCCAATGTGAAATCTGCTTTAAATAAAGTATCTGCAAAAGCAACCACACAAGGACCACTTAACGATTCTTTTGCACAATGAATTGCATGAGCAGTACCTAAAGCTTCTTCCTGTACATACACCGAACCTTTTGCGCCTAAAGTTTTTGCAATTGCTAATAATTTTTTAGTGGTATTTGCTGGAAATCCTTTTGCTGCTGGACCAATAATAAAAGCTATTTCTTCTATAGTTTGATTGACAACACTTGCAATATTTTCTACTAAACGTTGTACAATTGGTTTACCTGCTATTACAGTTAATGGTTTTGGAATTGTTAATGTATGTGGTCTTAAACGAGACCCAATTCCTGCCATTGGAACAATTATTTTCATCAATATTTTTTTATAATTTTAAAGCTGCAATATAGTATTAATAAAGGATTGAAAAAAGTTAAATCCCTTTTGGTATTGCATTAATTAACGCTTTTGTATAACTGCTTTTTGGTGTTTTATAAATAACATCTGCATCTTCTATTTCCTCAATTTTTCCTTTATTCATTACTACTAATTGATCTGACATATATTTTACCACGGACAAATCATGTGAAATAAAAATATAAGTAAAGTTAAATTCGGATTTTAATTGATTTAATAAATTTAAGACTTGCGCTTGAACCGAGACATCTAAAGCTGATACCGATTCGTCACAAATAATTAATTTAGGCTGTAAAGCAATGGTTCTTGCAATTCCAATTCGTTGTCTTTGTCCACCAGAAAATTCGTGTGGATATCTATCAAAATGATTTTTTTCTAAACCAACCTTTTTCAACAATTGTAACACATATTCTTTTCGTTCTTTTTTAGATGATAAAATTCCGTGAACTTTCATGGGTTCCAAAATTGCATTTCCAACAGTAATTCTAGGATTTAATGAAGAAAAAGGATCTTGAAATATTATCTGTATTTCCTTACGCAACAATTTTAATTCAGTTTTAGAAAGCTGAGTAATATCTTTTTCGTTAAAAAAAATTGTTCCTCTTGTAGCTTTTTCTAGATGAAGAATTGTTCTTCCCAAAGTTGTTTTTCCACAACCAGACTCTCCTACTAAACCTAGTGTTTCTCCTTCATAAATTTTAAAAGAAACACTGTCTACCGCTTTTACAATTTCTTCCTTTTTAAACCAAGTTGCTTTGGTAATAAAATGTTTTTCTAAGTCTCTAACCTCTAATATTGGTTTTCCGCTATATATTTTTTGATGAAAATCTGCTCTTTCTTTATCTGTATAAATTTTAGCACTTACTTTATCATTTACAAAATCATCAACCGTTGGCAACACCTTTAATCGCTCTTCTAAATTTGGTTTCGACTTAATTAAGGCCTTGGTATATTCTTTTTTTGGATTTAAAAATATTTCCTCGGAAGAACCTTTTTCAACAATATTTCCTTGATATAAAACCACAATTTCATCTGCAATTTCTGAAACCAATGCCAAATCATGGGTAATGAATAAAATACTCATTCCTGTTTCTTGCTGAATTTCTTTCAACAACAAAATTATTTCTTTTTGTATGGTAACATCCAACGCAGTTGTTGGTTCATCTGCAATTAACAATTTTGGCTTACAAGCAATTGCCATTGCAATCATTACACGTTGTTTTTGTCCACCACTTATTTGATACGGATACGAAGAGAAAATCTGTTCTGGTCTAGGTAATTTTACTTTATTAAAAAGCGAGATTACTTCTTCTTTGATTTCTTTAGAAGTTAAATTAGTATGTTGTTCTAAAATTTCTGCAACTTGAAAGCCACAAGTTAAGGTTGGATTTAAAGAACTCATCGGTTCTTGAAAAATCATAGCGATGTCATTTCCTCTAATTTTTTGAAACTCTTTTTCCGAATACTTAGAAATATCTTCTCCATTAAAAATAATCTCACCTTCAGAATTAGCATTTTTTGGTAATAATCCTAAAATTGCCAACGAAGTAATTGATTTTCCACTTCCACTTTCTCCAACTAATCCTAAAATTTTATGCTTTTTTATTTTAAATGAAATGGTATTAACAACATTTTCATCTGAAGAAAAAGAAATAACAAGATTTTTAACGTTAATCATTCTAACAAATGTAAAACTTATTAAACAATTTTCGTTAGCTATAAAAACTATGAATTATTAACAGTGATAGATTAATATATTTTTTAGACTTTTGTCGAAATTATTAATCCCTCAATAATGCAACAGAAACTAATAAAGTGTTTAGTTTTGCTATGCCTTGTTAACGCGCCAAAAATCAGTTCTCAAGACAAAAAAGAAAGAAAAAATATTAATCAGAGTCACAATCTCATTCAACTTAAAAAGCTGAGTGAAAATTTTCAAAAAAAGGCTTTAAAAGAAAAAGAAAAGGCTCTTAAAACTGCTAGAAACAAAGATTGGAAAATTAACTATTCTAGCACGAATGGTCAATTTACTGAGTTAATAGCCATAAAGGATGGTAATCCTGTTTATTTTACAGAAAATAATACTGATGCTTCTCATGCTACTAGAACAAGTCATTTAAATACGAATGGTAGTTTAGGTTTAAATTTAGATGGTGAAGGAATGGTTATTGGCATCTGGGACGGTAAAATCCCAAAACAAAATCACCAAGAATTTAATAATACTTCTAACGGTAATAGAGTTTCTATTGGTGATAATAGCACAAGCTTTAATTCACACAGCACCCATGTAACAGGCACTATAATTGGTGCAGGTATTAACCCTATCGCAAAAGGCATGGCTCCAAAAGCAAAATCTATTAATTTTAATTGGTTAAATGATTTATCTGAAACCGCAAATGCAACATTAGATGGATTGTTAATTTCTAATCACTCTTACGGTTTGTTACTTAGGGATGCTAAAGGCAAAGTAATTGTTAACGCCTATCAGTTTGGCAATTACTCGAAACGCGCTAAAAGCTGGGACAATATCATGTATAACGCACCTTATTATTTAATGGTGAAATCCGCAGGTAATGACGGTTATGATTCTGAAGTAAATAACAACCCATTAGAAGGCAAAAGAAATTACGATAAACTTGTAGGAAGTTCAACATCAAAAAATAACTTAGTCGTTGCAAACACCAATGATGTTGAAATTGATTCTGAAGGTAATTTAATTTCTACCACTATTTTTTCTGGAAGCTCTCAAGGCCCTACAAACGATTTAAGAATTAAACCAGACATCTCTGGAAATGGAGTTAACATCTATTCATCCTCTTCTAAAAACAATAGTGATTATTCTTTTTTTACAGGTACATCAATGTCTACAGCAAATGTTAGTGGCTCGTTACTCTTAATTCAGCAACATGCAAAAAACACTCGTGATTCTTATTTAAAAGCTGCTACTCTTAAGGGATTAGCACTTCATACTGCCGATGATATAGAAGAAAATGGTCCAGACGCAAAATCTGGTTGGGGTTTATTAAATGCTAAAAAAATGGCTGAAACTATTTCTTCTGATGGTACTAAATCGAAAGTAAAAGAACTCACACTAAAAGATGGAGAAAAATATGAGTTAACTATTAATTCTGACGGAATAAACTCACTACAAGCTTCAATTTCTTGGACGGATAAACCTGGGACAGTTAACAAAATAATAAATTCATCCACGCCAATTTTGGTAAACGACTTAGATATTAGAATTACAAAAAATGATGATATTTTTTATCCTTGGAAATTAACAGGTGTTACAACAAAGGATACAGGCGATAATGTTGTAGATCCTTTTGAAAGAATAGATATTAATAACGCTAAAGGAAGCTATACTGTTACTGTAACCCATAAAGGCGTATTAACTGATAACAATCAAGATTTTTCATTATTAATAACTGGAATCACGAATGAAAGAATAATAAATAATTCTAATGATATCAACTTTAAAAAAGTAAAACTATATCCAAATCCTGTTATCAAAAATGAAAACTTACATTTAAATTTTTCATCAAAAAATTTACAAGAAACTTTAAAAATAGTAGTTACAAATTCACTAAATCAAAAAGTTTTAACTCAAAATATTGAAGGAGCAGGAGAAAATAATTCTATTATAATTAATACAAATAATTTAAAATCTGGAATCTATTTTTTAAGAATTGAATCATTAGAATATAATATTGTAAAAAAAATCATTGTAAAAAACCCAAATTAATTTAAATGCTTTTTTTAATTATAAACCTCTTTAATGTAAAACTTAAAGAGGTTTTTTTGTTTCTTTGAATCAAATTTATTTTAATGAATTACTTAACGGTTGAAAACATATCTAAAGCTTACGGTGAACGTGTCCTATTTGAAGATATTTCTTTTGGAATAAATAAAGATCAAAAGATTGCTTTTATAGCAAAAAATGGAAGTGGAAAAACGTCTATTTTAAACATTATTGCTGGAAAAGACACTTCTGATACAGGTCAAATTGTTAGTAGAAAAGATATTCACATAGCTTATCTTTCTCAGGCAGATAATTTAGACAGTGCACTTACGATTGAAGAAACCATTTTTTCAACAGAAAATAAAATTCTATCTGTCGTAAATCAATATGAAGATGCCTTAAAAAACCCTGATGATTCTGAAGCTTATCAAAAGGCTTTTGAATTAATGGAACAACATAATGCATGGGATTTTGAAACCCAATACAGACAAATTTTATCAAAATTAAAATTACACGATTTAACTCTTAAAGTAGGATCACTTTCTGGTGGTCAAAAAAAGAGATTATCGTTAGCTATCGTTTTAATAAGCAAACCTGATTTATTAATCTTAGATGAACCTACAAATCATTTAGATTTAGAAATGATTGAATGGTTAGAAGCTTTTTTTGCTAAAGAAAAAATAACATTATTTATGGTAACACATGATCGTTATTTTTTAGAACGTGTTTGTAATGAAATCATAGAATTAGACGAAGGAAAAATATATAAATACAAAGGAAATTATTCCTATTATCTTCAAAATAAAGAAGAACGCTTGGCATTAGAAGCAACCAATTTGGGGAAAGCTAAAAGTTTATTTAAAAAAGAATTAGAATGGATGCGAAAGCAACCAAAAGCAAGAACTACAAAATCGAAGTCTAGAACCGATGATTTTTATCAAATAAAAGAAAAAGCACATCAGCGAAGAAAAGACCATACTATTCAGTTAGAAATAAATATGGAGCGTTTGGGAAGCAAAATTTTAGAGCTTCATAAAGTCTATAAATCGTTTGGTGATTTAAAAATTCTAGATGGTTTTGAGTATGTTTTTAAACGTGGTGAGCGTATTGGAATTATTGGTAAAAACGGAACTGGAAAATCGTCTTTTTTAAATATTATTACAGAAAAATCTCCGGTAGATAGTGGAAAAGTGATTTTAGGAGAGACTGTAAAATTTGGATACTACACACAAGCTGGAATTACGATTAAAGAAGGTCAAAAAGTTATTGAAGTTGTAAGAGAATTTGGAGATTATATTCCGTTAAGCAAAGGGCGAAAAATATCTGCTTCTCAACTTTTAGAACGTTTTTTGTTTGATAAAAAAAAGCAATATGATTTTGTTGAAAAGCTTTCTGGTGGAGAACAAAAAAGACTGTATTTATGTGCGGTATTAATACAAAACCCTAACTTTTTAATTCTCGATGAACCTACAAATGATTTAGATGTAGTTACTTTAAATGTATTAGAAAATTTCTTATTAGATTATCCAGGTAATTTATTGGTGGTTTCTCACGACCGTTATTTTATGGATAAAATAGTTGATGCCTTATTTGTTTTTAGAGGAAATGGCTTGGTAGAAAATTTTCCTGGAAACTATTCAGATTTTAGAGTATATGATTCTTCTTTACCAAAAGAAAAAACTGAAAAAAAGCAAACAAAAGAGGTTAAAAAAGTAGCAACCAAAAATATATTATCTTATAATGAAAAACGTGAATTTGGTGCTTTAGAATCTGAAATAGAAAAACTTCAAAAAATAAAACTTAGAATCGAAAATCAGTTCTTAAATGTTGAGATAGAACCTGATGATATTTCAAAAAAATCTGAAGAACTACAAAATACCATTGATACTTTAGAACAAAAAGAAGAACGTTGGCTAGAGCTTTCTATGAAATTAGAAGGTTAATTTACATTCACAATATCTTCATCTGCAATTAATTCTTGATTATTAAATTTCAATAAAATTTGAGCAACTGCAATGGTGTCTTTTTCACAATAAGAAACAATTCTTTCTATGTTTTTTTCTTTGTAATATACATCTGCAACTTCGCTGCCATCTATATCATCTTTTGGAGATGGAATCCCTAAAATGGACGTTAATAATTTAAGTGAAGAATAATGCTTAAAATCACCAAACTTCCATAACTCCATTGTATCCAAGTGTGCGACTTCCCATGGTTTCTTACCAAACAAATTCAATTTTTCAGGTAAATCAATACCTTTAATAATCATTCTTCGTGCAATAAAAGGGAAATCAAATTCTTTACCATTATGAGCACATAAAACATTATTTTTTTTAGCAAAATGTTTGTCGAGTAACAATTTAAAATCTATTAAAATTTTGTACTCATTATTTCCATAAAAAGAGGTAACCCTTAGTTGATTTTTCTTTTCATTTTCTACAAAATAACCAACAGAGATACAGATTATTTTACCAAACTCTGCCCAGATTCCAGCTCGAACATAAAATTCTTCTGTAGTAATATCTTCTTTTCTTTGATAGGATGTTTTTTGCTGAAATAGTTCTTTTTTATCATCAGGTAAATCAGAAAAATCTTCAATTTCTGGAACGGTTTCAATATCTAAAAAAAGAATGTTTTTTAGGTTTACTTTTAAATTCATAGCAACAATATTTTGTTTAAAAATACAAAAAGTATCTTGGTTAATTTAATGTTACCTCAACTTAGCTAAGATTAAATGATTGTTAAGGAATTGTTCTACAGTGGTTTTATTATTACATTTGAGTATTGATAATATCAATTATAAAGAATGAATAAAGGAGAGATTAAAATTTTATTAGTTGACGATGAGCCTGATATCCTAGAGATTGTTGGATATAACCTAAAAAATGAAGGTTATCAAATCTTTACTGCTTCTAACGGAAATGAGGCTATAAAATCTGCTAAAAAAAATATTCCACATTTAATATTGTTAGATATTATGATGCCAGAAATGGACGGAATTGAAGCGTGTGAAAAAATCAGAAAAATTAAATCTTTAGAAAATGTAATCATCTCATTTTTAACGGCAAGAGGCGAAGATTATTCGCAAGTGGCTGGTTTTGATGCAGGAGCAGATGATTATATTACAAAACCTGTAAAGCCTAAAGTTTTAATGAGTAAAGTAAAATCTTTATTAAGAAGGCTTAAAACAGACAAACAAACTGAAACTACTTTTACTGTTGGAGATATTGTGATTGATAGAGACGAGTACGTTGTTTTAAAAGCTGGAAAAAAAATCACACTACCTAGAAAAGAATTCGAACTTTTTTCATTGTTAACTTCTAAACCTGGTAAAGTGTTTAAAAGAGAAGTTATTTTAGATACCGTTTGGGGAAATGAAGTTGTAGTTGGTGGAAGAACTATTGATGTTCATATTAGAAAATTAAGAGAAAAAATTGGAGATCATCATTTTAAAACCGTTAAAGGTGTTGGTTATAAATTTGTATTAGAAGGAGCTGATAAGTAAATTTGCTCTTGTATGAAAATAAAAAAAACCTATTCTTACGCACTTTTATCTGCATTATATTTAACACTTATTTCTGCGTTAATAGTTATAATTTCTTACTTCATTTTTTTTAAATCTTTAGGACCAGCTGCGATTATTTTTTTTATAATCATCCTTTTTTTAGCCTCCTTTTTTATCATTCAATATAGAACAGAACATTTTATTTATCGTAGAATGAAAAACATTTACGATGAAATATCTTTTCTTGAAGCGGATGAGATTTCTAAAGTTTCTGTAACTACCGATATAGAAACGCTCTCTAAAAGTGTACAAGATTTTGTGGAAGGAAAGCGTCTAGAAATTAAAGATTTAACCGAAAGAGACTCTTTTAGACGTGATTTTTTAGGAAACGTTGCGCATGAGCTTAAAACACCGCTTTTTACCGTTCAGGGTTATATTTTAACATTGATTGAAGGCGCAGCAGAAGACAAAGAGATTCGGACAAAATACCTTAATAGGGCTAATAACGGAGTGGAAAGATTAAACGCAATTATTAAAGATTTGGATATGATTTCCAAATTAGAAACTAACGGCGTTAAAGTTAATAAAGAAGTATTTAATATTCTCGAATTAATCCAAAATGTGATGGATTTATTTGAAATGAAAGCTAAAAAAAGAAATATTACTATACAATTTGATAAATTATACGAGTTTCCAGTTTTTGTAAAAGGTGATGTAGAAAAAATTGAGCAAGTTCTAATCAATCTTATAGTAAACTCAATAAAATATGGTAAGCCAAACGGCACGACAGTTATTGGTGTTGAGGATTATTCTGAAGGTAAATTTATCATCAAAATCTCCGACAACGGAGAAGGTATTAAAAAAGAACATTTATCACGTTTATTCGAGCGTTTTTATCGTGTTGACCAAAGTAGGTCTAGAGAACAAGGTGGTTCTGGATTAGGACTTTCTATTGTTAAACATATTGTTGAAGCACATAACGAAACTATCTTATTAAAAAGTATTTACGGTGAAGGCTCTGAGTTTTCATTTACGTTGGAAAAGGCTAAATAAACCTGAATTGAACTTAGTTTTTTCTGATTTTAACCCTTCATAATTTTTAATTTCTGCTAATTTTTCAATTGAAAAATCGTCTTCTTTACAAAATGGAGCTAGGTTTCTTTCTTCCATATATTTTGCTAAATATTCTTGTTCAGATTGATTTTTAGTAGGAATAAAAAAAGCTTTTTTATTTAAAACCGCTAAATCCATGATAGAAGAATATCCAGATCTACAAACAACAATTTCTGATTGATTAATTAACTTTTCTAATTCCGATGAGAGTACATAATTAAAAATTGTGATGTTATTTTCTTCTGTTATTTTTTGTTGAGATTCAATATTTCCTTGCACTAAAACAACAGTTCCTTTAAAATTAGAAAACTTTTCAATTAATTTATATTCTAGCTTACTTCTGTTTGGTTCTGGGCCAGAAAGAATGATTAGAATATCAACTTCTTTCGTTAACGTTTCTTTTTTAAACCGACTTAAAACACCAATATATTTCTTAGGTATTTTAATAGTTTTTGCTTGTGATAATGTTCCTGAAAAGTCAGAATTTAGCGTATCTGGAATCCAACATTCATCAAATTTATTAATAAATTTTTGATGAATTTTACTTGTAAAAAAAGTTGTAATTCCTGATAAAACTTGTAATTGATGTGTAATATAAACCGACTTTACTTTATCGCTTGTAACACCAAATCGATTATCAGAAATTATACCAATAACCTCATCATCAGCATTTATAAAATTATTAATTACCTGTTCTTCTTTTTTTATTGCTTTTAGAATTTTTGGAGTTTGTAACAATAAATTCCATCGTAGGTTTTTACCATATTTTATATGATAACTAGGAAGTTGGATAGTTTCTAAACTCGAGAATTCTTTTTTAAGAAATTGTAATGAATCATCGTCTGAAGCAATAATGGGCGTAAATCTATTTTCTATTAAAGACTCAATAATTGGCACACTTCTAGTAGCATGACCTAAACCCCAATTTAGTGGTGCAACAATTATTTTCTTTTTTGTCATTTCTTTTGAAAATACCTGAATGACAAGTTACATTTTTTAGACTAAATCGAAACCAATATCTTTTCTGTAATTCATTTTATCGAAATGAATTTTATTAATGCTATTATATGATTTCTCAAGAGCTTCTTCAATAGTATCTCCAAAAGAAGTTACTGCCATCACTCTTCCTCCTTTAGATAAAACAGTATCGTTTTCTAATTTTGTACCAGCATGATATACAATTGAATCAGACACATTCTCAATACCCGTAATCTCTTTGCCTTTTTCATAAGCTTCAGGATATCCTCCAGACACTAACATTACTGTAGTTGCTGTTTTAGAAATCACTGAAAAAGATTTTTCTTCCAATGTTTGTTTAGCAACACCTTCAAATAAATCTAATAAATCAGATTCTATCCTCGGTAAAACAACTTCTGTTTCTGGATCTCCCATTCTAACATTGTATTCTACAACAGAAGGATTTCCTTTATCATTCATTAATCCAATAAAAATAAAACCTCGATAATCTATTCCGTCTTTTTGTAAGCCGTTTATTGTCGGTTTTACAACCAATTCTTCTACTTTATTAAGAAAGGCATCATCCGCAAACGGAACTGGAGAAATAGCTCCCATACCACCTGTATTTAAACCTATATCACCTTCTCCAATTCTTTTATAATCTTTTGCTGAGGGTAAAATTTTGTAATTTTTTCCGTCCGTTAATACAAAAACAGATAGTTCAATTCCTTTTAAAAATTCTTCAATAACAACTGTTGATGATGCCTCGCCAAACTTTTGATTGGATAGCATTTCTTCTAGTTCTGTTTTTGCTTCATCTAAATCATTTAAAATCAACACTCCTTTTCCAGCAGCTAATCCATCTGCTTTTAAAACAAAAGGAGGTTGTAATGTTTCTAGAAACTTTTTACCTTCATTTAACGTTAATGCCGTAAAAGATTGATACTTTGCAGTAGGAACTCCATGTTTTTGCATGAATTGCTTAGAGAAGTCTTTAGAACCTTCTAATAAAGCTCCGTCTTTTTTAGGTCCAATAACTGGTATTTTTTTTAGCTCAATATCAGCGAGAAAAAAATCATGAACTCCTTCAACTAAAGGAGCTTCTGGCCCTACAACAACCATTTCTATTTTATTCTTTAAAACAACTTCTTTAACAGCATTAAAATCGGTTGGATTGATATTGATATTCGTTGCTACTTTATGTGTCCCAGCATTTCCTGGTGCTACAAATAATTGGTTGATTTTTTTGCTTTCAGAAAGTTTTAAAGCGAATGCATGTTCTCTACCTCCAGACCCTAAAATAAGAATGTTCATTACTATTGTATTTTGTGAGTGCAAATATATTTAAATTCTTTAGAGAATTTATACTCCCCACTTTAAATAATATTTAATTGCTGACGAAAGATGATAAAAAAGTAATTTTATTTTTTTGGAAGAACCTCTTCTATGTTGATGGATTATTTCAACATTTGGAAAATATAATTTCTTTTTTCCAATGGCATCAATTTTTTTACAAATATCCACATCTTCCATATAAAGAAAATAACGTTCATCAAATCCATTCAACTTTATAAAATCTTCCGTTTTAAATAACATATAACATCCTTGGATAAAATCTGGATGAAAAGGTTTATCTAAATTTCTGTCTTGATATGTATTGTGAAATATTTGTTTATTTGATATTTTTACTCTTCTATTAATTAAATCAAAAAATGTAGGGAATTTTCTACATGCAAATTGTAATGTCCCATCAAAATTTAAAACTTTAGGGGAAATCATACTTAAACTTTTATCCTTTTCTAATTCACTTATTAGTACAAAAATTATTTTTGAATTAAACACTACATCCGGATTAAGAACCAGATGAAACTCTGACTTTCCATTGATTTTATCAATTATTAAATTATGAGCTTTTCCAAAACCTAGATTTTTTCCAACAAAAATATATTCAACTTCTTTAGATTTAAAATATGTTTTAAATTTATTAACTGAAGAATTATCTATTAAGTAGAGTTTTTTACTAAAAGAAATTTGTAGAAAAGAATTAATAGTTTTTTTTAATGTTTCTAAATCCTCATTATATATAACGATAGAAGCAGTGATGGTAAAATTAGAATCCATTTAATAAGCTTTTTCATCTCCGTTAAAAACACTTAATACAGTTCTAATAATAATTTTTAAATCTAAGAAAAAAGACCAGTTTTCTATATAAAATATGTCTAACCTAACTCTATTTTTTATATCAGATTTTTTAGTTATTTCACCTCTATAACCACTAATTTGTGCCAATCCTGTTATTCCTGGCTTTACAATATGTCTTTTTAAATAATCATCTACATCTTTTTGATATTCAATAGATAAACTTTCTAAATGTGGCCTAGGCCCAACAACACTCATATCTCCTAATAGAACATTAATAAATTGTGGTAATTCATCTATGCTTGTTTTTCTTAGAAAGGAACCAATTTTTGTAACTCGTACATCATTTTTTATTGCGTGAATTTTATCAGCTTTATCATTTATCTTCATGGATCTAAATTTATAACACACAAATTCATTACCATTAATCCCTTCTCTTTTTTGTTTAAATACCAAAGGTCCATTAGATTCAAATTTAATTAATACCCCTAAAACTGGTATTAACCAAGATAGAACAAAAACACAAATTAGAATAGAAAAAACAATGTCAAAAATTCTTTTAATATAATAGTTTTCTGCAAATTCGAAAGGTAACTTTTTGATATTCAGAACCATTAACGTATCATCATAAAACTCAACGTTTTGATTTTTACTGTAAAGTTCATTTGAATTTGGAATTAATTTTAATTTTATTCCATTTTCTGTTGCAAATTTTTTAACTGTGTTGATTTGTAATTTGTTAAAACTTGATAAAGAGCAATATATTTCGTCAACAACATTAGTTTTAATAAAATTAAAACTTTCATCAAAAGTTCCTAAATGCTTTGATTTATTATTTTTTTTATCTGAAAAATACCCTAAAAATTTATACCCCAAGTTTGCTTTACTTTCAAAAATTTTAATTACTTTTTTAGATGAATCATCATACCCATATACAACAGTAGTCCTAAAATTATTACCTAGTGATCTAAATTTATTTAATAAAAAATACCAACAAAACTTAACAATTGTAATACTTGATATTATATAAGTGAGTATAATAAATTGATTATTTATTACTGTCCCTTCTCTAATAAGTCCAAAATAAGCAAAATAACCAAATATAAATACTAAAAACTGCCTAGTAAGAAGTGTGAAAATTCTTAGGGCATTTGTAAATCTATAAACCTTATAAAATCCAGTAATAAAACTTATAACAAGCCAATAAACTGATATATAACTTAAAAAATAAAAATTTAAATAATCTTTATCATAAATAAAATATATGATAAAGTTTATTATAATTAAATCAACTATTATCTTTAGAGGTCTTAATAAATGTGAATATCTTTTCTTCAAACTTATTTTTTTATAAATTTCTCAACGCAATTCTTAAAATTAATCAAGAATTTTGATTCTTTAAATTTCTCAGCATGTCTTTTTATATAATTTTTATCAAAATTACTTTCAACTGATTCAAAAAAATCAATTTCTGCTATTAGTGATTCTTTAGACTGGGTATCAAAGAAAATTCCTGTCGATTTTTTAATTTCTTTTCTGTTTTCTATTACAGTTTCTAAAGCACCACCTTTTCTATATGCTATTACAGGTACTCCAAATGACATTACTTCTAAAGGAATCATTCCAAAATCTTCTTCACCTGGAAATAATAAAGCTCTAGATTTAATTATATATCCTTCTATTTCATGCCATTCTAATTTACCAACAAACTTAATGTTTTTATTTGCAGTTTTTTCAAGTTTCTTCTTTTCAGATCCATTCCCAATAACTATCAATTTTTTACCATTACTATTAAAAGTTTCTACTAAAAGGTCTATTCTTTTATATGGAGTAATAGCTCCAAAGCTTAAATAGTATTCTTTTTTTCCAACCAAAGACAACTCTTTTTCAAATAACTTATCTTCAATTGGTGGGTAAATAACTTTAGCTTTTCTTTGGTAAAATTTTTCTACTCTATTCGCAATATTTATTGAATTTGCGATATATAAATCTACATTGTTAATTGTTGTTTTGTCCCATGTTTTAAGCTTATTAAAAAAATATTTTGCTAATGGTCTTAATATAGGATTAATAGTTCTTAAATATTCATCAGTATATCCCCAACAATACCTCATCGGGCTATGAATATAACAAATATGCTTTGCTGTATTGTTAATCTTAATCCCTTTAGCAGGGCCTGATTCTGAAGAAATAATTAAATCATACTCTTTTTTTAATTTTAAAGAATTTATTGCTTTTGGATATAAAGGAAATATTTTTTGATAATGTTTTCTATAAAAAGAGGTGTCAAATGAAGATGAATAGATTGTATGATTTTTTAAAAAACTTCCATATTGTTTTTTATCATAAAACAATGTATAAACATCTGCATCTGGAAACAATTTTAAAATAGATTCAACTACTTTTTCTCCACCTCTTCGAGTAATAAACCAATAATGTATTATAGCTACTTTCACTATTTAAATATTATTTTTTTATTAAAATTAATAACAAAAATTAATAAAAAACAAACCAAAATAATATATATGCCTAAGCCTCTAAGATAATTAAATGTTAACATAAAAAAGTTAACGAAGAGTAAGAATATAAAAAGAGGTAAAAACTCATTTTTATTTATTAATATTTGATTGTACGAGTATCTTTGAAACATTCCGTAAAGAAACATAATTATAACACCATACCAACCAAAGTCTAAAAATAATCCTCCAAAAAAAGTTATAAAAGTATAGCCTCTAGGGTGTAATAATTGAATTTTTTCTAAATCTGTGTTAGTAATTCCATACTTATTAGTGAATCTATTTAAAGTGAAAAAAGTATACTTTCCTAATGTAAGTTTATGTGGTTTATTTTTATAGAATTTCACTAAATTATCAAATTCAAAAACACCATGTACATAATATTGAGATATTTGAAAACCAGAAACTAAGCTTTTTTTTATTGGTTGATTTTCTATTGAATGAATTTTTTTAAAAACACCTGGATTAGGTTTTAAAAATTCATTCAAATAGGAATTAGTTGTTAAAGTAGAATAATTATAATCTGTTTTGTCTGCCTCTCTACTCATAATAATTGAAGTAGCAATAGTAAAAAGTATTACAGTAATTGACAAACTAAAAATAATATGTTTTTTTTTGAATCTAATTTTTTTAAAAAATAAAAGTATTACAAACAATAAAATAATAGGTATAAAAAACATATTTCTACTCCCTCTGATAAACCCTTCAATAAAAGGGAATAAAAACAACATTGATGTAAGAATTATTAACTTATTATCTTTAATTTTTTCTTTTAATATAAGAATTAGCGGGATGAAATAAAATTGTTTAAAAACAGAAGCAATTATAAAAATGATCATAGGTTTTGTTTTTGTCAACAACTCCCTATTTAACCAAACACCATTTGAAAAACTAATTTTTCTATAACAAAATAAATCAATATATCTTATAATAAAACTAATTATAGAAATACAGATTATAATACAAATAAATGATTTACTAAATTTGGTAGAATTTCCTTCTTTGTTGTTCAAAAACTTAAGGGGAACAAAATAGCCTAAAATTAAGGAGCAATATGAGATAAAAATAAATCCAAAAGCTTCATTTGAAAATGGATATACAACTTTTGCTGGAAAAATTAAAAATATTAAAAACCACAAAAATACACCTCCAAAAACACTTATTAGAAAAGGAAAATGAATAGGCTTTTTCATCTATTATTTTATTAAATATAAAATGAAAATTGATAACACATAAATAGACGATATAGCATATAACGATTTTTTAAAATAAATGTTATTTTTTCTTAATGTAATAATTTGTGTAATGTTAGTAATAAAAAATATTGTGTAAATAATAAAAGTTAAACTTAATAAAGTTATATTATTTTTAAGTAAATAAAGAACCAAAAAGGAGAATAAAAAAACGCCCAAGAAATACCAGTTATTCATTTTAGCCAAACCTTCTCTATCTACAATATTAGAATTTAGTGCAGAACCTATCCACATTGTCATTTTACAAAAAATAACAAAAAATATAATTTTATTCTCTTCATAGGTTTCTGAAAAATATTCTGAAACATAGGGCATAATATATGGTAAAATAAAATATATAATAATAGATAAAGTAAATATAAATACATAAAAATAAGAGAAATAAGTGTCTAATTTTTGTGGTTTTAGTGTATAGATATCTTTAAAGTATCTAACAGATATAATTTGATGAATCATTACTACAATTACTGCTAATCTAAAATAAAAACCATAAATTCCAGTTGCTTCATAACCAAAAAAATGTTTTGTCAATATTCTTCCACAAACAGCAAGAAAAAATAAAAAAGATGAAGATACAAGTATATGAAAACTAAACTTTAATATTTTAATATAATGATTAAAAATATTATTTTTTTCGGTCTTAATAATCTTAATTAATCCAAATATCGCAAATGTAATCGCATAAAGTAAAACTCCAAAACTAATATTATTTATTGAAGGAGAAATTAATTTACTATAATGTCCAATTACAAATACAAATAATAAAAAATAGAGTCCTGCATCTAAAAATACAGCTTTAAAAATATTCTCATGACTTTTTAATTTTGTGGAAAAATATTGTTGATTTGCAATAATATAAGATACGTTTATAGCCATAAAAAACTCTAAACTATATAGGTTAAATCCAAAAAATAAAATCTGATTGAAAATTAAAAATATTAATAACCAAATTGGATGAAGATTAAAACCATTTTTAATAGCATAATTTTTTTTTCTTAAAATAAAATATGGATAAGCTCCAGTAACTCCTAAATTAATTATTGCATTTATTAACATTCCTACACCTGCTAACGCATACTCTAATGCTCCAAAATCTCTTTCCGATAAAATATCGGCTAATAGAATTGGCACTAAAAAAACGATTCCTTTAGCGGTAAAAAAAGAGAATAAAAATGTAATGTTTTTTTTCAAAAGATTATTCAATTATTTTGATTTTTTATCATGATAAATTGATAATATTGAAATTAAAAAAACAAAAAACACAACTCCATGTTGTCTAGTAAATACACTTTCAATAAATAAAAATAAAAACATTACTAACAATAAATGGGTTAATAATTTATTTTTCTTTATAAATGCAGTGTAGAATAAAAACATTAAAAAAAATAAAAAAAATACTCCGCCAATAATTCCAAATTTTACAAATTCTTCTAGAAATTGATTATGAGTATTATATTTATAAACCATCCCTTTTTTAAAATCAATTTCTTCATATTTTTCATTTAATTTAATTTGATAATCACCAGATCCAACTCCAACTAATATATTTTCTTTTACTATTTTAATAGCACAATACCATTTTATTAAACGTAATTCTAAAGAATTAGATGTCTTATCATCATAATCAAATGTGAAAACTTGATGGTTATAAATATTTTTTTCAATATTCCATTCAATTTTTGCTAATCTATAAAACTTGTTTATAAAACTTGTTTTTGTAATCATTAAATATGATGACAAGATTAAGATTGAAATTAAAATTATTTTTGAATTTCTTTTACTTCTTAAAATTTGTACCGTAAAAAAACCAATGCATACTAATAAAGCATAAAAAGTTGTAACTCTTGCACCAAGAAGTGTTATAAATATTAATAAAAAAGAAAGCTGAAAGTAACCTGAAATTTTGTGAATACTTCCATTTTTTATTTGTTGTAAAACAAAAAACAAACAGAATATATAAAATAAAGAAAAATAAGATTGATGAATATTAGTAATAAATAATAAAGAATGGGTTGATATTGTAGATACTGGTCCACCAACAAAAAAGAGTTTGTGTATAATTAAAAAAACAGCAAAACTTAATACCCAATATTTAAAATATATAAAAATTTTATTAATTTTTTCTTTAGATATTTTTTCTGAAAAAATAATAAGAGGCAAAACTAAAAAAGATAATCTAACTTCAATTTCATGAACTGCTGTCACTTTATTTTCGGAATACAGATACCCAACTAGATAAAAAAGAAAATAAATAAAAAATAGGAAAGGAATTTTTGAGTTAATCCTTTTTATCTTTAAAAGTAAGTTTATGTCAAAAAGATAAAAAACAGTAAGTAAAATTATACTTAATGCGTTAATTTTATAACCAATTACTGCCGTAAATATTACTAAAAAAAGAAGTAGAGAATATATGTTTTCTCTATTTTTAAAGATTTTTATATTCATTATTTAATTATTAAACCAACTTTTACACCTGTGTTTTTCACAAAACGAATTGGTAATGTTCTATTAAAATTTTCAACTTCTAAATTTTGAATTATGACAGGTTTTTTCAAATCTCCTTCATCAAAATTAGCTGTAAAAAAACCTTTAGAATCTATATTATTTATATAGATATTATTAATAATAGAGTTGTAGCATTTATTAATCCACACTGCCGAAAATAATTTTTCCTCAATTAAATCTGCATCTTGCATTGGCAACATATAATTAGAACTACCAACTCCAAATTTATCTATAACAATATTTCCAATAAAATGATTTTCTCCTGTAATATATACTCCATGTCTATCAGTAGATTTTATATAAACTTTATCTATTAAAACATTTTTAGGTTGGTTACCCATTCCATCAATTGTTAAAGCAGCATGATTATTACTATATCTTTTATCTCCAGATCCAAAATCATATATCTCCAAATACTTAATTGAAATATATTTACTACCATAATAAATATGACAACCTCTTGCTCTCATTTTAAGTGCACTTTTTACTATATCTGATTTAATAATAATTGTATCTATTTTGACATTATTAGCCCCAGATATTCCTAATTGATCAAATGAAATTATAGTCCCTTTAATTTCAATATTTTTGGGTTGCTTTTTAGTTTTTGGGTTTATGGTAATATGTATAATATCGAATTCAGCACTATCTGAATTTATTTTAATATTTTCTCTAGAATCTAATATAAGTGGTAAATTATAGTGTCCTTTAGGAAAAAAAAGCTCTACTCCTTCATTTTCTGCTATATCTAAAACGTCTGTGATTTTAGGATTATTAGTTAATGGATGCCTGTATAAGTTAGCACTATCTGGAAAAATACCATATCGTCTTACATCTCCAATTTTATATTTTTTATGTAATGAAAGTTGGTTTTCAGTATATGTTTTTTTTGTCAATAAAGTTGGTTCAATTTTTTTTGACTTTTTTTTAAGTTGTTCTTTACTATTGCAAGAAAAAAAAACAATCGAAAAAATAATTAAAAATATATGGTTTTTCATTACATCTTATTTTTACTGTAGATTTCCTCGATTAAACCTTCTGTTGTTATTCTTTTAAAATTTTGTTTAGCATTATCAATATTGATTTTTAAATATCTTAAAGCTTGATTTACATACATTCCTGGTTCTTTTAAATCTTTAGAAATAACTGAATTACCACCAATATTTATAGAATCTGCAACAGTAACTCCAGGATTAAATAAACACCTTGAACCAATGTAAACATTATTCCCTAAAACTATTTCACCATCAATTCTAATTCTTTCTATGCCTTTGTCTGCATGTATATAACCATGAGTCCAAAATTGTGATGATGATCCAGCAACTTGACAGTGTTCCCCAAAAATTATACTATTCGTTAAATCAAAAAAATTAGAATTTGTAATTCCAGTCCCTTTCCCTAATTTTAATAATTGTTCTCCATATGTAATTGGAAAGTATCCTGAAGTGAATTTATTATTTTTATTAATGATACTTTTTTCATCTAAAAAAATTTTAAAAGGGCCTTTAAATAAATTTAGCAAACCTATGATAGAGTTTTTTTTTAAATGAATAGATTTAGTTTTAATAAAATTAAAATGCCCTATTCTAGAATCTTTATCTAAAATAATTTCATCAACATAAATAAAAGAAAAACCAATATTAGCACCCAAACTCACTTTATGTCCAATAAGTTTTAGAAATAAAACAGCTATTTTACTTGGTAATAAGCATATTAAAAGTGTAGATATTTTTTTCATTTTTTTATAATATTTTTACATACTTCTTATTATCACCTTCTTTTTTTAATATTAATTTTCCAGTTAAAACTTTATATATTATTGAAAAAATGATAAAGGTTGTAATGATATAAAGACCTTGAGCCCCATTAATAAAATTAAAAACTGGCATAAAAAAATTAATTATTAAAAAATAAAAAAGTAATGGTATAAATTGAAACCTACCTTCTAAGCATTTATTATAAATTGTTTTTTGAATAGCACCGAAAAAAAACATAAAAATAAACGTAAACCAACCAAAATCAATAAACACTGGCCCAAAAAAACTTGTATATACTCCTGTTCTTGGAGGTGAATTCTCAACTTTTTTTAAATCGATATTTGTTCTAAAAATTATATTGATAAACTTAACAAAAACATTAAAAGTATATGCCCCAAAATAATGTTGCTTATTATAATTTCTGTATAAATATCCAAATTCGTAAACACCATGTAAATAATATTGAGCAAAATTAATTACTCCCAATTTTACCGCTTGTGATGTTTTATTTTTTGTTTTTATTATATTATTTTTAGTTGAATTTCTGGGTGTTATCGTAAAATTATAACCTGAGTGTTTCAAAATATGATTAATAGCTATTTTATCTGTTTTTGCAAAATCTCTTGTTCTTTCTAAAAATAGTTTGGTAGAAGCCATTCCTAAATATGCTAATACAAAAATTACTATAATAACTTTTATTGGATTAAGTTTCAATTTTTTATAATAAAAAAGGTAAAGCCCTAGTAAAATTATAATAACAAAAATACCTGAACGAGATCCCATCATTAAAAAATCAATAGTAGGAGAAAAAAAAAGCAAAATACTAGTAAAAAACCATAACAAGTTTTTTTTGGGTAACTTATAATAAAGAAATAAAGGTAGAAAACTAAAAGGTGTTGTCAAAGCAGAAATTATACTGATAATAGAAGGCCCTGAATTTTCTAATATTATTCTGTTATAAGATATAGTATATAAAAACGAAGCGCCCCTTATATAAAACTTATCAATTATTTTTAATAAAAAACCAAATAAAGCTATAACAACAATAACATAAAAAAAACTCTTTAAAACTTTAGAGTTAATTGAATCAGTATAGTTGTTTAAGTTTTCTTTTTTTGTAGTTGTTATTATTTTTAATCCAATTAAAAAAGATAAATAATTTAAAATTAAAAATAATGATGGAAAAATTCCTAAAGGTTGCTTTATATTAAAAGGAACTAAAAAAAACAATATTAACCAAAATAACAATCCATATAATGTAGCTTTAACCAAATTATTATTTTTAATAAAAGCTATATTATTCATTTTTATATTGGATTATTATTTCTTGAATCTAATATTATTTTAAAAGCAATTAATAAATCTTCTATATTACTCTCATTTATACAATTAGGATCTGAAAAAGGGTCTGAAACAATTCCTTTAAAGCTCGTTTTATTTAATTCATTAATAAAATTCACTTTTTTATTCATATCAATTATAGGGAAAGTTTCATTCAAAATAGTTTTTATTACTTTAGGAATTTCAGATATTGAAGAAATATATTTACAATTCTGACAATAATCGTTTATGGATTCAACAAGAGTAATAATTGGAACATTACTTAATATACACTCTATTGCAACCGTTCCAGTAACTGTAACAACTAAGTCTACTTTTGATAAAACATCTTCCATTTTACTTAAATGATGTAAATGAATGACATTATTTTCACTTTCTACAAAATCTAATAATTCTTGGGTTAATTCTAAATTAGATTTTGGGTTGGGTTTTATAAATAGTTCACAATTCTCTGGTAAACTTTTATATATTTCTTTTATTAAATTCGTTTGATCTATAAAATCTTTTCCATACACATCAATACTAGATTCTGGCTGCATTTGTAAAGGGTACAAAACCTTAAACTTTTTATCTTTTTCATTAATTTTAGTAACTGATTTAGAATTCCAGTTAGTGATTTTAGTTTTTCTTTTTTTCTCTTTTAAAAATTTTACAATTGGATTAGGAGTATTATATCTTTCTCCTCTTACATAAGATTTAACTTTTAAATACTTATCATATACAATTCCTATTTTGTTAACCTTTAACGGGTTCATGTAATTTGGAATTATACTTCTTTGAATAATTGAGTTAACAATTTTTTCTGCTTCTTTATCTTCTAATATTTCGTTACTGCCTAAATAAGGGATTAATGTATCATTTAAGTAAAAAGAAAATCTTCCAACTGGATAACGACATGATGAAGGATTTAAAAATAAAATTTGCTTTTCTTGACAGTATTTTATTGTTAATAATTCATGGAAAACTGTAGCCTCGCCAAAAATAAAATTTGGTTTAATCTCATTTAAAATTTGTTCAATTTTTTTATCATAAAAATAAAAATAAGATTTTTCTTTTTTATTGAAATGATTTTGTTGTCTATCTATTTTTATAATCTCTTCAATTAAAGGATCATTTTTTTCAACTGAGCCTTTTTCAGGGAATGGTAATACATGATTTTCAAATTCATTAGATTTTGGAGAAAACTCTTTGTTTTGAATTAACCAATGAATTTTATAACCCAGCTTTTTTAATTCAAGTGCTATAGGTTCATATAAAAAAGTTTTATATCTATTTTCAATAAAAACTATTGTCATATTTAATTTTTAATCATTTTTAAATTAAAAGCTTCTCCTTTCTCTAAGTCTCTTATCGCTTTTTTTCCTATAATTTGATGTAGATATTTTGGATGTAATCCTGCATTTGGTCTTTTTGATTTAACATTTATTGTTGTTATAGTATCTCCTACTTTTATATCTTCACAAACAAATAATGATCTAGAAAATATCCTACTAGACATCTTCTTATCTGTCATTTCATAATCTACTTTTCCAATTAACCTTTCGGTTAATCGTACCGCATCAACCATTTGCGTAAATTCTTTTTCATCTAATGAAAAATGAGCATCTGGACCACCAATATTTTTGTTTAAGATAAAATGTTTTTCTATAACTTTTGCTCCTAATGCAACTGCAACCATAGGAGCTTCAACACCCATGGTATGGTCAGATAAACCAGATTTTACCTTAAACTTTTCTATGATATCTGGTATAGTGATTAAATTTGCATCTTTTGGATCTGCTGGATATGCAGATGTACATTTCAAAATAGTTATATCATTATTCCCAACCTTTTTACAAGTATTTATAGCTAATTCAATATCTTCAATAGTAGCAATTCCTGTTGAAATAATTATTGGCTTTTGTTTTGAAGCTACATACTCAATAAGAGGTATATCTGTAATTTCAAAAGAAGCAATTTTATAAATTGGAGTTTCTAACTCTTCTAAAAAATCTACCGCTGTAAAATCAAATGGAGATGAAAAACAAACTAAACCTTCTTCTTTAGCTATATCAAATAATTCTTTATGCCACTCCCATGGTAAAGAAGCTTCTTTATATAAATCATAAAAATACTGTCCATCCCATGCAGTTCCTTGATTTATTTTAAATATATCAGACTTGACATCTAATGTTATAGTATCTGCTGTATAAGTTTGTAGTTTAATCGCATCGGCACCAGCACGCTTTGCAGCCCTAATTGTCTCTTTTGCAATTTCGATATCACCACCATGATTCGCAGATAATTCTGCTATTATAAAGACACTATTTTGATTCATATCTATACAAATTAGCTAATTCTTCATTAATTTTTACTTCTTTGTTAAAAATAAAACCTGCTCTTTCAAATGATTTACTGGATGCAATATTTGACTTTTTTATATAAGCAAATATTGGATTAGAATTTTCTTTCAAAAACATATTACAAGCAATTTTCAAAAATTTTGAGGAAACTTTACTTCCTCTAAAATTAGCGTCAATATTAATTCCTATTACAGCATTATCTTCACTACCAATGTCGAATCTGATCAATCCTGCATCTTCTTTATTAATCTGACAAATATAATAATTAGATTTCTCATCAAGTAGTTTATTTTGAAACCATATTTTATGCTTCTCTAAAGTAATTTTTTTTGATTGAAAAGAGTTTTCACGTGCTTGGCTTTCATTCGCTAAATTGTACAAATAAATAACATCATTCTTCTCAATTTTTCTTAAACTTAAATACCTATTTGTCTTTGAATGTATAATGACATCTATATAATTATTTTCAAATAAACAATGTTCTTTTAAAATCGCTTCTTTTTTATAATCACATTGTTCTAATGAATCATATAAACGGGGTCTAAGATCAAAAGCATAAGTAAATATTTTATGAAAATTAAGAATATTAAAAGCGACTTCCTCTATACGATTTAAGAAAGTTTTCCAATGAAATTGAAACGCTGTTTTTTCTAATGATGTATTCATTATAAATGAAATTTCCGCATTCCTATCAACCCAATTTAGATGTACTAAACCACCATATCCAATACAGGTTTCTCCTTTTAAATAAGAAAAAAGTAATTGATTTGGTTTTTCTTCACTAAATAGCGGTTTAATTGTTTTTAAAAAGTAATTCTCTTGGTCAACTTGTGTTAATTTCTTGTCTTGCCTTAAATGATAAACTTGTTCATTCCTCCAATTCATAATATCTAATCTATCTTCATATCTTATTGGAACAATAGAATAATCTTCAATAAAAAAAGAACTTTTAGATAAACATAAATATTCGATTGGAAAAGTCATAATTAATTTAATCGTTTAAAACCTCCATGACACACTGGACTTTCCAACAAATCATCAATCCTTAAATTTTCATTCTCACACTTTTCAATAGTTAGAAATACTGTGTGTAATTCTTCTAAATATAAATCAATTATTGGTATTGTATGAGCTGTACAACTATATAATACAGTTGATGCTAAATATCCTTTTTTTAATAACTCTTGGGTTATAAAAGTTTTATATTTCAATGCATCTTCGGAGGCAAAAGAAAATCCTGTAAGTGCCGGGATACCAAAAGTATTAATCTTTAAATTTGTATTATCAGCTATTTCTTTCCATTTTTTTGTAATATAACCTCCTAGTTCAGTTATATATTCCCATGGTTTTTCTCTTTCAAAAACTTCTAACGTTTTTAAAGCAGCCGAGGGACCAATCCTTTCAGTCCAAAAAGTTGAACTGATAAAAGTATTTTGTGCAGCTTCCATCACTGCTCTTTTACCTACTACTGCTGTTAATGCATATCCATTAGCTATCGTTTTACCGAATACTGTCATATCTGGTTCTACACCATATTTTTTAAAAATGGGTCCATATGTCTCTCTAAAGCCAGAAGTACATTCATCAAAGATTAAAACGATATTGTTATCATCAGCTAACTTTCTAACTTTCTGTAAATACCCTTCTTTTGGTGATTGATTTCTTTGAACTTCCATCTTAATAACACCGATATCATGGTTTTTTACTAAGTTTTCTAACTCTTCATAATCGTTGTATAAAAAAGGTAATGTGCTTCCTTTTAAATGATTTGGAACTCCTACTGGGTTTAGCCCTGGAAGTAAGTGCTGATCCAGTCCTTCATCATTCCCCAAATTAGTAGATAAATACCAATCATGCCATCCATGATACCCACATATAGCAACCTTATCTTTTCCACTTGCTGCTCTAGCTATTCTTATAGCAATAGCATTCGCTTCTCCACCAGACCTAGCAAACCTAACCATATCTGCCCACGGATTTATTTCAATTAACTTTTCTGCAAGGTATACTTCTTCAGGGCAATTGAATGTAGACATGTTACCAGTTTTAACAACATTAGAAACAACTTCATCAATTTCTTTATTCCCATAACCTAAAATATTTGTTCCAATACCCATAATTGAAACATCAGTATACTTATTTCCGTCTAAATCCCACACATAACATTCTTGAGCTTTAGAATAATAAGATGGCCATTTTTCTGGCAAAAACATTTCTGGTCTTTTAGACAACAACATGGTTCCGCCTGGAATAATTTTCTTTGCTTTTTTATATAAATTTTGACCTTTGTTCATTAAACCATTATTTTAATTTAAATAAACCTGAAAATGTCCAATTGTAATCATTATTTTCAATTGAAGAGTCTATTAAAGAAATTTTATCTTGGAACAAATAATTTTTTAATTTTCTATTATCCCATAACCTAAAATCTTGAAGATTAAATTCATTCAATTTTTGAATATAAAAATCTAAATTTCTTTTATATACTTTAAATTTTTTATTATGAAAATCTTCATTTTCTATCATCTTTCTTGTTAAAAAATCATATATAAAAATATATCCTCCTTTTTTTAATTTTTGTTTTGTATTATTAAGTAATATATTAAATTCCTCATTAGATAACATATAAGTAAAAAATCCAAATATAATCACATCATATTTTCTCAATGATTCAAATTGATCACCCAGGTCTACATGTTTACCATCAATATTTTCAATACTCTTTTTTAAATTCTTAAGATTTAATATAGACTTTTTTGAACCATCATAGCCATCAATTTGTTTAGCATAATTGCTTAGAAAACGTATATTATTACCTCGCCCAACACCAAATTCAGCGATTGAGGAATTTATTAAATAATTTCTTGGCATAATATCCACAAAATAACTGGTAAAACAATTGTGATTTAAGCTACAATTTCTTTCATACCACTTATCTGCATCTTTCTTAATATATTCTTTTCCTTGTTTAGTCATTTTTTAATGATTTTTGGTAGCCTTCATTTCTTAAAATATTTTTATTCAAAATTGATATTTGTGAATTTTTTAGATAAGATTCTGCATAGTCTCTCCAGCCTCTATCAGCACCTAAAGATTCAATTAACAATTTTATTACTTCAAAATCTGAAGTTTCATCAACTGTCATCCTAATATCTTTATACTTTAATTCTTTTGATTGATAATTAAATGCTCTAAAAATTTCTTTATTGAAAAAAGAAGAATTATTTCTAATATAAGGCGTTACATGCTCTCTTTCAGAAATTAATTTAGCATTTTTCCAAGCTTTTTCTAAAGCAAAAAAAGTTAATACTTCAATATCCTGACCGTCAGGAAACGTATTCAAAAGAACATTAGAACAATAATCTACTTTTTTATCTATAGCAGATTGAATAACAGAATCAATTAATTTAGGGTCAAGTAAGGGACAATCAGAAGTTACACGAACTATATAGTCTGGTTTATCATCTTTTACAGCAAAATAAAATCGATCTAAAACATCATTTTCAGAACCTCTAGAAAAAGGAAAACCTAATCGTTTTGCTTCTTTTTCGATTAAATCGTCTTCACTATTAATTGTTGTTGCAACAATAATCTTTGTTGCTAATAAACTTTTTTTTATTCTTTCTAAATGAATTTCTAACAAAGATTTACCTTTTATGACTTTTAACACTTTATTTGGCAATCTTGTAGAACCTGTTCTTGCTTGTGTAACAATAAAAATCTTCATAGCTTCCAGTTTGACGGATTTAGTAATTCAGTTTCATTAAAATTAATATTGTCTATCGTTTCAATCTGTTTTTTTGAAATTGATTTGTTAATTGAATATAAATTTTGCTGTAATTGCTGAACTGTATCTACACCAATTAAAACGTTATTGATATTCTTTTGTTGATAAACATAATTTAATGCTAAATCATTCATCTCATATCCCTTACAACAAAGGTTTTTAAGTTTTATAATTGAAGATTTTAGTCGTATTAAATTCCCATGAAATTCATCAGTTTTTTTAAAAAATAAACCTTGTAAAAAAACAGATCTAGTATGTATTTCAATTTCCTTTTTTTTTGCTTTAGAGATTATCTCACCTCTCTTTGATTTATTATCTAATAAGTTAAATGGTAATTGAATTACTTCAACTTCATTAAATTTAAGCACTTCTTCTAATTCATTGTTAGAATAAATAGACACTCCTATTTTTCTGATTATTTTTTCTTTTTTTAAAACCAATAATTCTTTTCTATATTTTGCAAAATAAGTTTTAAAATCAGAAAAAGAGTGAAACATATAACAATAAAGACTATCGATTTGTAATATTTCTAAGTTTTTTAAAACTCTTTCTCTAATATTAGAAGGTAAAAATTTAACGGAAGCACTAAATTTAGTAATTATTTGAAATGCATTCTTAGATTTTCGATGATATTCTCCAATTACTTTTTGCGAATCACCATAGGCTTCTGCGGTGTCTAATATTTTGATTTTATTCTCAAATGCAGTATCTAATATTTCTTTTACCCTTTTGCTTGACGGTTTGCCTCCTTGGTTATTGATTCCATAATTTAAACCAAATTGGACTGTACCTAGTATTAATTTATTTTCAATCAAAAGATAAAAATTTAATTAACAAATTCTAAAACTTTTTCAATAACAAAATTTTGCTCAGTAACTGTTAATGTAGGAAACATAGGTAAACTAATACATTTCGAATAATAATTTTCAGCATTTTCCAAGCTTGCATCTCCATAACCAATACTTTGATAATAAGGTAGTTTATGAACTGGTATGTAATGTATTTGAGCAAAAATACTATGAGCTCTTAAAAAATCATATAAACCTTTTCTCTCTTCTACTTCAATAACAAATAAATGATGCGCATTAAAACTACGCTCTGGTAAACTTTGATACTTTATTCTATTTTTAAATTCTTTTTTATATTTATTTGCGATCTCATTTCTTCTATGAACTCCATCATCATTCTTTGCTAGTTGTGTTATTCCGAGTGCTGATTGAAAATCAGTTAATCTATAATTAAAACCTAATTCTTGCATTTCATAAAACCATCCTCCATGATTTTCACTCATATTCTCTCTAGAAATACCATGAGTTCTTAAAAGAGATAATTTATTATATATATCCTTTGAATTTGTAGTAATCATTCCACCTTCACCACAAGCAATATGCTTTACAGGGTGAAATGAAAAAATTCCAACATCTGCATATTTACCATTTCCACATTGCTGTTTTCTATCTTTTGAATCAACGAAATAACCCCCTGGAGCATGGCACGCATCTTCAATTATCCATAAATCATGTTTTTTTGCAAGTTCTCTGAAATTTTCTAAATTTACAGGCAATCCTGCAAAATCTACAGGAATAATTCCTTTAAAAAAGCCTTTAGGTTTACTCTCAATTAATTTTTTTACACTATTAATAGAAAGTAAATATGTGTTAGGATCTACATCTGCAAACCAAACTTCTCCTCCAGCATAACGAACACAGTTAGCAGATGCCGCAAAAGTTATTGGTGTAGTTATAACTCGCTCTCCTTTTTTTAAACCGAGAGCTAAAACAGACAAATGTAATCCTGCTGTTGCATTATTAACTGCAACTGCATATTCTGTTCCTATATAAGATGCAAATTTTTCTTCAAACTCTTTAACTTTTGGGCCTTGAGTTAAAAAATCTGCTTGTAAAGTCTCTAATACTGTATCAATATCTTTTTGATCAATGTGCTGTCTTCCATAGGGTATTTTCATTAGATAGTAAATTTAGAATCTACATGTTTCTTTACTAATTCTCTTAAATTCTCAATGGATTCCCAATCAGAATTTGTTCCAGAATCATACGAAAATCCTTCTGTAACATCTTTAGCATTAAAAGCTTCTTTATAATCTTCTTTAGTATAAGTTGTATATGGTGATTTTTGTGGTAAAATAGCATAATACCTTCCCAAATCTACAGTATTATAAGAATCAGAAGAAGTAATCATTTCTTCATGAAGTTTTTCTCCTGGTCTAATTCCAATTACTTTTTGTTCTAATTCTGGAGCAATAGCTGTAGCTACATCTATAACTTTATAGGAAGGTATTTTTGGAACAAAAACTTCACCTCCCCAAGCTTTTTCGATAGCATAAAAAACCATTTCACATCCATCTTCTAAAGATATGTTGAAACGTGTCATATCAGGGTCTGTAATTGGTAAAAAAGGATCTCCTTTTTTTCTTTTATTAAGGAAAAAAGGCATTACTGATCCATTAGAACCCATAACATTACCGTATCTAACTACAGAAAATTTAATATCTCTTTTGCCTTTAATATTATTAGCTGCAATAAATAGCTTATCGGAAGCTAATTTAGTAGCTCCGTATAGATTTATTGGCGCGGCTGCTTTATCTGTTGATAATGCAACAACATTATTAACACCACATTTTAATGCCGCAGTAATTACATTTTCAGCTCCATTAATATTTGTCTTTACACACTCCATTGGATTATATTCAGCTAAATGAACATGTTTCATTGCTGCAGCATGAATTACAATATCTATATCTTCAAAAGCAATTTCTAACCTTTTAGGATCTCTAACATCACCAATAAAATAGCGTATTTGAGGATATTCTGATTCTGAAAACTCTTGTGCCATTTGAAAATGCTTTTGTTCATCTCGTGATAAAATCACCAACTTTTTAATTGTTGGATGATTTTTTAAAATTAATCGAGTGAACATTTTTCCAAATGAACCAGTACCTCCAGTAATTAAAACTGATTTATTGTTTAAGTTTAGCATCTTCTATTTTTATATATTCATCAAAATTTAATAATTTTTTATCTTTATTTGATATAATTATTTCTTCTTCTTTTAATATCCAATTAATATTTAGTTGTTTATCATTGTATCTAATACCACTCTCAAAATCTTTGTTATAATAACAGTCACATTTATAAGAAAAAATTGTATTATCTTCTAGAACTAAATAGCCATGAGCAAATCCCTTTGGTATAAAAAGTTGCTTTTTATTTTCTTCAGATAAAATACATGAAAATGTTTTTGCAAAGGTTTTAGAGTTTTTTCTTAAATCCACCACTACATCTAAAACTTTACCTTTAATTACTCTTACTAATTTTGCTTGAGCATATTTCCCTGTTTGAAAATGTAATCCTCTAAGAACCCCTTTATTAGAAAATGCTTCATTATCTTGAACAAATTTAACATTTATTCCTAACAACTCTTCAAAATTCAATTTATTAAAACTCTCATAAAAATATCCTCTTGTATCAAAAAATAATTTCGGTTCAATTACAAAACAACTATTTAAATATGTTTCTTTTACTTTCATTTTAATCTACATATTCAATAGTTGATTACCATATCCGCTCTTTAAAAGTTTTTTAGCTATTTTTTGCAATTCCAATTTTGAAATAAACCCTGACCTATAAGCAGCTTCTTCGACTGAACCAACTTTTAATCCCTGTCTTTCTTCAATAACTTCAACAAACTGACTTGCTTGCATTAAAGATTTAAATGTACCAGTGTCTAACCAAGCAGTTCCTCTATCTAATATTCTAACAGATAATCTTTCTTGTTCTAAGTATACTTTATTTATATCTGTAATTTCTAATTCACCTCTATTACTTGGTAAGATATTTTTAGCTATATCAATTACAGAATTATCATAAAAATAAATTCCAGGCACGGCATAATTCGATTTCGGTATTATTGGTTTTTCTTCTATTGACATTGCTTTTCCTTTTTCATCAAATTCAATCACTCCATATCTTTCAGGATCATTAACATGATAGGCGTATACAATTCCGCCTTCTGGATCGTTATTTGCTTTTAACAAATCTGACAAACCAGTACCATAAAAAATATTGTCTCCCAAAATTAAGGCAACTTTGTCTTTTCCGATAAAAGCTTCTCCAATAATAAAAGCTTCAGCTAATCCTTTAGGGTTTTCTTGAACTATATACTCAAATTTACAACCAATTTGATCCCCATTTCCTAATAACCTTTTAAATAATGGTAAATCTTCTGAGGTAGAAATAATTAAAATTTCATTAATCCCAGCCGATATTAAAGTAGAAATAGGGTAATAAATCATAGGCTTATTATAAACAGGCATTAATTGTTTACTCACTGCCAATGTTATTGGATATAACCTAGTCCCAGTACCTCCAGCTAAAACAATTCCTTTCATGGTTTTTTATATTTTTTTAAATACCATTGAATCGTTTTTAAAATTCCAGTTTCAAAATTTTCTACGGCATTCCATCCTAATTCATTTTCAATTTTAGCAGCATCAATTGCGTATCTAAAATCATGTCCAGGTCGGTCAGAAACAAAGTTAATTTGATTTTTATAAGAAACTTTTTGAGGATAAACTTTATCTAATATTTCACAAATAGTATTTGCTATATATAAATTATTTCGTTCATTTTTACCACCAATATTATAAGTATTACCAGATTTTCCTTTTCTATAAACCAATTCTATACCTTTACAATGATCTAAAACATACAACCAATCTCTAATATTTTTTCCATCTCCGTAAATTGGAATACACTCGCCTTTAATAGCTTTTTTTATTATAGTTGGGATTAATTTTTCATTATGCTGTTTTGGCCCATAATTATTTGAACAATTAGTGGTAACAACATTCATTCCATAGGTGTGATAATAACTTCTTACTAAAAAATCTGAAGAAGCTTTTGAGGCACTATATGGACTATTAGGTGCATATGATGTTTTTTCTGTGAATAAACCTTGTTTACCCAATGAACCATAAACTTCATCTGTAGAAATATGATGAAATCTACAATTTTTATATTCTGTTTTATATTGATTAGGAGCATCCATCCAATAATTTTTTGCGACGTCTATTAGGTTAAAAGTTCCAAATACATTTGTTTTAATAAATAAATCTGGACTTTTAATTGAATTATCAACATGTGATTCTGCTGCAAAATGAATTACTCCATTAAAATCATATTTTTTAAATAAGTCTGTAACCAATTCTCTATTACAAATATCTCCTTTAACAAAATTGTATCTTTCATTATTTAAAACTTCAATAAGATTAGTAAGATCTCCAGCATAGGTTAGTAGATCTAAATTAACAATTTGAACTCCTTTATTTTCTTCTAGAAAATAAGGAATAAAATTTGAACCAATAAATCCTGCTCCTCCTGTTATAAGAATAGTTTTCATTCCTATTTTTTATATTCATTTAAATACTTATTCAATTTTTTTAGAAGTAAAAAAACAAACATTAATATAAATGCAACAAAACCGTACTTTAAAATTGCGTTACTAAAAATACCGCCTGATATTTTTCCTACAGATTGAAAATTAGAGACTACATTTATTATTTTAGAGTTGTTTGCAAACTCTTCATTATTTTCTGTTAAAAAATCTACAAATCTTTTACTAACATTAAACAATTCTATTTCTCTAATCTTTCCATCTCTACTTGCAGTTGATAAAGAATTTCCTTGAGAAATAATTTTAGCATCATCTATTAATGCTTTTTGATATGCTTCACTTAAATTATTTACTCTAGCTAAATTACTTAAGAATATTGAGTCGATTCGTTTATAATTTTTTTCTGAGGCATTTTTTAAAAGTTTTAAAAATTCATTTTCTGAAACATCATTAATTATTACATCAGTTAATTTTGTGAAAATTTGACTATTCGTAGATTTAACAATGACTTCAAATAACTTGTAATCAAATTTTGTAAAAGATTTTGTAAAATCTAAAAAAGTGTATTTTTTAATAGAAAATGTATCTATCTGTTGTACTATTTCATCATAAGCTTCAATTACATCTTTAGAATTAATAATTGGTTTTACAGAAAATCCTTTTAAAGAAGCAACTTTATTAAAAGGTAAATTAAATTTATTACTTAAAGTAATAGAATCTTTATGAAGTATCAATTGGTTATAATATTCTATATTGCTATATAATTGTTTTACACTATTAAAGTTTGGCTGAACTATTAATTTAGATTCAAATTTTTCTACATCGTCTTTACTTATAATAAAACCAACTATAGCTCCTAAAGTAATTGCTATTACAAATTTTATTATGTGTTCTTTAAAAAATAAAAGTATTTGAATGAAAAAATGAAATATCCCTTTAAAAATGCTTCCAATAAAATTGAAAAATTTTGAAAACCCTTTTCCAATAATAATAAATAAAGAACCTAATTCTACTTCTTCTTCGGTTTTGTTTGGTTGTGTTGACATAGTTATTTTGGTTGTATCTTTTTTAAAAAATTTGTTCTAATATTTTTTGTGTTATTGCATAAGTTGGTATCACACCAGTCATACCTAGCCCTCCTGAAGCTAATGTTGCACCAGTTTCCAACGGATTATCAGAAGCATAATATGCATAACGCACTTTTACATTTTCAGAAATGTTTCCTCTAATTTTTGATGCTGACTGAATCGCTTTTTGATAATGTGCTCCCTCCATTTCCAAACCAATTACATTCCAAGTAGAATCATGAAAAAACTTTAGAACGTCTTTATTCTGTAACGAAGTTCCTAAAACAGAAACCATTGTACCATCAAAAACACCAACTCCAAAATCTTGTAAATCCTCTTTTTTCAATTCGTTTTTAAATGGATAATTATCTGCTGTTCCTTCAAAAATATGTGCAGTAGGAATCATAATATCTCCTTTCCCTCCTTCTAAAATACCTGCTTTACCCATTATAGAAACTGATGCAACATCTAAATGAATTTTCTTTCCGTTATTTTCGTAAGGCTTTAATAATTCATCCATTGTTTCATAAGCTTGTTCACCAAAAGCATAATCCATAACAATTATTACTGGGTCTTTTCCTTTTGAATGTTCTTTCTTAAACGGAGTATTATCCCATTTTATTTTACTTGAATCAATAATTTGTACATTTATATTTGTACCCGACTCATCTCTAATGTAAATCAACCCATTTTTAGAAGCATAATTCTTTACTTTTTTCTGTAAAGGTTTACTATCATTATCGCTTAATAATTCATATAAAGCAAAATCTAAGTGTGTTTTAGCTTCGGTTGGCAAGGCATTTTGTGCATAAATTGAATTTAATACACTATGCATATTTGCGCTAATAATATGAATTGGTCTTTCTAAAAGTTGATGATCTAAAAGTGTTTTTTTAATGTTATTTGCCCAAATTTCACCATAAATATGATGTCCGATTTCATCAACTAAAACAGAACTAAAAGTTACTAATCTTTTTTTATTGTTTGATGATTCATTTATTGCAAGTTTTCCTAACCAATAAATTAACTGAAAAAATCTATCTGGATTTTCATCCGTAGAGAAAGTAGCATGAATATCTACAACCTCTTCATACGTTCTCCCTAAAATATTACTAAGATGAACAATCGTAATTTCACGCTCATCGTTAGATAATTTTTTATTATTTAAAACGATAGATTCTAAATTCTTCCATTCTCTAGTGAAAGACTTTCCGTAGTTTAAAATTACTTTATCTTTAATTTTATGAGATTCAATAAAAAGAAACGTTAGATGTGTTAGAATATCATAAATCTCAGATCTACCTCTGGTAATTTCGATATTCATTTGATCTTTATCTATTCGATAACAGTTTCTTCTTCTTTTTGGTGGAATAATAGGCTTAAAATGTGAATCAGAATATCCTTCATCCGTAGTAAGATTAATAAACTGACACTCTTCAATTCCTTCTGGTAAACGTTCAATTACATAAACCAAGCCATTTAACTCAACTCGTTCTTCTGCGATTGAACCATAAATTTCTGGACGTAAAAGCAATAAAGATTTCCTAAGTGTTTCACCAGAAATTCCCATAGGTTTATAAAACCCACGCGTAAACAAATGGCGCATAGTAATATACAAACGCTCAATTGCATTGGTAGATTCTTGTGCCCTAGTTCTTTCTTTTTGCTTAGTGTTTGCCATATACAATTAATCTGCAAAGATAGTAATTTATATAACTACTTTTTCTCTAAAATTTGGCGGTATTTTTTCGAATTTGATAATAATTCTGATGCTTGTTTTATCGTTTTATCATTTTTTAAATGATATTGATACACACCTTTCTTATAAAAAAATCTTTTTAAAACTTCATCTTCAATTCTCTCAACAATAACATCTTTATTTTCAGTCACACTAACAACCTTTTCTTCTTTAATTTTTGAAATGATTTGCTGATACTCTCTTGTTATTTTTTGATTTTTATCCGTGGCTAAAAAAGCTTTCTTAAACAATCGTTCTTGTTTAATTGTAAATGCTGTATCAGTCTTTTTTAAATATTCTTGAAAATCTTGAAAATCAGAATTTGACATTTTAAAATTCTCAATATTAATACTTGAGTTTTTTGCTACATAATTTGTCGCAAAATTAAAAATCGCCCTCGATCTTAATAAACCTTTTGTATTGTCATTTTGTTGTGTTCGATTTATTTTAACGTCAGGCATAACACCACCACCATCAAAAACTTTTCTGCCATTTGTTGTAGTAAAACTATTTACAATACCATCTGAAAACTTAGGGACTTTATTTGTTTTACTATCTCTATTAGCATAATCTAATTCTTGAATACATCTTCCACTAGGCGTATAGTATTTAGAAATTGTGATTTTTGCCTGCGTTCCATAAGTTAATGGAAAATAACGTTGTACCAATCCTTTTCCAAAAGATCGCTCTCCTAAAACAACCGCTCTATCGTAATCTTGCAACGATCCTGAAACAATTTCTGAAGCAGATGCAGAACGTCCATTTATTAAAACTACAATCGGAATTTCTAAATCTAACGGTTCTTTATTTCCTTTATAGGTCTTCGTCATTTTTTTAATCTTCCCTTTAGTAGTAACAATTAAACTGCCTTTAGGTAAAAAGAAATTTGAGATGTTAATTGATTCAAATAAAGATCCTCCAGGGTTAGACCGTAAATCAAACACTAACTTTTTCATGCCTTTATCCTTAAGGGATTTAAAAGCTTTTTTAACTTCTTTAGAAGCTTTTGCGTTAAAACGAGTGAGTACAATATATCCTGTATCCTCATTTATCATATCAAAAAATGGAACTGGATTTACAGTTATCTTATCTAACGCTAAATTAAAATCTACAGTTTTTCCAAGTCGATTTACTTTTAAATTAAGTGGTTTTTTTGGGTTCCCTTTTAATTGCATCGATAATTGATCTCTTTCCAACCCTTTTAATGATTGACCATTTACTTCTGTAATTAAATCACCAACTTTTAACCCAGCTTTATCTGCAGGATACTCTTTGTAAATTTCTGAAATTGTAATTCCTTGTTTGCTGTAAAAAACCGAAACACCAATTCCACCATATTCACCTTCACGTCTAATTCTAGCGTCTTCTACATCTTGTGCATTATAGTAATTTGTATATGGATCTAGATTTTGTAATGTGTTTTTTATCGCTTTATTTGTAAATTCTGCTGGACTTATTTCGTTATAATAATATTTATTTAACTCTTTAAAAAGGGTATTATAAATTTCTATATGTTTTGCTACTTCAAAAAACTTATCCTGAAAAGAATACGAAGCAATTGCAATTACAAAAACCAAGGTTACTTTTAAATATTTATTTTTCATCATCTGTTCTTTTTTAGTTCCAACACAAACTTGTTTAACAATTTTTCCATCTTTGTATATAGTTCTGTGTATGGAAATTCTTCTTTCCCAATATACGAAATCATAAAAATATAGGGAATATCGGCGTTAGTATAGACAATTTCTTTTTGTAAACGATACACTTCTCGCATCAACCTTTTTAATCGATTTCTATCTACAGCATTTTTAAAGTTCCTTTTTGGAACAGAAAAACCTGCTTGAACTGGAAAATCTGAAGTATGTTTTACCTGTAAAAAAACCATTCTAAAAGGAAAAGTTTTTATAGAATTCCCTTCTATATATAACTTTTCTATTAGTTTTCTACTTTTTAATCGTTCCTGTTTTCCTAAGGTAAACTTCATCTTTACAAACTTAAATGAAATCCATAACTTTTTAATTGTTTCTTATGATGAACTTCAAAAATTATGTACATTTAAAATAATAATATCTTTTTTACTTAAAAAAGTATAAAATTAAACAACAATACATATTTTTGTTAAATATTATACATTTTAAAAATATCAATTTTAATAGATAAACTATATGAAACCGGACTTATTTCAAGCACCAGATTATTATAATTTAGATGATTTACTAACTGAAGAACACAAATTAGTTCGTGAAGCGGCAAGAGATTGGGTAAAACGAGATGTTTCTCCAATTATTGAAGAATATGCTCAAAAAGCAGAATTTCCAACACAAATAATTAATGGTTTAGCAGAGATTGGAGCATTCGGGCCTTATATTCCTGAAGAATATGGTGGCGCAGGTTTAGATCAAATTTCTTACGGATTAATTATGCAAGAAATTGAACGTGGAGATTCTGGAGTTCGTTCTACAGCATCAGTTCAATCATCTTTAGTAATGTATCCGATTTTTAAATATGGAAATGAAGAACAACGTAAAAAATACTTACCAAAATTAGCTTCTGGAGAGTGGATGGGATGTTTTGGATTAACAGAACCTAACCATGGATCTAATCCAAGTGGAATGGAAACTAAATTTAAAGATATGGGAGATCATTATCTTTTAAATGGAGCAAAAATGTGGATTTCTAATGCGCCTTTTGCACAAGTTGCAGTTGTTTGGGCGAAAAACGAAGAAGGTAGAATTCATGGATTAATTGTTGAGCGTGGAATGGAAGGTTTTTCTACACCCGAAACGCATAATAAATGGTCACTTCGCGCTTCTTCAACTGGTGAATTAATTTTTGATAACGTAAAAGTTCCAAAAGAAAATTTATTACCAAATAAATCTGGACTTGGAGCCCCATTAGGATGTTTAGATTCTGCACGATTTGGAATTGCTTGGGGAGCTATTGGCGCAGCTATGGATTGTTATGACACAGCTTTAAGATATTGTAAAGAACGTGAGCAATTTGGCAAACCAATTGGTCAATTTCAATTACAACAAAAAAAGTTAGCTGAAATGATTACTGAAATCACCAAAGCACAATTATTAGCTTGGCGTTTAGGGAACCTAAGAAATGAAGGCAAAGCTACATCTGCACAAATTTCTATGGCAAAACGTAATAATGTAGAAATGGCAATTAAAATTGCTAGAGAAGCAAGACAAATGTTAGGTGGAATGGGTATTTCTGGAGAATATTCAATAATGAGACATTCTATGAATTTAGAATCCGTAATTACCTATGAAGGAACACATGATATTCATCTGTTAATCACAGGTTTAGATGTTACAGGTTTAAATGCTTTTAAGTAATTTAAAACAGGTATAAATACCTAATTATTTGATTTCTAGTATATTTTCAGGAATTAATAGCTAACTTGCTGGCTAACTAATTTAAATATACTACATAATGAAGAAAAAATTATCAATTTTAGCAGCATCAGTTTTTATGATGACATTGTTTTCTCAATGTGAACTTTTTAAACATAGAATTAATCATAAAGGAAAAATTATTGAAGTTTCTAAAAATGCACTTGAAGCTCACCTAGCTCATGGAGATGTTGTTATAGCAAACATTTACAAAAAAGACGATGGAACTTTATGTGAAGGATTAGATTGCTTGAATGGTACACCACCACAATAAAAATTTAATTAATTACTTTTATTATAAAAAACCGAGTTTTAAAACTCGGTTTTTTTATGCATCTTTATAGGCAGATCTTAAAAAGATAAAATGTCTTCAAACAGTAGAATTTCTAAAGCGTTTAAAGAAGCAAAGAAACTGCCTTTAAACAAAGATTCTAAATATATTTTATTTAGTGATTGTCATAGAGGTGATAATAGTTTTGCAGATGATTTTGCAAGAAACAGAAATGTTTACAAATATGCCTTTAATCATTATTTCGATGAAGGTTTTACCTATATAGAGTTGGGTGATGGTGATGAATTGTGGGAAAATTCTGACTTCAAAAACATTTTTAGAGCAAATAAATATATCTATTTGTTGCTTAAAAAATTTCATGATGATAACCGATTACATTTTATTTGGGGGAATCATGATATGGATTATAAAGATCCTAAATACATTAAAAAAAACTTACATTATTATTATGATGAAGTTTCAGAAACTGATAAAGAACTACTAATTAATGCCTCTTTTTCTGAAGCAATCTTACTAGAAAATCAAGAAACAAAAAAATCAATCTTTTTATTACATGGGCATCAAGCAGATTGGTTTAATTATACATTTTGGAAATTAAGCAGGTTTCTTGTAAGGGTTTTATGGAAACCACTACAAATACTTGGCATATCCGACCCAACAAGTCCAGCACAAAACTTTAAAGGGTTGATAAAAGTTGAAAAAAGAATTGAAGATTGGATTAAAGCAAATAATAATCAAATGGTTGTAATTGGTCATACACACAGACCAAGGTTTCCAGACGCAACGGAAATTCCTTTTTTTAATGACGGAAGTTGTGTTCATCCAAGAGCAATTACAGGTTTAGAAATAGAAAACAATCAAATTGCATTGATAAAATGGCATATGACAACTAAAGAAAACGGAACTTTACAAATTATTAGAACTGTCTTAGAAGGACCAGAAGATTTAAATCATTTTATAAATTAATGTTGAATTGTTGTACTAATACAAATAATGCACTGTATTTTAATACAGTAAATGATATTCCAGATTCAATTTGGGAGGCATTAAATTGTACAAACAACCTTTATTTTAGCCCAAAATATTTATCATCTATAGAAAAACACAATCCACAAATTAGTTTTTCTTACATCGTTTTGGTTGATGAAACTCAAAACCCAATTGCATTTGCTTCTATACAAATTATCGATTTTTATCTAGACGGAATTAGAAATGATTTAGAATTACTAGTTAGAAAAGTAAAAAATATTGGTAGAAAATTAGGTGTCATTCCTCACAAAAAACCTTTTAAAATTTTAAACTGTGGAAATACTTTTGTGAGCGGTGAACATGGAATCTTCATCAAAGAAGATCAGGATAAAAAAATCATCATAAAAGAATTAGCAAAAGCTATTCAGCATTTTGTAAACGCTAACAAAACACTTTCTAAAGAAATTAGCGCATATATGCTAAAAGACTTTATTAAAGAATCTCTATTTATTACTGATGAATTACATGATTATAGCTATTATTCTTTTCATGTAGATCCGAATATGGTGTTGTATTTAGACGAAAAATGGAACAATTTTGACGATTATTTAGCCGCCATGAAAACCAAGTTTAGAGTAAAAGCTAGAAAAGCCTTTAAACAAAGTGCTGATATCGTTATTAATGATGTTACGAAAGAAAATATTGACGATTTTCTCCCAAAAATGACAGAATTATACAAAACGGTTTCTTCTAAAGCTGAATTTAATTTAGGCGATTTTAATCTGGAAACGTATAAAACGTTAAAAGATAAATTAGGCGATAAATACATCATTAAAACTTATAGTATTGACGATAAAATAGTCGGATTTTTATCAGGTTTAATTAATCAAACATCTTTGGATGCTCATTTTGTTGGTATAGATTATTCACTAAATAAAGAATATGCTATTTATCAAAGAATGCTGTACGATTATATAGAAATGGCAATTAAGCATAAGATAGCATGCATTAATTTTGGAAGAACTGCCAGTGAAATAAAAAGTTCAGTGGGTGCCATTCCTCAAGATTTAACAATTTATTTAAGACACAAACAATCGTTAACCAATCGAATTTTAAAGCTATTTTTACAAAAAATAGAACCTACAGCTTTTCATCAAAAATTTCCATTTAAAAATACATTTAATGAAAAATAGTACTGATTTAATTACCCTTTTAACACTAAAAGAACTTGATAAAAATAATTTTAGTGGAGACAGTTTTACAATCGGTAGCCCTCATGTTTTTGGTGGTCAAGTTGCTGCACAAGCAATAAATGCGGCATATAGAACAGTTTCAACAACAAGAATTTTACATTCTTTTCACTCCTATTTTTTAGAAGCTGGAGATTTAACAATTCCAATTCGTTTTAAAGTTGATGAAATGAGAACAGGCGGAAGTTTTTCTACTAGAAGAGTTACTGCCATTCAAAAAGATAAAGTCATTTTTATTTTAGCAGCTTCTTTTCATAAAAAAGAGGAAGGGTTTGAGCATCAAAAAGAATTTCCTAAAGACATTAAACAACCCGAAGAATTATTAAGTTGGGAAGATATGGTAGATCAATTTGGAGATTTTTTACCAAAGCCACTTAAATATTTCCTTAGTATTGATCGTCCTGTAGATTTTAAGCCTGTAAGAGTTCCTAATCCAATGGATCCAGAAAATTTACCTGCTAACGAACAGGTTTGGTTTAAGTTAAAAGGAGATAATCATACGGATATTGAAACGAGAATGAAACAACAAATTCTAACCTATCTTTCAGATTATAATGTTTTAAACGCAGCATTTAACCCTAATGCGAGTGAATATAGCTTTAGAAATACACAAACTGCAAGTTTAGATCATTCGATGTGGTTTTTTAGAGATTTTGATTTTGATGATTGGATGCTTTTTTCGGCAGAATCTCCTAATACATTTGGAGCTAGAGGTTTTGTTACAGGAAATATATTTACAAGAAAAGGTACATTGGTTGCTTCTTTTACACAAGAAGGATTAATGAGACCACAAAAAAATTAATCTATGAATCCATATATATACGTATTAAATACTAACGGTATCTTATTCTTACTGAGTATTATTTTCTACATTTTTCCTCCTAAAAAAATAAACAATTTATACGGCTATAGAACACATCGATCTATGTTAAATGAAGATATTTGGAATTTTGCAAATACATTATTTAATAAAACGTTTATGGTTTATGCAGGTGTTTCTTTTCTTGCTGGAATCCTTTTTGCTTATTTGGCTACCAAAGAAATTACATGGCAACCCATGGTTTTAGTGTTGCTAACAATATTAGTGTGTATCATAAAAACCGAAAAAGGAATTTCTAATACATTTAATGAAGAAGGGAAGAGGAAATAGATTAAAAACTAGCCGTTAAAGCAACTGAAAAATTACGTCCTGGAGCAGAAAGACCAGAAGCAAATTCTCTGTAATGCTCATCAAGTATATTGGTAATCATTCCTTGGATAGTCCAATTATTATTTACTGTATATTTTCCATTTACCCCTAAGGTAACCCAACTTGGTGAACCATAATATTTATCAACATCACTGGTTGCATTTGCATTAATAACTGGTGTTAAATCATGATTATCAATCCCTTCCGTAAAATTAAAATCTGTTATTTTTTTCCTACTATTAAATCGGAGATTTGCACCTGCTTCAAATTTACTAGCAGTAAAATTCAGTTCAAAATTTCCAAATAATGGTGGAATAGAAGACATTGGTTCATTGGTATCATTTGTTTTCCCTTTTGTATAGGTAATAAACCCAGAAGTATTCCATTGTTCAGAAATTCTACCTAAATAACTAGCGGTAAATCCTGTTATATACGCTGTTTTTTTATTCTGATTAGCAACTGCGCTTCCAAGTTCTCCATCAAAATTAACTTGATACCCTAGTTGGTCTCTAATAATATAATTATCGAGTAATGTATAATATACATTTCCACCAATTCTAAATCTTTTATTATTAAAATATTTCTGAATCCCAATTTCTGCATTGTAAGCAAACTCAGGTTTTAAAGTAATATTTGGCACTGTTACATTACCTGCTTTTTCTCTAACCCTACCAACATCGTCTATGTTTGGTGAACGGAAACCTGATGATAAAACACTATTTAATTGCCAACTTTTATTAGGTTTAAGAACATAACCTAAAGTAGCAGTAACTGCAGAATTATTTAAGCTAATATCTGTTTCTGGCAATGTTATAAAAGTTTGATCTATCCAAGTTGCGTTTAATTGTGTATTGGTAAATCTTACCCCAGAATTTAACGTAGATTTATCACTAATATCCTGCCTATAATCAACATAAACTGCAGAACTTATATAGTTACTTCCTCCATCTGGATATCGAGATTGTACTTTAAATGTATTTGAAAAACCAGTGATTTCATTTCCAGAAATTGATAACGTTTCACCTTTAGAAATAGAATTTACGTCATTATATGCGAACTCAAAACCATATCCCATGTTTCGTTTCTTATTAGTAGTTAGTGGAACTGAGAAATCTCCGTTTAAACTAAAAACATTAACTTTTTCAGTTCTATTAGACCTGTCTAAACTAGAAAATTTACGTTGAATTCTACTTTCTTTAATATTCTGATATGCAAAAGTAATCGTTCCTTTTTCGATCCATTTTTTTTCTGGATGAATCTCTAATTGAGGTGCAATTAAGAATCTACTCTGTGGGCCATAATGCCATTCTGCAAACTTTAATGTTCCATTAGAAATTTCTGTTAACCTATCAAATCTTGGAATATCTGAAGATTCAGAATATTGCATGTTTATTTTTAAATCGGTCTTTTTTGATAAAGGAATAAATAGTTTTTGTAAAATATCTGTTTGTGTATAGCCCGTATTTATTTGTAAATTAACATCAGAATTTATCGTTGGACTTGCTTGGTAATTATCAGATCTGTTTTCTGAATACGATCCTACTTTTCCCCAATTTTCAAATCCGTGAGAACGATTTTTACCCATTTTTAAGTCTCCAAAATTACTGTAGGAAATACTCGTAAAAGATCCCCAGTTTTTAAATCTTAATTCAGCAGAAAAGTTCGAAGTTACTTCTTGATTAACCGTTGAAAATCTAGAGAAAAACCCGCTTTTTACCTCTTTTTTTTCTGACAACTTTGGTGTTTTTGTATAATAATGAATTACACCTCCTAATGCATCTGAACCATAGATAACCGATGAAGGTCCAAAAACAACTTCAGTTCGATCTAATTGATTTGGACTTACAGTTATTGAGTTTTGTAAATGTCCTTTTCTATAAATTGCGTTATTCATTCTAACTCCATCAACTACCAGTAAAACACGGTTAGATTCCATTCCTCTCAATACAGGACTTCCACCACCAAATTGCGACTTCTGAACTTTTATTCCAGGAATTGCTGCTAACAAATCTGCTGAAGTTTGTGGTGATATTTTTTGAATATCTTTTGATGATAACACTGCAACTTGCTCTGCAATTCGATTCGCCTTTGCTTTGTTTTTAAAAACTGATAATACTACTTCGTCTAATTGTTCAGATTCTCTAGTTAAATAAACTATAACATTACTTGGTATTTCTTCTTTTTTTATCTCAAAAATAGTATAAGAAAGGTGTGAGAAGTATAAAATATCATCGTTTTTAAATACAGAAATATCTGCAAAACCTCTATTATCTGAAATTGTAGTTGCATTTTGTTGTTCATTAAAAATAGTCACATTTTTAATGATTTTTCCTGTTTCTTTGTCTAAAACTTTGATTTTTTGTGCAAAAACAACAAGATTACTTAGTAAAACAAGTATAAAAATTACTTTCTTCATTAACTAAAAACTACTTTTAAAATATCTAATGATTTTGGGCTCTTAAATCCGTCCAAATGTAATTCAAAATATCTAATTATCATTTGTAAAATTTGTTGTCTTTCATGTTTAGAAAAAGACACTTTTTCTATTGCATCAAAATTTATGCCCAACAACTTTTTTAACAGTGTTAAATTATTTCCTGTAATTATTAATTTTTCATGAGTTGCATCTGTAAATCTTCCTTCCATCAAATTAAATCCAAGTTTTTCTTTATCTATTAAATCTGGATAAAATCCTAAAAACTTAGTTAAATTCAATAAAAAAAGTAAATGAAAGTTTGAAATTTTCTCATGTGTATCTAACCAAATAAATGCAGTTTCTAAAAAAGAGTATAATGGCAAGTTTTCTTCTTCTTCTTGTATTGTTTTTGATAAAACTTCTGATAAAAACAACACAACAGACTGTTTTACAATATCTGTATAAATTGTTTTATACGGATGTACAATATGAACCTCTTTTAATGTGTTTAAATTTGAAGTTGGTTTATGAGTTGCTATTATTTGAAGTTGTGTTAATTGTTGAAAATACGCTGCTTTTATATTTCCTTTTTTTGCCTTTAAAACACCTCTAATTAAATATGATTTTAACCCTTCTTTTTCTGTGTAACATTTAACAATTAAACTAGAATCACTATATTTTAATGAACTTAAAACGATAGCTTTTGTAGAAACAATTGCCATTAGTTTACAATTGCAATTTTAGTTGTTCTAGTTTCTGAAGCATCTTCATTAGTTAATAAAACAATATATACACCAGAAGCTACTTTGCGTCCGGCAAGATTGGTTTTATTCCAAACTACTTTTCCTCCTTGTAATTCTTGTCCTTCAACAACATTTGTTTCATGAACAAGATTACCAGAAACATCAATAATTTTCACATTGGTGCCTTTAGGTAAATGAGTTCCGTTTCTACCATCAATTGTAACTGTTTGATGATTTTTTAATGCAGGATTTGGATACGCATACACATCGGTTAATTCTTCTGCATATGGCGCAACATTACTATTATACGCAACAATACCTTTATCGGTAGCGAAGTATACTTTACCTGTTGAATTATCTACCCTAATTTTTAAAATTTTATTGGATGGTAATGGCGAATTATCGGTACTAAAATTTGCTAGCGTAGTTTGTCCGTTTGAATTTGTATATAAAACACCTGCGTTGTCCGTACCAAACCATTTATTATCTGCTCCATCTACCTGAATACTATTAATAGATTGATCTCCTAGTAATTTTTTTGCAATTCCATCATCTAAAATAATTACAGGTTCGGCATTAATATTATCAGTATCAAAAACACCAGAAGCATTACTAAAGACAACTAGACCAGAAGGTGTACCAATCCAAATTCTATTATTTCTATCTACTGCTAAAGATTTTACATTTAAATCTGGTAGACTTCCTTGATTAGAAGTTGTTGTTAATCCTTTTTTTCTTTCACCATTAGGATTAAAAACCATAACTCCATTTCTCCGAGTGCCCATCCATAAAGTATTGTTAGAATCAATAATTAAATCACTAAGGCCAGGAGCAAAAATTAAATCCAAAGAGCTTAAATCATATCCTTTCCATTCTCCAGAAGGAGATAATCTTTGCAATTTATTACTAACCTCTTGGTTCGTAATCCATAAATTACCTTGCTTATCAAAAACAGAATTATTTATTCTAATATTAATTGATGGAAGACTTACTGATATACTCTCTATTGTACTATTTAAATGATTATAAAAAATTTTCGTTTTAAAATCTTCAATAACCCATAAACCACCGGTAGAAACTGAGTTTACATTTCCTGTAACACCAAAAGAACTTATATATACTTTATTTTCATTTTCTGGATCAATTGTCAGATTTGTTAGATCTGTAACAGGAAAATTAGGGTCATAAGGAATATTAATCCATTTCTCTCCATCAAAATTACTATATCCTTGTTTTTTAAAAATTGACCCATAAATATTATTAAAACCACCATATACCACCCATAATTTATTATTCTCTCCTGCTGTTATTGAAAATACATCATTAGATAATGGACCATCTGGATGAATCTCTTTATAATTTGATGGACTTGCACTATCTGACTTTAAAATTCCAAACTCCTTTGTTCCCAAATAAATTTCATTATTATCAAAAAAAGCATTGTTTAGCGTAAAATCAAATTCTGAAGTAGCATCTAGTTCTAGTAATTGATTTAAAGACGTATCAAATATGAATCCTATTTTACTTAAAGCAACTGTAATACTCGATTCAGAGCTTTTAATTCCAATAATTGTTTCAGAAAAATCTCTAATTTGAGAAAGACTTGCATTATCAATCTTATATAAAATTGAATTTACAGTAGTAAAAACTTGATTATTAAAACTTGTAATGTTTTTAAAACTTTGTCCTGAAAAAAATTGATTCCAATTATTAAAATCAATCAAAGAATTACTGGTGACATCTGCAACAAAAACACCTACTTCTGTAGCTGCATAAATTTGATTATTAACAATTGTCGTTTCATTAATGACTATTTCCGTAGAATTATTTCCTATAAAAAAAGTATCGCCAAATTCTAACTTTTCAACATCATATTCGATAATTGCAAAAGGTGTCGAGAGGTATAATTTATTATTAAATTCTGAAATATGATTGATACTTTTTTCACCAGCTTGGTTAAAATTTACAATATCTGCAGAAATGGTAATTGTATTGTCTTCATCTACAACTTCAATTAATCCGTTTTCATAACCAATTACTAATCTTTTAAAAGTTGAATTGTAATGTATTGCTGATGTAACATTGCCAGAAAGTCCTTTTACAGAAGATAGTTTTTCAATCTTTTCTGTTGATATAGTATATGAAAAAACAGCATTATCTGTTAGAGCATAAATAACATCGTTAGTTTTTACAAAATCTTTTACATTGTTGTATGAAAAAAAATCTTCCCAAGAATCACTATAATCAGTTTGTGAAAACAGTATTGATGAAGTGATAAAAAATAAAAAGAAAACAATTTTTTTCATTACAAAAATCTAAAGTTCAAATATATTTATTTATAACGATAAAACGTCTACATTAGTACAATTAAGAATCTCTTTAGATGGACATAGAAATAGAAAGAAAATTTTTAGTTAAAGACACTACTTATAAAAAAGAAAGTTATGATTGTAGGTATATAAAGCAAGGTTTTTTAAACTCAAATAAAAACAGGGTTGTTAGAATTAGAATCATTGATAAAAAAGCTTTTCTAACCATAAAAGGAAAGTCAAACAAGAAGGGTACAACACGTTTTGAATGGGAAAAAGAAATTTCTGTTTCTGATGCTGAAAATTTATTTTTGTTATGCGAAAAAGGGATTATTGAGAAGTATAGATATTATATAAAATCTAATAAACATGTTTTTGAAGTTGATGAATTTCTTGGTGACAATATAGGATTAGTAGTTGCTGAAATTGAACTCGAGAATGAAAATGATGATTTTAAAACGCCTAAATGGTTAGGAAAAGAAGTTACTGGGATATCTAAATATTACAATTCAAACTTAAGTAAAAAACCTTATAAATCTTGGGCATAAAAAAACCTCGAACAAAAGCTCGAGGAAATTTAATAAACCTACCCCCTAAATAAGATTTATAAATATCTAACACATTTCTGCAATTAGACTCCGCAAATATAATACTTTTATTAACTATTTCAAAAAATAATTACTCTTTTTATTTAATTATCATTTTAATGTTAATTAATACCTATAAATTAAAAAAAACAGTGTTAAAAATGATGTTTTATTAATCTTAACATCCATTAATTTCATTTTATATATAAAAATAGATTGAAATAAAGTGAGCGAGACTTCCTAATAAAACAAACACATGGAAAATGGCATGATTATAAGATAATTTCTTTATTGAATATAAAATTGCCCCTATTGTATAGAAGATACCTCCTAAAAACAACCAAAATACGCCATCTTCAAAAAAGTTAGCTAATAAAGGTTTTATGGCAAAAATAACTTGCCAACCCATTAATAAGTACATAGCGGTGGAAAGTTTATCATATCGTCCAGTAAAAAAAAGCTTTAGTATAATTCCTATAAATGCAAATATCCATGTAGCAATAAATAGTATCCAGCCTAACCTACCTTCTAAAATAATTAAAGTAAAAGGAGTATATGTCCCAGCAATTAAAACATAAATAGCTGCATGATCAAAAATATTAAGTTTTCTCCTTTTTTTATCTTCTTTAGAAGCATGATAAAAAGTTGATGCAGCATATAAAATTATAATGCTTAATCCGTAAACAATAAAACTAAAAGGCTTCCAAAAACCATCAAATTGAAAAGACTTATATACTAAAAAAGGGAAAGCAAGAATTCCTAACCCTAAGCCAAAAGCGTGTGTAAGTACATTAAAATACTCTTCTTTTTTACTATAACGGTGAATAGTGTTCTTTGTCATTATCTGGTCTATTTGTATCCTTCATGTATTTTTCATCTTTCACCAATTCATTATAAACAATGTCAAAAGCCTCTTCTCTAAGTGTTGGAATATCTTCTGATGTTAACCCTTTAGTTTCAATAAACTTCGTTTGTTTTATTCTAAAAGTTCCCAGTCCTCCTTTTTTAAAATCCCAAGAAAATAGCCGTTTACAATCGTAATAAATTTGTGGTACTATTGGTATTTGATGTTCTATTGATAAACTAAAAGCACCATTTTTAAAATCTCCTAAAACTACATTTTCTGTGGGTACTAACCCTTCTGGAAAAATAGCTATACTGGTTCCGTTTTTTAATCTTTTTTTAGCTCTTTCATATACATTTTTTCTGCTTTTTTCAGAACTTCTATCAACCATAATAACCACCTTTCTGTAAAAAAATCCAAAAATCGGAATCTTAACCAGCTCTTTTTTTCCAACAAAAACAATAGGGTTTTTACTTAAAACAATCATAACCCAAGGATCAATCAAAGAAGCATGATTTGCAATAAACATATAACTTTGATCTCTCTTAATTTCTTGTTCACAATCAATTTTTAATCGAAAACCCATTCCATAAATCAATAAAAAAGACCAAGCTCGCACCATTTTCCAAAAAGTAGGGTAATACTTTTCATCAGATGTTAAAATCAATAAAAACGGCAACATTAAAATTATTGTAGTAAACATTAAGATGTAGAACCAAGCTCTCCAAATGTATAATAAAGGTATTTTTAAGAATCTCACTAATGCGAATGTAGTAAATTAATATCTTACTGTGATTTTCTTTTCTAAAACAGTATTTTTGCTTCCTTAGAGACACAATTAAAAAAGAAAATGTCAAGAATTTTAACTGGAGTACAAAGTACTGGAACACCTCATTTAGGTAATTTATTAGGCGCAATTTTACCCGCTATAAAACTATCTAATAATCCTGATAATCAATCTTTTTTGTTTATTGCAGACATGCATTCTTTAACTCAAATTAAAGATGGAAAAGAACTACGAGAAAACACCTACAGTACAGCTGCAACTTGGTTAGCTTGTGGGCTTGACATTAACAAAACTGTGTTTTATAGACAAAGTGATATTCCAGAAGTCACTGAATTAAGTTGGTATCTAAGTTGTTTTTTTCCATATCAACGTTTAACCTTAGCACATAGTTTTAAAGATAAAGCTGATCGTTTACAAGATGTAAACGCTGGTTTGTTTTCGTATCCAATGTTAATGGCTGCAGATATTTTATTATACGATGCTGATATTGTTCCAGTAGGAAAAGATCAGTTACAACATCTAGAAATGTCTCGAGATGTTGCTAATAGAATGAATAATCTTGTAGGTTATGTGTTAATTCCGCCAGATGCAAAAGTTCAAGAACATACTAAATTAGTTCCTGGAATTGATGGTGAAAAGATGAGTAAATCAAGAGATAATATTATCAATATTTTCTTATCTGATAAAAAACTACGTAAACAAATAATGAGTATTCAAACCGATAGTACTCCATTAGAAGAGCCTAAAAACCCTGATACTGATAATGTTTTTGCGTTGTATAAATTATTAGCAAGCGATTCACAAATTGAAGAAATGCGTGCTAATTATTTAGGCGGAAATTACGGTTATGGTCATGCTAAACAGGCACTGTATGAATTAATTATAGAACAGTTTGCTGAAGTAAGAACAAAATACAATCATTTTATGGAAAATAGAAATGAGATAGATGAAGCATTAGCCATTGGTGCTGAAAAAGCCAAAAAAGTAGCGAATGAAGTTTTAGCAAGAGTAAGAAATAAAGTAGGTTATTGATTATCATTCATTATTATCTCTTTTATTTTTTTTGATATTAATTTTGTCGCTATTGGTGACCAATGTGTATCATCAAAAAAATACAAATCTTTTTTTTCTTCCATTATTTCATTAAGTATTTTTTTGGAATTTATAAAAATATATTCTTTTTTATATTTTGATAAATATTCAAAGAATATAGGTTCGGGATATTTCTCTTTACTTTTAAAATATTTGTAATAAATATCATACTTATCCGGGCTTGGTAAAACAATTAATTTAACCCCTTTTTGTTTTAATTTTTTTGACAATAAGTTTAATTCTTTATTAAGATTTTCAATTTTATCTTTATTGGTATCTATTGCATTTTTATAATCTTCCTCTGAAAACAATAATTCTTTATTACCTATAGTAAATAACTGTTTACTAGTCTTTACACGATAAACTTTAGAGAAAAAAGCATTATCATCAAAATGATATAAAAAGTTTAATGGGAATTTCACAATACTCGGAGAAAAAAATTTGGGCAGGTCTAATGTTTTTTTTATAATTTCTATGTCTCCGTTTTTATTGCCTCCAATAAGGTCATCAAAAAACAATGTTTTATTAATTTGGATATCATTACTTCTACTCAAAATATATCTTTCAGCTGATTGTATTAAAACATATTTAATTTGTAGTTTTTCAAAAAAATCTCCTTTTATAAAACTATATAAAGTTTTTAATGAATTACAAGACTTATTGTAATGTAAGACACTAATATTTTTTTCTGACAAGTAATTTTGATATCCGTATCCTTTTTGTTGGGAAAAAGAATCACCTATGGTAAACAAATCGAATTTCCTTTTACCATTTATATTTGAAAACTCTGTATATAAAATTTCTTTAGAAAAATCATTCTGGAATTTTTCTCTATAATTTTTAGTTTTATCTATTAAGTACCCTATTCTTAAAAGATCTCCTTTTTCTTCTGAACCAAAAAATAAAAACCCTAAATACGATAAAACAAAAGGGAGAATGAAACATGCTATTTTTAATTTGAATTTTTTCATAACTCTTAAAACTGAAAATAAATAAATTGCATATTATCTTGACTAAAAATGAATATTAAAATAATTAAGGAGAAATAGAATGAATACCTTATAAAAGAATTCCATTTTAATCCAATTTTTTCAATTCCATATTTATTTCTTCTACCAAACCATTCAAACATCATAAATAAACAAATCAAAATCAAAGTCTTTAGTGCCTCAATACCTCCAAAATTATCAGGCATTTCAAAAAAAGAAATAGAAAATATCTCATTAATGTAATTTACAGCATCCTTAATACTTTTTGATCTAAAAAAAATCCAGGCAAATACCGTTAAAATAAAAGTTGATAACATTTGAAATACTTCTTTAACAGATGGAAACATATTATCTTGAGCGACTATATTTAAATGATTTCTATTTTTTTTTGTAATTAAAAAGGGTAAAAAATAGCAAGCATTTAAAAAACCCCAGGTAATGAATGTCCAATTTGCACCATGCCAAAATCCACTAATAATAAAAATTGTAAATATGTTTCTAACTTTTTTTAAAGTACTACCTCTATTTCCTCCTAAAGGAATATATAAATAGTCTCTAAACCATGTACTTAAAGATATATGCCATCTTCTCCAAAATTCTGCAACATCTCTAGAAAAATAAGGAAAAGAAAAATTTTGCTGAAGATTAAACCCAAATAAGCGTGAGGTACCAATAGCTATATCAGAATAACCTGAAAAATCTGCATAAATTTGAAACGCAAAAAAGATTGCTCCTATAAATAATGTGCTTCCATTTAAATTTAAATAATTGTCAAAAACTAAATTAACAACTATAGCAGAATTATCTGCAATAACTACTTTCTTAAATAAACCCCAAAGTATTTGTCTTAAACCATCTACTGCATTCTTATATATAAATTTTCTCTTTTTATAAAATTGAGGTAATAAATTTTGTGCACGTTCAATTGGTCCTGCCACTAATTGAGGAAAAAAACAGACAAATGAAAAGAATGAAAGAATATTTCTTGTAGGTCTAATCTTACGTCTATAAACATCAATAGAATAGCTTAATGTTTGAAATGTATAAAAACTAATTCCTACTGGTAATATAATATTCAATCTACTTATTTCGATTGATTTTCCCATTAAAGTAAATACTTCTGTAAAGCTTTCTGCAAAAAAATTAAAATATTTAAAAAAACCTAACAAGCTTAGATTAACAAAAATACTAGTCAATAATAACAATTTTCTTGTTTTAATATTATGAATTTTATTAAGATAAAAACCTACAAGAAAATCTACTGAAGAACTAAAAATTATTAAAGACAAAAATCTCCAATCCCAACATCCATAAAAGAAATAACTGGCAACAAGAAGAAATCTATTTTGATGTTTTATGCTTTTACTAGCTAAGTGCCAGTAAATCAAAAAAGTTATCGGTAAAAAAATTACAAATTCTATTGAATTAAATAGCATTCATTTGATTTCAAAAAATTAAACAATATTGAAAAATTAGCATTAAAAAAAATCGTCTATAAAATTTAGACGATTTTTTAATTTAGTTAAAGATTTATTTTAAGCAAATTGACATAAAATTCCACCCATAATAGCAATAGTTACAATCCAGTAACCTGCATTGATAGCAACATATTTAAAACTTTTTCTTTCAAAAAGTGCGTTAGTACCCATAACTGGTAATACCACAAATAGTCCAATCATAGCACCATGTAGTGCTCCATGACCAAAAGTTCTAAATCGATCACCATATTGAGCCATGAAATCTTGAAAGTATGTTAATTCTGCTCCAGTAAGTGCTGTCTCTCCAGCTTTCATCAACGTAGAAGAAACTCCAAATTGGTGAATTACTAATGTTTGCAACATAAATGCAAGTAAGAAACTAAGCACATAACTTAACCCGAAGATTAATGCCATATTAGCACCTTGCATGGATTCGTCTGTAAAACCTACTTCTTTCATCCAAGCATTTTTGAATAATATTGGGCCATACCATAAAAAGCCCATTACTAAAGGTACAAGTGCAACTACTGCGCACATTAAAAGATTAAATTCCATAATATTATAAAGTTTTTGGTTCTTTCAAATATACTAAAAAAGCATCAAATTGAAATTTGATGCTTTTTTTATTTAAATTAACTTTATATTTTTATTACTTGATAATCATAGATTTAGCAATCGCTTCAAGTTCAAAAATAAACTCTCTCTTTTTTACAGATGGAGCGTACGTAAATCCTTCGAAAACTAAAACACGATTATTTTTTTTATCAAGTATTGTATAATTTAAAAAAGGACCTGCCATAAAATCATTTTTAACTTCCCACTTCCCTCGAGTTTCATAAGCTTTATTTTTAGCAAATTCTATATCATAAGTAAAAGGTGTGTAAGCTGCTTCTGTAATCATGTGCATCCCTTCTTTTGAACCAGGAATGTATTTTTTTCCAATCGAGTCCCTAACTGCAGTTATATTTTCTGAAATAGTTTCTATGTTTTCTAACGGATATGAATACACTAAAATGTTATTACTTCCAGCTCCACGTGCAATTCCACCCAATAAATGCTGACGTAACCATAAAAATTCTCCAGTATCATCAACCGTTTTAAAACTTTCTGGAATTGTTAAAGAAAGATTTAATTTCTGAAGGGTTTTGTATTTAGAATCATCAACTTTTTTCTCTGAAAAATAGTTTTGTAAAAAACGAATATCAGAACTCCTGAAGGTTTCCAGAATTTCTTCTTCATATTTTTTTACTTGCGCTAATAATTCATCTTTATTTTCTGCAGTTACATAAACAACTGTTTGCGGTTTAGCATACACATTTGTTTTTACGGTAAAAGAATTTTTATCACTCTCTTCTATCACCAAAATATTACGGCCACTTCTCATCATAGAGTTAAACCCTTTTGGTTGAACTTGAGAAACAGAAATTTGAGTTTCTGGTTGTGGTAAACCAACCATAGGCTCTCCTAGATAATTTCGTAATTCTTTACCAACATCACCCAACCAATTACTGCTTTTAGTAACAATTAAAACTTTATTGACTTTACCAACCGATCTTGGTAAAATTAACTCTCCATTTCCTTGACAAGAAATTAAGAAAACTGATAATAAAACAAGTGTAAGTAAATTTTTCATGCTGTTAGCTTTTAAAGATTTTTAGTATAGTTCCAGGTTTTAAATCTTTTACTCTCCAAATATTATTCCATTTTTTAATTTGATCTACTGTAATTTTAGGAAATTTCTTAGAAATACTCCATAATGAATCTCCTTTTTTTACTGTATATAAAACATGTTCTCCTTTTTTAGTACTTATTTTCTTTGATGAAGAGACAGTCCTATTATTATTATTTCGCATCTTTTTAGGATAAACACTTAAACGTTGTCCAATTTTTAAACGATTACTTCGTAAACCATTCCAACGTTTTAAATCGCTAACACGAACTCCAAATCTATTAGCAATTTTACCTAAATAATCCCCGCTTCGCACTCTATATCGAATACGTTTATCCATTTCGAAATACTTAGGTAAAGGTTTTTCACCTTTTGCTTCATCTTGATCTGCCAAAGCGTAAATTTCTTTTTCTTTATCTAAGAAGTCAATAATCCTTTTTCTAGGCAATCTTACTGCATAGTTTTTATCTTTAACAAAAGGTATAATATCTAATTTATAAGAAGGATTTAAGGTTGATAACAAGTCTATTTCAATATCAGTTTTTTCTGAAATCTGATCAAAATTAATCGTCCTTTTTACACGAACGGTATCGGTTTCAAAATTAAAATATTCAGGAATTTCTGGGTAAATCTGATGCTCATCAGCATATTCAAAAATATACATGGTAGCATAAAAAGCTGGAACATAACCCGCTGTTTCTTTTGGTAAAAAAGAGCGAATATTCCAATAATTTTTGAATCCTCCAGATCGTTTTATAGCTTTCGATACATTTCCTGGTCCGGAATTATAGGCCGCTAACGCTAAATCCCAATCGCCAAAAATTTTATATAACTGACTTAAATATTTACAAGCTGCAATTGTAGCCTTTACTGGATCTTGACGTTCATCTACGTAAGAACTCACTTTTAAATCAAACTGAATTCCTGTTCCGTACATAAATTGCCATAAACCCGTTGCACCAACTCTAGATCTTGCTCTAGGTTTTAATGCCGATTCTACAATGGCTAAATACTTCATTTCTAATGGAACATCATATTGATCTAAATACTGTTCAAACATTGGGAAATAATATTTTGCTTTTGCCATTAAAGCAGGATAATATCTTTTTCGATATAGCAAATAACTATTAATTACCTTTTCTAATGCTGGATTGTATGATAAATTAAAAGGTGTTCTAGTATTTAAATCTGACAACCTTATTTTTAATGTTTCTGGAGTTAAAATGGAGGTTCTATTCCCAACAATATCTTTGTCATCAATTAGATACTCAAGTGTATCAATTAATGCTGAATTAAATTTTTCTTCCACCAATAAGCTATCAATTAACTTTAAATCCTTGTCAGAAAATAATTCTTCAATAGGTGTTACTTTAATTGAATCTTTGGCAATAAAAACTGTATCGATTATTGATTCTACAATAGAATCTTTAGGCTCTTGTGCAAAAAAAGAAAGTGTAAAAAATAAAAGAGGGAGAATTTTTTTCATCTTAGATGTCTAATTCAACAACTATTGGACAATGGTCTGAGTGTTTCGCTTCAGGTAAAATATAAGCTCTTGATATCTTCTCTTTTAAAGGTTCCGAAACCATAGCATAATCTAAACGCCAACCTTTGTTATTAGCTCTAGAATTAGCTCTATAACTCCACCAAGAATATTCTTGTCTATCTGGATTCTTAAAACGGAAACTATCAATAAATCCACTATTAATAAAATTACTTAACCAATCACGCTCTTCTGGTAAAAACCCAGAAACTCCTTTCATTTTGGGATTATGGATATCTATTGCTTCGTGACAAATATTATAATCTCCACAAATAACTAAATTTGGAATTGTTTTTCTTAATTCAGTTGCGTAGGCTAAAATTTCATCCATATAATTGAATTTAAAGTCTAATCTAGCTTGATTTGTTCCAGAAGGTAAATACATACTCATTACAGAAACTTCATCAAAATCTACACGAAGATTTCTACCTTCAAAATCCATAGTTCCAATTCCGGTTCCATATTCAATATGTTTTGGTTCTTCTTTACAAAAAACAGCTACAGATGAATATCCTTTTTTCTGTGCAGAAAACCAATAATGAAAGGGATATCCAGCGTTTTCAAACTCAGTAACATCCAATTGTTCTTTATGTGCTTTAGTTTCTTGAATACAAATTACATCTGGATTTGCAGCTTTTAACCAATCTATAAAACCTTTTTTTAAGGCTGCTCTAATTCCGTTTACGTTGTATGATATTATTTTCATTTTTCCTTCTTTACTTTTTCCCAAAGGGAAGAAAACTTATTCTCAATACTAATATTATTTTAACTAATTAAAGTCCTTTACTTTGGAAAGGATTTAGGATAGGATCATCTCTGGTATTTCACCATTTACAATTAAAGTTCCTTCTGTAGCATTTCTTATGTCTTCTACAGAAACACCTGGAGCTCTTTCTAATAAATGAAAAGTATTATTTTTTACTTCTAAAACTGCTAAATTAGTTACAACTTTTGTTACACAGCCAACACCTGTTAAAGGTAAAGAACATTGTTTCAGAATCTTTGATGCTCCACGTTTATTAGTATGCATCATGGCAACAATAATATTATCTGCCGATGCTACTAAATCCATCGCGCCTCCCATTCCTTTTACCATCTTACCTGGAATTTTCCAATTGGCAATATCACCATTTTCGGCAACTTCCATAGCACCTAAAATTGTTAGATGAACATGTTTCCCTCGAATCATAGAAAAACTAGTTGATGAATCAAAAAAACTTGCACCTGGCATGGTCGTTATGGTTTGTTTTCCTGCATTAATAATATCCGCATCTTCTTCTCCCTCAAAAGGAAAAGGTCCCATTCCTAAAACTCCATTTTCACTTTGAAATTCTACTTCAATATCATCTCTAACATAATTCGCAACCAACGTTGGAATTCCAATTCCTAGGTTAACATAATAACCATCTTGAACTTCTTTTGCGATTCTTTTAGCGATTCCTATTTTGTCTAACATAAAATGTATCAATTAAACAATTTATAAATGTATCAATTCTGTTTACGAGATTTAATACTTGTACTTAATATCTTATATATAATTAATCCTAATTCATTAACTTTAGTATTCAAACCTGAATGATTTGGATAATATTTTGATTTCTCACATAGAGTCAACCAATATTTTGTTTCTTCTAATTCTTTTGCTGCAATTTTTATTTTATGAATAAAATCTGCTTTACTTTCTGCATTTTGAGCTTCATGAACATTAGCACCAATACTTGTTCCTGATTTTAACAATTGACGAGAAATTACATATTTTTTCTCAACTTGTAAAAGCTCACAATATTCAATTATTGATAATGCAACTTCTATAGATTTTTCAACTACAGGGTTTTTCATTGTTACATTATTTTAATTTTTAAATTGATTAAATTATTCTCGTTTACGAACAGTTCTTTGTTCAATTCTTTTCTCATATTTTTCTCCTTGAAAAATACGTTGTACAAAAATTCCTGGAATATGAATATTATTAGGATCTAACGTTCCTACTGGAACTAATTCTTCTACCTCAGCAACGGTAATAGTTGCAGCTCCACACATATTCGGATTAAAATTGCGTGATGTACCTTTAAAAATTAAATTGCCTGCAGCATCCCCTTTCCATGCTTTTACAAATGCAAAATCTGCTTTAAAAGCGGGTTCTAAAACATGCATTTTTCCATCAAAATCTCTTGTTTCTTTTCCTTCAGCAACTTCTGTTCCGTATCCTGCAGGGGTATAAAAAGCTGGAAAACCTGCTTGCGCCGCTCTACATTTTTCTGCTAAAGTTCCTTGTGGCGTGAGCTCTACTTCTAATTCTCCTGATAACATTTGACGTTCAAACTCATCATTTTCACCAACATAAGAAGAAATCATTTTTTTGATTTGTTTGTTCTGTAATAACAACCCCAATCCAAAATCATCTACTCCAGCATTATTAGAAATACAAGTAACATCTCTAACATTTAACCGTACTAATTCAGCTATTGCATTTTCAGGAATTCCACATAATCCAAATCCGCCAAGCATAAAAGTCATTCCGTCTTTTACTCCAGAAACTGCTTCTTCTACATTATTTACTTCTTTGTTTATCATCTTTTCTATCTTTAAATACTAGAAATCCGTATCGTCATCTTTCTTTTTATCTTCTTCTTTTTCTTCATCATTTTTCTTCGCATATGACTTATCACAATTGATATTAATTGATAAGTTATCTGGTTTTTCAAAATCTTCTACACTAATATTTAGTGATGTATCTGCATAACATTTTCTCATGAAAATTGCCCAAGTTGGTAAAGACATTGTTGCTCCTTGACCTTTATAAATTTCTGCAAAATGGGCTGCCCGATCTTCTCCTCCAGTCCAAACACCTGTTACTAAATTAGGCACCATTCCCATAAACCAACCATCTGATTGATTTTGCGTTGTCCCTGTTTTACCTGCCATTTGATTGGTGAATTTATACGGATATCCAGTAATATAACTAGGTCTTTTATAAAAAGTTTTCAGTCGAGCTCCAGAACCAAATTGTGTAACCCCTTTTAATAAATCTACAATAACATAAGCAGATTCTTCACTAATAACTTCTTTTGTAGTAGGTGTAAACTCTTCTAAAACAGTTCCGTTTTTATCTTCAATTCTAGTAATCATCATAGGATTTACCCGTAATCCTTTGTTAGCAAATGTAGAATATGCACTTACCATTTCTTTTAGTGATAAATCTAATGCACCTAATGCTATGGAAGGGTTTGCTTGAATTTCTGAAGTTATCCCTGCAGATTCTGCTAATCTCGCTACATTTTCTGGTGTAACTTTATCAATTAAATTTGCTGTTATTACATTGATAGAACCAGCAACAGCTTGTTTAAGTGTTTTTTCTCCTCCATACTTTTCTCCATCATTTTTTGGACTCCAATCTTCTGGAATTCCGTATTTTCCTTTAGGAATTGTATATTTTACATTCGGAATTTTATCGCAAGGCGACATTTTTAACTGATTAATTGCTGTTGCATATACAAACGGCTTAAAGGTAGAACCTACTTGACGTTTCTGTTGTGAAACTGCATCATATTTAAAATGTTTATTGTTTATACCGCCAACCCATGCTTTTATATGACCCGATTGTGGCTCTATTGATAATAATCCTGAACGTAAAAAGAATTTATAGTACTTAATAGAATCATTCGGTGTCATTATCGTATCAATATCTCCTTTCCATGAAAAGACTTTCATCGCTGTTTTTGTACTAAAGGATTTACTGATTTCCTTTTCTGATTTACCAGCCTTTTTCATTCGCTTATATCGATCTGAATTCTTTTTCGCTCTTCTATGAATTCCGTCTATTTGCTCCTTATCAATATCATAAAACGGTGCTGTTTTATTTTTTTTATGCTCTTTAAAAAAGTAGTCTTGTAAATTAGACATATGCTCGGTAACTGCCTCTTCTGCATATTGCTGCATTCTAGAATCAATCGTAACATACACCTTTAGACCATCTTTATAAATATTATACGGTTTGCCATTTGGTTTGATATTATTTTTTGCCCATCTTTTTAATTTTTGCTTCAAGTTTTCTCTAAAATAAGTAGCTAAACCGTCTGAATGACTTTCTGGTGTAAAACTAATTTTTAAAGGTAATTTCTGAAGTGAATCTTTTTCTTGTTCTGATAAAAAACCATTTTTATGCATCTGTAAGAAAACTACATTTCTACGTTGTAAAGATTTCTTTTTAGAGCGTTCTCTATGTGGATTAAATTGCCTTGGATTTTTTAGCATCGCAACTAAAATTGCTGATTCTTGCAAGTCTAATTCTTTGGGTTCTTTTCCAAAATAAATTCGCGCAGCAGATCTAATTCCAGTTGCATTAAACAAGAAACCTTGCGTATTTAAATACATTGCAATAATTTCTTGCTTGGTATATTGACGCTCTAATTTTACCGAAACTGCCCATTCTTTCATTTTTTGACCAATTCGGACAAAAATATTTCTAGACGCTCTACCTGTAAATAAATTTTTAGCTAATTGTTGTGTAATTGTACTTGCTCCACCACCTGTTCCTAATTTTGCAACAGCTCTTGCTAATCCTTTAAAATCAATTCCAGAGTGGGTATAAAAACGTTCATCTTCTGTAGCTACTAATGCTGTAATTAAATTTTGCGGTAATTCTTTATATAAAATCGGTGTTCTATTCGCTTTTACATAATATTTTCCTAATGTTTTTCCATCTGCAGAAATTACCTCTGTTGCTAAATCACTTTTAGGATTTTCTAATTCTTCAAAGGTCGGTAATGCACCAAATGCACCCCAAGAAGCCAGTAAGAATAATAAAACAACAATACCAAAACCACCAAGCGTTATGCTCCAAAACCATTTGATATATTTCTTTTTATTATTTTCTTGTTCTTTTGCCATTTAATTTAATTTTTTTCAATTCTAAATCCAACATCTGAAATTCCCAGTAAATTCTCTAACGAATTAACAGCACCATTTTTTCGCATTGCTTGAGAAATTTCTACGCTATATTCTCCTGAATTTTGAAACACTTTTTGTTCTTTATAAAATAATTTATTTTCTTTTATCTCAGTAAAACCATTCCCTAAAAATTGACCGCTTGCATCTGCCATTTCATACTCTAACGTATCAATAATTTTAGTGTTATCTGGTAAATTTAACGTTGTAATTAAATACAAATTACTAAACTCATAATCATTATTATTTCTAAGATTGATAAATAAATTATGCTTAGAAATCGTATCAGAAATGGTAAATTGAAACTCTGCTGGTTTATTATTTTTCCAAACAGCATTTTCAAGTGAAATATACCGATCAAAAACTGCTTTAGAATCACAAGAAACAAAACCAACTACCAACAATAGTGTTATTCCTAAACTACTTGCTTTGTTGATTATTTCCATTTTTGTTTCTGTTATTACGCCTTTTATTTCTGTTATTTTTATTGGGGTTATTTTGAGTTGCCTTTGGTTGATTCGGTTTTTGCTTAGTATTTGTTCGTTCTCCTTGTTGTTGATTCCCTGCCTTAACTGGAACTTTCTTCTTTCTTTTATTCCTGTTTCGGTTTCTGTTCTTGTTCTTTCTAGATTTAGGAGCATCAAAACGGGTTAAACTATCTTGACCGACAACATTTTCGAAATCAACTTTTACAACTTCTTCAATATCAGACTCATATTCTTCTAACGAAGAAGCTTTTTCATTATTTTTATTGAGCTCAATAATTTCTTGAACTTGCTCTAAGGATAACTTATACCATTTAAAACTATCGTCTTTGTACGTGTACCAAAGCAGTTCTTTAAAAATATCCATTTTCACAAAAACTGCATCACCTTTTTCGGTTTTTAGGACTTTGTCTTGTTTCGGAAATCCTTTTAAAGCATCTAAATATGTATCTAATTCAAAATTTAAACAACATTTAAGTTTACCACATTGTCCTGCTAATTTTAACGGATTTAATGATAATTGTTGATAGCGTGCAGCAGTGGTTGTTACCTTTCTAAAATCTGTTAACCAAGTAGAACAACATAATTCTCTACCACAAGAACCAACACCGCCTAAACGTGCTGCTTCTTGACGCGCACCAACTTGTTTCATTTCTACTCTAATAGAAAACGCACCTGCTAAATCTCTAATTAATTGCCTAAAATCTACGCGACCTTCGGCAGTATAATAAAACGTTGCTTTATTTCCATCACCTTGATATTCAACATCAGAAAGCTTCATTTGTAGCCCCAATCTCCCTAGAATCTCTCTTCCTTTTCTTTGAGTTTCTACTTCTTTACCTCTTGCGGTTTGCCAAACATCTATATCTCTTTGAGATGCTTTTCTATAAATTTTCTTGATTTCTTCGCTATCAAAAGAAATGTTTTTCTTTTTCATTTGGACTTTCACCAATTCTCCAGCTAAAGAAATGGTTCCAATATCGTGTCCTGGCGAACCTTCTACCGCAACAACATCACCCATAGAAACGGATAACTTCTCTGTATTTTTAAAGAAATGTTTACGTCCGTTTTTAAAACGGATCTCGTAAATATTAAAAGGCGCTTGCCCTGTTGGCAACGTCATATTAGAAAGCCAATCAAAAACTGCTAGTTTTTCACTACCGCTTCCACACGTACCCGAACCACAATTACCATTACTTTTACAACCTTTTGGTACGCCATTTTCTGTTGTACCACAACTTCCACATGCCATGTAAGTATATATATTTTAGAAAAGCCTAAAGCTTTGCCTGTTCATAATTTGATTATCAGATTGATACAAAATAGCAATCGATTTATCTGTAATCAGTAAATATACGGAATCTAGCGGAAAGTTAAAACCTAATTTTTTAGTAATAAATTACTGTTTTTTGCTGTTCAATTTAGTTTGTTTCTAAACCAAAAATTCTCGAATTTAGCTAACTCAGAATATAAATCATTGAAACGATGCATATTCGTAAAGTTGCCATTCATTGACAGAACACACTAAAAACAGGAAAAAAAAGTGAATTATGGATAAAAAAAAGGAAAATAGAGGAAGTTTGATTTCAAGTATTGGAGGGTTATTTACAATAATTGGAATGACATTATTAGCAATGAAAAGTTCAGTAATACTTTATCTATCTTGCACAATAATAGGTGTGATTTTAGCTGCTTATGGAGTTTTCGTAATGTTAAAAGCTGGACAATTAAAAAAAGAAAAATAATCTTTATTAATTCTTTTATAAAATATGTTTGAAAAAGATTATTTAATGCGACTTATCCAAACTCTAATGGATGCTATCAATAGAATTGTGAACAACCTAGATAAAGATGATATTGAAGGCGCAAAGATACAATTAAGTGATTCTTTTAGATTATTAGGAAATCAAAAGGAATACTTTCACAACACTGAGTGTGAAGAATTAATTGAGTTTTTTAAATTAAAAGAAGGAAATTATCTAAAAAGAGTTGAATTTTTAGCTGAATTAATTTATTTAGACGCTACAATTGAAGAGGATAAAACCAGTAAATTTGAAAAATTTGAAAAATCAAAAAACCTTTTTCAGCATTATATTGAATATTCAAATGAATACTCTTTTGACATAAATAATAAATTAATCTTAATCAAAAGTAAACTTGAGAAATTAAAAGAATAAAACAGTGGAATTTACTCAAAAATAGAACTTTGAAAAAAACAACGAAATGGCAACAAAGTACTGTGGTAAAAAACAAGTAAAAACTCATTAAATATTCACTAAAGTACTTCTATAAGTATCATCATATATTAATCCTGATTTAGCAATGGCAAATGCTTGTTTTAATAGTTTATTACACACCGCTATTAATGCTAATTTTTTACTCTTTCCTTTGGCAACTATTCGTTCATAAATTTCTCTACAAGCCTTGTTGTATTTACAAGCATTAAAACTGCACATAAATAATAAATTTCGAAGCTTCTGGTTGCCTATTTTACTTATTCTGGCTCGTCCATTTATACTACTTCCACTTTGTCTAATTACAGGAGTTAATCCAGCATAACTACACAATTCACTTCCGCTTTTAAAACGATCAAATCCATCTGTTAAAACAACTAGCATTAGCGCTGTTTTATTTCCAATTCCAGGTATTGTTTTTAAGCGTGTTAAAACATCTTGATGTAGCTTTCTTACTAAAATTAATAATGCTGCTTCTACCTTTTCTATTTGTTTTGTTACCTGTCTCAAACTACTTTTTAATGAGCTCGTAACTACTTTACTTGGATTGCCCAAAACTTCTTCTCCATGTATTTTGTTTTTTAACATAGTACTCTGTTTTGTATACACAGAAAGAAGTCTTGTCATTTGTAAGCATTCTAACTGATGTTTTGAATTACCTTGCCATAACTTTAATTCAACTTGTTTTGCATACTCACAAATCAATCTTGAATCGCTTTTATCTGTCTTTATTTTTGATAACTTCATCTGGATAAAGCGTTTCACCGACAGAGGGTTTTCTACTGAAACTTTTATACTGTTTTCCTGTAAAAAATAAGCCAACCTGTAATGGTAATAACCTGTAGCTTCCATTACACAATGACTATTGTAATCTAGATGTTTTACAAATTTTTTAAATCCAGTTACATTGTTTTTAAACTGATAGTAATTACCAGAAGAATCTGTAACATCAAATACTAAATGACTAATGTCTATTCCAAAATATTTAATATCTTTATTCATAAGAAAATGTTTTAACGAAAGGACAACCTACGCAAGTTTCAACGACTTAAAATCGAGGTCTGAAGCCTCATAAAACTGTACGAAATCTGTGTAGAAAAGAGAGGGGATTTTCAATGTTGACGAGATCAATAGTCTCTCCGTATATAATAACCTTAATCCTCTCTTCTGTGCTTTCTAATTTATATTGCTTAATTTAACCTTTTTATTAAAATGCTAACTTAAGACGTATAAACTTTATTGCTAGTTTTAGCTCACTTGGGAAATTCCTTCGGAATTTTTCCGTTCGTGTTTTATTTAGTAAATTCATTGCCTGAAACACGCAACAAAGCTTATACAATAACGTTAGCTTGAATATCACAAATAACATGAAATTAAAGTGTACATTTTTTTTACTAATCTTTTTTAGCTTAGTTACAGCACAAGCTCAATTGAGTGAAATTCAATCTCAAAAAATTAACAGTTTATTTAATTCATGGACAGAACCTAATCAACCAGGAGGTACTCTTGGAATTATGCAAAATGGAAAAATTATTTACTCAAAAGCATTTGGCTTAGCTAGTTTAGAATATCAAGTGCCAAATACTACAGAAACTATCTTCAATATAGCATCAGTTTCTAAACAGATAACTGCTATGGGAATTGTATTACTTCACCAGAAAGGTTTACTGTCAATAGATGATGATATACGCAAACATTTGCCAGATATGCCAGATTTTGGACATACTATTACTATACGTCATATGCTACATCACACAAGTGGAATGCGTAGCTTACACTCTATGCTTAGTTTAGCTGGCTGGCGACGAGGAGACTATAGGACTAATGATGATCTGTATCGTTTTATGCTAAAACAGAAAGAATTAAACTTTATTCCTGGTGATGAATATTTGTATTGTAATACTGGATACATACTAATGACCAATATTATTGAAAATGTAACTAAAGAAAAGTTTCCACAATGGATGAAAGCTAATATTTTTGAGCCTTTAGGAATGACAAATACTTACGTAGAGGATAGATATGACAGAATTGTTCCAAATAATGCCACTTCTTATTATGATTCAAAAGATGGTTTTTTTAGAGCAGTAGAGTTTTGGGGATATGTAGGCTCTGGTAACGTACACTCAACTACAAGAGACCTATTAAACTGGTCGCAAAATTTTAGTAAACCATCTTCAAATTGGGGTTCTGCTTTTGAAATGCTGAAGACAACTGATAAACTTAATGATGGTAGTGAAAATAATTATGCCTTTGGTGTATTTATTGATGAATTTAATGGATACAAAACAATTCAACATGGAGGTAGCATTGGAGGTTTTAGATCTTCTCTAAGTAGTTATCCTGAAGAAAAGTTAGATATTGCAATATTGGCTAATTTTTCTTCATCCAAAATCGGAAAAATAGAGCGTGATATTGTGAGAATTTTATTAAAAGATAAACCAAAGACAATTGCAAAAATTACAAAGCCAAATATTCCAAATAATGAAACCATATATGCTTTAGAACAGATAATAGGGAGATACGAAGTCAAATTAGGAACTATAGCTAAAATAAGTATAGAAAATGACTCTTTACACGTATTACAAGAATGGAACAAATCTGAATACAATATTTACAATACTAATGGTAATGTTTATAAAATATCAGAAAAATCTAAAGTTGAGTTTGAATTTTCAGAATTAAAAAACAATAAAGCTCAAGTACTTACAGTATATAATAATGGGAATAAATCTGAAGCAAAAAGATATTTAGACAAAGATTTATCTGATATTAATTTAAACGACTATATAGGAAGATTTTACAGCCAAGAACTTGAAAGCACAATTGATATTCTTCCTAAAAAAGAGCAAATAATTGCTCATCATGCTAGACTTGGAAATTATCCATTACAACTTCTCGCAAAAGACACATTAAAAAACTCAAACTTTGGGACAATAAAAATTATACGTGATATTGAAAATATGATAATTGGAATTAGAATTTCCAATGGAAGAGCCAAAAATGTTTGGTTTGAAAAACAGAAGTAATATATACTCAAGCCAACAAAGTGTATAGCTAAAGGTAAGTGATTTTTTATAAAGCTAGTGTTTAACTCTAAATTTTGTACATTTAAACACGCAACAAACTATACACAAAACGTTAGCGAAACCAATAAAAAAGAGTCAAAATTGAAATATTTTTTAAATTCTATTTCTTAAACTTCAAAACTTCACTTCTACCTTTTTTAAAAATTTTATTACTATTTCCTTTACCTTTTCTTAACTCTTTTTGTTCTTCAAAAGATAATTGAATTATTTCTTGGCAATCAGTAGAACAGGTATTTTCTGTTTTTTCTGCACAATCATCACATTGAATAAACAGTAAATGGCAGGCTTCGTTTGCGCAATTTGTATGATTGTCACATGGTTTTCCACATTGATGACAATTAGCAACAACATCATCAGTAATTTTTTCTGCTCTTCGATGATCGAAGACAAAATTTTTACCAATAAATTTATTTTCTATACCCTCAGAATTTACTTGTCGTGTATATTCTATAATTCCGCCTTCTAACTGAAAAACATTCTTAAATCCTTTGTGTTTATAATAGGCTGAGGCTTTTTCACATCGAATTCCACCAGTACAATACATCAATAAATTTTTGTCATCTTTATACTCTTTTAAATCTTCTTCAATCAAATCTAAAGAATCTCTAAACGTATCAACATCTGGTGTTACGGCGCCATCAAAATGCCCGATTTCGCTTTCGTAATGATTTCGCATATCCACACAAACCGTATCTGGATTTGTTAGCATTTCGTTGAATTCCTTCGCATTTAAATGAACCCCTTTATTAGTTACATCAAAAGTTTCATCATTTAAACCATCGGCAACAATTTTGTTTCTAACCTTCACTTTTAATTTTAAAAACGATTTATTGTCTTGCTCAACAGCGATATTCAAACGAATATCTTTTAAAAAAGAAATCGCATCTAATTGATCTTTTAAAGCATATAAATTTTCTGACGGAACGGATAATTGCGCATTAATTCCCTCGTAAGAAACATAGATTCTTCCAAGAACGTCTAACTCGTTCCATTCTAAAAATAATTTATCTCTAAGTAATTGTGGATTTTCTATCTTATAATATTGATAGAAAGAAATTGTAAGTCGTTCTTTACCAGCTTTGTCTATTAATTCAGCGCGTTCTTTGGCGCTTAACTTGTTGTACAGTTGCATGCTATACTATTTAAGTTATACGTTATTTTATGATTTTTATAAAAATCGATACAAATGTACTGATTTTTTGATGTTTAGTGTTTAAAATCACACTTTTTGCATCAATTTGATATTTTTTAAACTTTAACAAAAAAAAGTACTAAAAGAGATACAAGCAATTCAATTTTTTTTAAACCTTTGCAACGTATTTTTTTGAGAAAAAAGATGTTAAGAAATGTTACTTTACAAGATGCGGAAGCAATAAAAGAAATCTACAATTATTATGTAGAAACTTCTGTTGCTAATTTAGAAGAGCATATTGTTGATTTAACTTATATTGAAAACCAAATTGAAACTATTACCAAAGATTTTCCTTGGTTGGTTTTTGAAGATGAAAATGAAATTGTTGGTTTTGCATATGCAAGTTCTTGGAAAAACAGAAGTGGTTATAACAAAACCGCACAAGTTACGGTGTATTTAAAAAATGATGTAACTAAAAAAGGGATTGGAAGTCAGTTATATAAACAATTAATTGATCGTTTAGAAAAAACTGATTTGCATGTTTTAATTGGCGGAATTTCTTTACCAAATGAAGCTAGTGTTAGATTACACGAAAAATTTGGTTTTGAAAAAGTAGCACATTTTAAACAAACAGGGTTTAAATTTAATAAATGGGTTGATGTTGGTTATTGGCAACTAATTATTAATCAGAATAAAAAGTAATAAAAATGAAAGTAGCTGTAGTGGGCGCAACTGGAATGGTTGGCACAGTAATGTTAAGAGTATTAGAAGAACGTAATTTTCCTATAACAGAGTTAATTCCTGTTGCATCGGCAAGATCTGCTGGGAAAAAATTAAACTATAAAGGAAACGATTATACCGTTGTTACCTTAGAAGATGCTGTTACCATGAATGCAGATGTAGCATTATTTTCTGCCGGAGGTGATACTTCTTTAGAATGGGCTCCAAAATTTGCAGATGCTGGTACAACAGTAATCGATAATTCTTCTGCTTGGAGAATGGATCCGACAAAAAAATTAGTAGTTCCAGAAATTAATGGTGATGTTTTAACTAGTGATGATAAAATTATTGCGAATCCAAACTGTTCTACGATTCAATTAGTAATGGCTTTATCTCCATTACACTTAAAATATAAAATGAAACGTGTGGTTATTTCTACCTATCAATCTGTTTCTGGAACAGGTGTTAAAGCGGTTCAGCAATTAGATAATGAAGAAGCAGGAATTGAAGGCGAAATGGCATATCCACATCCTATAGGTAGAAATGCATTACCTCATTGTGATGTTTTTATGGAAAACGGTTACACCAAAGAGGAAATGAAATTGGTGAAAGAACCTAAGAAAATTTTACGCGATCAATCTTTTTCTGTAACAGCAACTGCAGTACGAATTCCTACTGCTGGTGGGCATTCTGAAGCTGTAAATGTTCAGTTTGAAAATGATTTTGATGTAGCAGAAGTTCGTCAATTATTAAGTGATACACCTGGAGTTGTTGTGCAAGATGATTTGGCAAATAATGTATATCCGATGCCAATTACTGCAAACGATAAAGATGAGGTTTTTGTTGGTAGAATTAGAAGAGACGAATCTCAAGAAAATACCTTAAATTTGTGGGTTGTTTCTGATAACCTTAGAAAAGGTGCAGCAACAAATACCGTTCAAATAGCCGAATATTTAGTAGCAAATAATTTGGTGTAAAACATTTTTAATGGCAGCATTTTACAAAGTAAACATACAAGAAGTTATACAAGAAACCGCAAATGCGGTTTCTGTTTTATTTGATATCCCTGAAAACTTAAAATCTAATTTTTCTTTTACAGCAGGGCAATATATCACGCTTAAAAAAGAAATTAATGGCGAAGAAATTAGAAGAGCCTATTCTATTTGTTCTTCACCAAAAAGTGGTGATATTAAAGTTGCTATAAAAGCAGTTGAAAACGGAACATTTTCTGTCTTTGCTACTTCTGAGTTAAAAAAAGGTGATGAAATTGAAATTTCTGAACCTGAAGGGTTGTTTACACTTCAACCAGAAGCTCATAAAAATTATATTGGATTTGCTGCTGGTAGTGGAATTACACCCGTTTTATCGATGATAAAAACAGTTTTAGAAACTGAAAGCTCAGCAAATTTCACTTTAGTATATGGTAATAAAACTGATGATAGTGTCATTTTTAAAACTGAACTAGAAAAATTAGTTATCGATTATCCAAATAACTTTAAACTCCACACCATCTTTAGTAGAGAAAATGTAAAAAATGCTCTACGAGGTAGAATTGATGGAAATGTTTGTAATTACTTTGTAAAAAATATGTACAAAGAAACTTCTTTTGATGCTGCTTTTTTATGTGGTCCAGAAGAAATGATTCAAGAAGTTACATCGGCTTTAAAATTAAACAATTTTTCTAAAGAAAATATTCATTTCGAGCTTTTTACCGCTTCAGTTGATGAAGAAAAAGCGAGTCAAGTTAAAGAAGGTTCTACAGAAGTTACGGTGCTTTTAGATGATGAAGAAACTACGTTTACCATGGCGCAAACTGATGATATTTTAGCAGCTTCTTTGCGTAATGATATCGATGCTCCTTATTCTTGTCAAGGTGGTGTTTGTAGCTCATGTTTATGTAAAGTAACTGAAGGAAATGCGGTAATGGTGAAAAACTCTATCTTAACCGATGGTGAAGTTGCTGACGGATTTATTCTTGCCTGTCAAGCACATCCAACAACTCCAAAAATTTCTATTGATTTTGATGACGTATAAAATCCGTATATTTCACTAATGGATTTTTACGATTTAAAAAATGCTTTTTTTATTGGATTTTTCATGTCTTTCATGATTGGTCCAGTTTTTTTTATGCTTTTAAAAACGAGTATTTTAAAAGGAATTAGAGCCGCTATTGCTTTTGATATTGGTGTTATTTTAGGTGACATTACCTTTATACTCATCGCATATTTTGGCAGTAGAAGTTTACTAGAAAAAATTAAAGACGATCCACGACTATTTTTTATTGGAGGTTTGGTGTTAATCATTTACGGATTGATTACCTATCTAGATAAAAACAATAAAAAAGAAATGGAAGAACCTCAAGTTGAAATTCCAGAAAGCAATAATTACTTTCAATTGATGATAAAAGGGTTCTTTTTAAACTTTATTAATGTTGGTGTTTTAGCTTTTTGGTTGGGAACCGTTTTAGTTATTGGTCCATCACTTGATATGAATTCTACGCATATTTTTTGGTATTTTGCAGTAGTAATTCTTGGATATGCAATTTCCGATATTGGTAAAATACTGCTTGCAAAGCAATTAAAAAACAAACTAACTCCATTAGTCATTTATAAAATTAAACGCGGAATGGGCATTTTATTAATTGTTTTTGGAGCCGTTTTAATGTTAAAAGGCTTTATCCCTAAAGATAAAATTGACACCTTAATGGAAAAGGTAGAAATAAAAAAAAGTTAGTATATAATTTGCTTTATTATCATTGGGAAAGAAATACAAATTACAATTATTGAAAATCCTAAAATCCAATTTACTTTTGATATTTTAATAAATTTTTGAAGAAGCGTATTTACAAGTAATAATAATAAAATTATTATTGATATAGAAGAGATAACACCAAATGCAACTTCAATTAATGGGATAAATTCACTTTCATTTCTGCCAATTAACAAGTTGAAATTCTCCGAGGATCCCAATCCATTAAAAAAGCCAAATAGCACTGCAAATGCAAATGCCATATATTCTTTACTCTTTAAATGTTCTTTAAAACTAAACCCGTTTATAATGGCTAAAGAAAAAATAAGTAATGGAATAACAAACTTAATAATATCAAGTTTAACATTTATACCGCTAAAGACAATTAATGCCATTGCGATTAAATAACTTCCAGTTATTAATACAACTAGTAAACATACTTTTCTCCATTTTTTGAAACTAAAAACAATTGACAAAAGAACTAAGAATAGTATGTAATTATAAATAGAAAATTTTAGTACATGTTTTGCTCCTATTTTTAAAAAAGAAACAAATGAATTAAAACTTAATACTATTTTTTTTTTGATAAACCGATTGCATTATTTCCTAAATTAATATCCGCCAGTAAACCACTTGAATCAATTTCAACAGATTTTACTTCTTTTGACGTTGTAAATGTATACGTAGGATGCGCCCACGTCCAATCTTCTAAAATAGTAGCTGATGTTGGTTTTTTTCCTCGCATCATGCGTAAAGGAATATTAAAACTTTCTTTGCTATCATCAATATAAGTTACCTCAACATCCATTGGCATAGGCATTTTACCTATTCTTTCTAATGTGATAGATTTTCCATCAATAGATTTTACTCCATAATCAATGGTATGTATTGTTTGTGTCCATTCGTTTAAATACCAATCTAAATGAATACCTGAAACTTTTTCCATTGAACGCTTAATATCATTTGGTGTTGGATGTTTAAAAGAAAAGTCGTTAAAATACTTTTTAAGTCCTTTAGCAACATTTTCTGCACCAATTACATATTCTAACTGGGATAAGAAAATATTCCCTTTAGAATAACTTGCAACACCATAACCTGTATTTGTAGTATATCGATCTGCATGGGTAGAAAGTGATTCTTCTATCTTATTTTTCACCACATAATTATATCCTCTATAAGATCCCGTATGAGGATTTTTTTGTCCTTGATTTAAAATTTCATTTTCTGCTTTATTAGAAATATAGGTTGTAAAACCTTCATCCATCCAAGGATGTAAACTTTCGTTGGTTGCTAATAAAAACTGAAACCATGTATGCGCCATTTCGTGCGCAGTAACACCAAATAAACTACCAAACTTTCTTTTACCTGTTATTAATGTAGACATTGCATATTCCATTCCGCCATCACCCCCTTGAATCACTGAATATTGTTTATATGGATATTGACCAACATGTTTAGAGAAATAGGTCATTAACTCAGCAGTTTTAGGCTGTAATTTTTTCCAATTTTCTAAGTATTTTGACTCTAAATTCTTCTTATATAAAAAGTGTAAATCAATTCCATTACTCATTTTTAAAATATCATGAATATATTCTGGATCAGCTGCCCAGGTAAAATCGTGCACATTTGGTGCTTTAAAATGCCATGATAATTTATTTGTTTTAGATACCTCAACTGGCTTGCTTTTATCTTGATATCCATGACCAATATCTTGCGGATTTTGTAAATATCCAGACCCTCCAATGGTATATTTTTTATCGATATGAATGGTGACATCAAAATCTCCCCAAACACCATGAAACTCACGTGCAATATATGGCGGTGTGTGCCACCCTTGAAAATCATATTCTGCCATTTTTGGATACCATTGCGACATTGATAAAGCAACTCCTTCTGCACTATTTCTACCAGATCTTCTAATTTGATTTGGCACTTGAGCGTCAAAAATCATATCAAACGTTACACTTTCTCCAGGTTTTATCCCTTTATTTAAAGTTACTTCTAAAATAGTTCCAATAGTTTCATGCTTAACAGACGATCCATTTTGTTTTAACGAATTCACTTTAATATACCCTATTTCACTAGGTGATAATTTAGAAATCTTATCGCCAATTTTTTTACTTGGATCTTTAATATTTCTATTGCGGATATCCATTTGAGAATTCGGCTGAAAGGCATTAAAATATAAGTGATAAAAAACCTTATCTAATTCATCTGGTGAATTATTTGTGTACACTAATTTCTGAGTTCCTTTATATTGATATGTATTTACATTCATATCAATATCCATCGTATAATCTACATGTTGCTGCCAATAATTATTGGTACTTAAAGCTACATTAGTTTTTTCTGAATAGGTTGCAGTTTTTGTGTTTGCACATGCAATTAACACAGCCGTAGCAATTGCCAAAACAACTAGTTTTTTCATCTTATATTTTGTTAACTATATTCTCAAAAAAAGAGCATTAATCTAATAATGCTCTTTTAACTATTCTTTTATATTCTTATCTACCATTAACCATTCTGTCAGCCATACGTAATGCATTATAAGCATTTACTACTCTACCTGAAACCGACAACTCTGAAAAAGGAACTAATTCTCCTTTAGGATTTGCTTGGCTTCTAGAACCTGGTTTTACAACTTCTAAGTCAACTTTAGTACCTGAATTCATTAAAATATGTTTTACCTGACTTGCAGATAACTTAGGATAATACGATCTAATTAATGCTGCCACACCTGCAGTAGATGGAGCTGCCATAGAAGTACCACTAAATTTCTTGTAATCTCCTTCTGGAGTAGTAGAATGTATTTGAACACCTGGCGCAAAAACATCTACATTAATTTTACCATAGTTAGAAAAACCTGCAGGCATATTCTCATTATAATTAGCACTCATGGCACCAATACAAATAAAATTATCTGAAATTTCAGTTTTTAAATCTTCTGAATCATTTGGAAACGTTTTTTCTACATCAATATTTGCACCGTCATTACCTGCTGCATTTACAATCAATACATCATTTTTTTCAGCGTATTTTATTGCGTCAAAAACCCATTCTTTATTTGGAGAAAATCCTTTACCAAAACTTGTATTAATTACTTTTGCTCCATTATCTACAGCATAACGAATTCCTAAAGCTACATCTTTATCGTATTCATCTCCATCAGAAACAGATCGTACTGCCATAATTTTTACATTATTAGCAACACCGTTCATTCCTTTTCCATTATTTCTTGTTGCTCCTATAATTCCAGAAACATGAGAACCATGTGCTTCATCTTTTGTAGAATGTCCAGAATTTCCATCGCCATTTCCAGGTTTATCATTTATATCATACGCATTATCTCCAACAGGAATTCTATAATCTGTTTTTAAGTTTTCACCACTTAACGTTGCATCGGCTTTTTTAACTAATCCTTCTAAAACTTTTTTAATTCCAGGGATTGTATATCCGTTTCTTTTAGCAAAGTCTGCTGTACCCTTAGCTGCTTTTAACTTTTCATCATCGGACTTAATTGCCTCTATTTCTTTATCTGTATAATCTTCTTTACCGAGATGACCTGATAAAATTTTATGTGCAGAAGTCACGTTATCTAGCATTCCTCCGTAGCGTTTTTTATTACCTTCCGCTTCTTTCACCTTTTTATCTTGAAACTTTTTAACCTCAGCTACAGTTTCTGCGTCAGCAATAGAAGGGTTCATTAAAATACGTTCGTATTCTAAATGTTCTTTATATGAATTTCCTAAAAAATTCCACCCATTAATATCATCTACATACCCATTATTATCATCGTCTTTATTATTTCCTGCAATCTCTTTTTTGTTAACCCAAGCAACATCTTTTAAATCTTCATGTTTTAAGTCTGTACCAGAATCAACAACACCAACAACAACCTCAATACCTGTTTTTCCTTTTAAAAATTCGTAAGCTTTGTTAATGCTCATTCCAGGAATAGAATCTTTTTCTAAATCTAAATGTTGCCAATTATCTTTTTCTGCATCTGTTAATGCTCCTTTTTTAGCTGTTGCATTTACAACTATATTTGATCCGTTTGGAACGGCTATTTTATTTATTGAACTACAACTTGACAAAACTGTTGCCGCAACAACGCTGTACATTAATGGTTTTAATACTCTCATAATCTCACTTATCTTAATTAAATATATCTTTAAATTTATAACTTTCTTTTAATCGTACTCCTTTTTCGGTTTGTTTTACGGTACATAATTCATTGTGTGCATCATGCTCTAAAAACAAGTAATAATCATTTTTAGCAGCTTCGTTTAAAAAAGCTGATTTTTCTTTAATCGTTAACAATGGTCTTGTATCATACCCCATTACATAAGGTAACGGAATATGGCCAACAGTTGGTAATAAATCTGCCATGAAAACAATTGTTTTCCCTTGATATTGAATCTTAGGCAACATTTGCTTTTCTGTATGACCATCCATAAACAACACATTAAAACCAACTTGGTCTTTTGCGTTTCTGTGGACAAAATTTAATTGCCCACTTTCTTTTATTGGATTGATGTTCTCTTTTAAAAATGATGCTTTCTCTCTTGGATTTGGTTCTGTTGCCCATTTCCAATGATTTTCATTAGACCAAAACTTTGCGTTTTTAAATGCTGGTTGATAACCCGTTTTAGCAGCATTCCATTCAATTGAACCACCGCAATGATCAAAATGTAAATGTGTTAAAAAAACATCGGTAATATCATCTCTATGAAAACCATGTTTTGCTAACGAAGCGTCTAAAGAAAAATCGCCAAACAAAAAATAGTACCCAAAAAACTTTTCAGATTGCTTATTTCCCATCCCTGTATCTACTAATATCAGTCTTTCACCATCTTCTATAAGCATGCAACGCATACTCATTTCTATCATATTATTACTATCAGAAGGGTTAGTTTTTTGCCACAAAGATTTTGGAACAACGCCAAACATTGCACCACCATCTAACTTAAAGTTTCCTGTTTCTATTGGATAAATTTTCATCAAATATTTAAAAAAGAAAGCCTTTACCTAGGCAAAGTTTACAAATATGCAGAAAATTAACGAATTTTTTGTTAAATAAAACAAAAAACGCATCAATAAGTTGATGCGTTTTTTTGAGGTGTCGAGCGGATTCGAACCGCTGTAGATGGTGTTGCAGACCACTGCCTAGCCACTCGGCCACGACACCCTTTTGGGACGACAAATTTAAGTAATTTATCGTTTTGGGCAAGCCTTTTTTACTTTTTACGCTTTTTTGATAGAATTACTGCAACCTCAGCAACATTTCCACCAATTGGCGGATTTAATTTTGCCACTGATACTTCTGCTTTTTCTAGCATCGAAATTTCATCAAAAAAACGTGTCATTATGCGTTGAGCTACTTCTTCTAATAATTTAGAACGTATTGCCATTTCTTGTTTTACAATATAGTTTAACAATACATAGTCTACCGTATCAGAAAGTTCATCTGATTTAGAAGATTTTTTTAAATCAGCCTTAACCTCAACATCAACTCTATACCAAGAACCAATTTTCGCTTCTTCATCTAAACATCCATGATAGGCGTACAATTTTATATTGCTCACTTTAATTCTTCCCATAAAACAAAGATACTATCTTATCCTGTAAAGAAATCAAAAATATTACTTAATGCGCCAGTTTCTGCTTTATAAAATTCGGTATAACTACAACGTTCACAAGTTACACTTGAGTATTTCTGATTTTGAATGTCAAAAATTTTAGATAAAGTTCCGCCAGTAGCTCTCAACTGTCCAACTTTATAATGTTTACTTGAACATTTTGGACAGGTATAATTTAATGGTTTGTTATTCATAAAATATAGGGTTTACTTATTAGAAGCTTAATTTGCTATAATGTTACAAAACCAGCTATTTTACAACATAAATTTTATGTAATTTTGCAGCTTCAATCATAGAAAAGAAACATGTCAGAAGAATCAAAATCTTTAAATTTTTTAGAACAAATTATTGAAGAAGATTTGGCAAATGGAATGCCGAAAGAAAATTTACGTTTTCGTTTTCCACCAGAACCTAATGGATATTTACATATTGGTCATACTAAGGCAATCGGAATTAGTTTTGGTTTGGGTGAAAAATATGATGCGCCTGTAAATCTTCGTTTTGATGATACAAACCCTGCCAAAGAAGAGCAAGAATATGTTGATGCAATTAAAGCAGATATTAAATGGTTAGGATATACTTGGGCAAACGAATTGTATTCTTCAGACTATTTTCAACAATTATATGATTGGGCTATTTTATTGATAAAAGACGGAAAAGCATATGTAGATTCTCAATCTTCTGAAGCTATGCGTGAACAAAAAGGAACACCTACACAAGTTGGAACAAACAGCCCTTTTAGAGATAGAACTATTGAAGAAAACTTGGAATTATTCCAAGGAATGAAAGATGATAAGTTTAAAGAAGGTGATCATACATTACGAGCAAAAATTGACATGGCTGATGATAATATGTTAATGAGAGATCCATTAATGTATAGAATTATGTACAAAGATCATCATAGAACTGGTTCAGATTGGTGTATTTATCCAATGTATGATTGGACACATGGTGAAAGCGATTATATTGAACAAATATCTCACTCTTTATGTTCATTAGAATTTAAACCTCACAGAAAACTATACAACTGGTTTCGTGAGCATGTGTATGAATATAGCAAATCAGAATTTCCAAACCCACCGAAACAACGTGAGTTTTCTAGATTAAACTTAAGTTATACCATTATGAGCAAACGTAAGTTGCTAAAATTGGTAGAAGAAAATATTGTATCTGGTTGGGACGATCCTAGAATGCCAACTATTTCTGGTTTAAGAAGACGTGGGTATACACCAGCTTCCATCAGAAATTTTATTGAAACTGTTGGAGTTTCTAAGCGCGAGAATGTAATTGATGTAGCTCTTTTAGAATTCAAAATTCGAGAAGATTTAAACAACACTGCAAAAAGAGTGATGGGCGTTTTAGATCCTGTAAAAGTGATTATCGATAATTATCCTGAAGATAAAGAAGAAATTTTAGATGCTAATTATAATGATTATGAAGAAGGGTTTGGAAGTAGAGAAGTTCCTTTTTCTAGAGAGATTTATATAGAACGAGAAGATTTTAGAGAAGAAGCAAATAAAAAATTCTTCCGATTAAAATTAGGGAAAGAAGTACGTTTAAAAAATGCCTATTTTATTACAGCAACTAGTTGCGAAAAAGATGAAAACGGAAATATTACTGTAATTCATTGTACCTATGATCCGTTAACAAAATCTGGAATGGATACCGAAGAAAGCAAACGAAAAGTAAAAGGTACGTTGCATTGGGTTTCTGTAAAACATGCTATAAAAGCAGAAGTTAGAGCGTATGATAGACTGTTTTTAGATGAAGCGCCAGATAGCCATAAAGACAAAGATTATATGGAGTTTGTAAATCCAAATTCTTTAGAAAAAATTACTGCTTTTTTAGAACCTAGTTTACAAACTGCAAAAATTGGAGAGCGTTTTCAGTTTCAACGTTTAGGGTATTTTAATGTTGATGATGATTCTACTTCAGAAAACTTAGTATTCAATAAAACAGTTGGATTAAGAGATAATTGGTCTAAAAAATAAACGAAATGTCAGTTCGAGACGCACTAAAGAACTCTTAAAATAGTTAACTTATGAAAAAATTACTTTTAGTATTCGTACTGATTTTAACTTCTTGTGCAGAACAGAAAGCAAAAAAACAACTTGCAGAAGTTTCTTGTGGTCAATGTAAGTTTGGATTAGAAAGTCAAAGTGGTTGCGATTTAGCCATAAAAATTGACGACAAAGCTTATTTTGTTGATGGTGTACATATTGATGATTATGGTGATGCACACGATCTTAACACAGGTTTTTGTAATGTTATCAGAAAAGCAGAAGTTGTTGGCGAGATTAAAAATAATCGCTTTTTCGCTTCCTCATTAAAATTAGTTGATAGCGAATAATCTATGGTGCTGGATTAGGAATTTCTTGATGTACTTTTTCAATTTCAGATAAAGTTTCATCAGATAAATTAATATTAATACTTCCAATATTTTCTTTTAATTGACTCATTTTTGTTGCACCAATAATATTAGAAGTTACAAACGGTAATTGATTGATAAAAGCCAAAGACAATTCTGTTAATGAGATATTATTTCTTTTAGCAATCTCTAAATATTTTGACACAGCGGTTGTAGAACTTTCTGATGTATATCTAGCCACAAAACGAGGAAATAAGGTTCCTCTAGCTCCTTCCGGTAAATTTCCGTTTAAATATTTTCCAGTTAGAATACCTTGTGCTAAGGGTGAATACGCCAATAAACCTATATTTTCTCTTAAAGAAACTTCACTCATTCCAACTTCATACCCTCTATGAATTAAAGAATAGGAATTCTGAATAGTAACGGGTCTTGGTAACTTATTAGCTTCTGAAGTTTGCAAATATTTCATGGTTCCCCAAGGAGTTTCATTAGATAAACCAATGTGTTTTATTTTTCCTTGTTTGATAAAATCTTGCAGAGTTTCTAAAATTTCTAAGTGATTTTCAGCTTCTTTGGTTGCTGTCTTAAAAGGGTAATCTCTAACCCCAAAACAATTAACACCTCTTGATGGCCAATGTAATTGATATAAATCTATATAATCGGTTTGTAAACGCTGTAAACTATTTTCTAGAGCTTCAATAATGGCTCTTTTACTAAACCCATCTTTTCTAATATGAGCTGTATAATCTCCACCACCAGCAATTTTAGACGTTAGAACAACCTTTTCTCTATTCCCAGTTTTTTTAAACCAAGATCCAATAATTCTTTCTGTATCACCATAACTTTCTGGAGTTGCAGGAACAGGATATAATTCTGCAGCATCAAAAAAATTGACCCCTTTTTCTAAAGCATAATCCATTTGCTCATGTGCTTCTGCTTCTGTGTTTTGCATTCCCCAAGTCATGGTTCCTAAACAGATTTTAGAAACTTTTACATCGGTATTTGGTAAGGTTGTGTATTTCATTTTTTGATGTGTATGCGTTAATTTGTTTAATGGTGTAATTGTAAAATCTAATGAACTCGAAAAAAAAGTCAATAAACGAAATTAAAGCTTATTCAGCTTAAAAACAATAAGCGTATAATTTTTAAAATTATACGCTTATAAGATTCTATTATAGTTGCTTGAAAACGAATAAACCGTTAAGCAAATAAACTTTTATTTTAAAATAGCTTCAATTCCTGGTAAAGATTTTCCTTCTAACATTTCTAACATAGCACCTCCACCAGTAGAAACATAACTTACTTTATCAGCAAAACCGAATTGTTTAACAGCAGCAACAGAGTCTCCACCACCAACTAAAGAAAACGTTCCGTTTTTAGTAGCTTTATCAATAGAGTGCCCAAGAGCAATTGTTCCGCCAGCAAAAGATTCCATTTCAAAAACACCTAAAGGTCCATTCCATAAAATAGTTTTACATTGATTTACAATTCCATCAAAAATTTCTCTTGATTTTGGACCCGCATCAACACCTTCCCATCCATCAGGAATTTTATCAATATCAAGAATTTGTTGATTGGCATCATTAGAGAAATCATCAGCAGCAACAACATCTACAGGAATATGAACTTGTACGTTTTTAGCTTTTGCTTGTTTTAAAAGATCTAAAGCCAATTCCATTTTATCATCTTCACAAATAGAGTTTCCAATCTTTCCTCCTTGCGCTTTAATAAAGGTAAAACTCATTCCACCACCAATAATTAAGTGGTCTACTTTGTCTAAAATATTTTCGATAACAGTAATTTTCGATGATACTTTTGCACCTCCTAAAATTGCCAAAACAGGTTTTTCCGAATTGTTTAAAACCTTATCTATACTTTCAATCTCTCTTGTTAATAAGTTTCCAAAACATTTATTATCTTCAAAAAATTGAGCAATAATAGTTGTAGAAGCATGCGCTCTATGCGCAGTTCCAAAAGCATCATTTACATAGATATCTCCATGTTTTGCTAACTTCTCAGCAAAATCTTTATCACCTTTTTTCTCTTCATCATAAAAACGAAGGTTCTCTAATAATAAAATTTCTCCAGCTTCTAAATTAGTAACAGCTTCATCAGCTTTTTCACCAACACAATCATCAACAAACTTTACATTTACACCTAAAATTTCTGTTGCTTTTGCTACAATATGACGTAAAGAAAATTGATCTTGAACTCCTTTTGGTCTTCCTAAATGCGACATTAAAACACAGCTTCCTCCTTGTTCTAAAATATCTATAATTGTTGATTTTGCTGCCTGAATTCTAGTGGCATCTGTTACTTTAAACTCGTCGTTTAAAGGCACGTTAAAATCTACACGAATTATCGCTTTTTTGTTTTCGAAATTAAAATCTTTTAATATTTTCATTGATGATGATGTTTTCAACAAAAGTAACTAATTCATTACGTTTATTGAAATTGAAAAGTCAAAAACTAATATAACGTTTGCGTAATTTAATCACTTATATTTTTTCAGTAGAAAACTAAATTTATCGCTAAAAATGCTAAATTTAATTTTCTTCAAGAAACGCTTCGCTAGTTCATGATTTTTATTTCATTTCTTTTATTGGAAATTTTAAATGAAAAAAAATCATGTACTTTTGCACATGCTTTTCAACCAAATTATCGGTCAAGAACATATTAAAAAACATTTGCAGACGTCTGCAGAAAATGGCAGAATTCCGCATGCGCAATTATTTGTAGGAAAAGAAGGAAGTGGTACGTTGCCAATGGCAATTGCCTACGCACAATTTTTATTGTGTAATTTTTCTGATGATTCAGAAACCTGTAATATAAAATGTAACAAATTACAGCATCCAGATTTACACTTTGCTTTTCCGGTAACCACTAACGATTCTATAAAAAAACACCCAGTAAGTAATTTGTTTTTAGAAGATTGGAGGCAGTTTATTAACGAACAGCCGTATGGAAGTTTATTTAACTGGTTACAACATATTGGTGTTGAAAACAAACAGGGTTTAATAGGTGTTGATGAAGCCTTAGAAATTGTAAAAAAGTTACAACTTAAAAGTTATGAAGGTGGTTTTAAAGTGATGATTATTTGGATGGCTGAAAAAATGAATATTGCAGCTGCCAATAAATTATTAAAACTGATTGAAGAGCCGCCAAACAAAACTATTTTCTTGTTAGTTACAGAAAATGAAGAGCAAATTATTAATACAATTAAATCGCGTTGTCAAGCATTACATTTTCCTAGTTTAAGCGAACAAGACATTGCAAATTCTTTGCAGGTAAATTACCAAGTTTCTGAAAACGAATCGGCTAATATTGCCCAACAAGCTGAAGGAAATTATAACAAAGCCCTTCATTTATTAAATAATGATTCTGGAGACGTTATCTTTGAACAATGGTTTGTTACTTGGATTAGAACTGCTTTTAAAGCCAAAGGAAATGCTGCTGTTGTTCAGCAATTAGTAGCTTGGTCGGATACAATTGCAAAGTCTGGACGAGAAACTCAAAAACGATTTTTGAATTACTGTTTACAGTTTTTTAGACAAGCCTTATTGCTTAATTATAAATCGGAAAATTTAGTTTTTATGGAAACAAAAACAGGTTTCGATTTGTCTAAATTTGCTCCTTTTGTACATGCTGGTAATATTCTAGAAATAGAAAAAGAATTGAATGATGCCATATATCATATCGAAAGAAACGGAAATGCAAAAATAATTTTATTAGATTTATCAATGAAATTGACTCGTTTTTTGCATAAAAAAGAGGCTAAGGTCTAATACTGTCATTACGAGGAAGAATGACGAAGTAATCTGTTTAATTTAATTCTTGTTTTTTAAGAGAGATTGCTTCACTTTGTTCGCAATGACAATTAATTAAATCCCCTTTGCAATTCTTTTAGCAACATATAAATCTGCAATAGTAGGGTTTTCTGGACAGGCTTTTATTTGCTCAAAAACATCTCCTGCTTTTACAAAACCTGTCTGTAAAACTTTAAAATAAACGCCACACATTGTTGTATTCCAGAATTGTTTTACAATTTTTATATCGTTAAAACGAATACCTAATTTATAACACGGATTTCTTTGAACTGTTGCTTCTAAAATAGCATCACCAACTTTAAAAGTATCTCCAGAATGAATTTTAGTCTCATCTAAATCATCAATGGTTAAGTTCTCACCAAAAATTCCTAGTTGCCAATCTAAATCTGGATAATATGGCTTGAAAAAATCGTAATGCTTTAAAGAATATCCATAGATTGCTTGTAAAATTCCACCATGGTTTTCTCTATTGCAAATAGCATCACCTCTAACATCTTCTGTATCTAAAAAAATAGGTTCTTCAACAGGAAATTTAAAAATACCAGTAGAAACTGTTTTTCCTTTCCATTCAACGTCTCTTTTTTCTCCGATGTTTGTTGCTATAATTTTCATGATATAAAGATAATTTTATATTTTGCATTGCCCTATTATTCAATCAATTTTTCTTTTTTTATCATTAAGTTATTTGATAAAAAACATTTTTTTATGATTTTACTTTTATCCTCCAAATTAATGAATATCAAATATGCACTCTCTGTAAGCTTAACTTATCAAAGCACAGAACCAGTAAGCAATTTTGAAAGTAGTACACATGTGCCTAGCTTATTTATAGGGATTTTTTTTGGATCTATGTTAGTAATGGCCATTTACAATCTCTTGTTGTACTTTTCACTAAAAGATAAAATGTATCTTTTTTACGTAGGTATAGTACTATTTAATATACTTACAATATTAGCTATACATGGTATTAGTGGTGAATTTTTTTGGTCAAACAACCCTGAATTAGATAGAACTATATACATCACTTTTGCAGGAATAAGCATGTTTTTCTCAAGTAGATTTGCAGCACTTTATCTTGATTTAAAAAACCGTCATAAATCTTTAAATAAGTTTATGTGGGGTTTAGCGATTTTGAGTGTTTTATTATCAATTAGTAGTTTACTTTTAAGTGATAAATTTGTAATTCCTTTTGGTAGATGGTTGGTGTTACTTTCTTTTCCATCATATATAATAGTAGCTGCTTATGCTCATAAAAAAGGGTTTAAAGCCGCAAAGTATTATTTAATTGCATGGATTCCTTATGCAATAGGTTTAATAATTAGAACAATGCATGGTGCAGATTGGTTGCCAACAAATCAATTTGTTTTATCCTCTATAGAAATTGGTGGAGCTCTTGAAATAGTTTTGCTTTCTTTAGCATTAGCCTACAGAATTAAAGAAATACAAGAAGAAAATTCTCAAATGAGAAATCAACTACAAAACTATATTTCTCAAGTTTTAAGTTTAGAAGAAAAAATAGATTCTTCTGCTAAAAGTGATGAAAATTTACCAGAGCAAAAAATAGCAAAAATTGCCCAAAAGCATAGCTTAACTGAAAGAGAAACAGATATTTTACTGCAAATAGTTCTTGGATTAAAAAACCAACAAATTGCAGATAAATTATTTATTTCCATAAACACAGTAAAATATCATACAAGAAATATCTATGAAAAGTTAGATGTACAAAAGCGTACAGAAATTACTTCTAGAATATTATTTGACAATTAGATAATTTTAGATTGAGTTAATAATCTAACAAGACATCTTTACTTTTTCCTTATTAAACTCCACATATAAAGGCTTCTTAATTAAAAAACTATCCAAAAGGGTGGGTTAAACTATCTAAAAAGGTGGGCAAAAAACTTCTTGTTGTTTCTAATATTGTATCAAAATTAATTCAGATATATGGAAACAACTGTTCACAAGAAATCACTCATTTATTCTTTACAAGAGAACAAAGAAAAAGTTAAAAAACAGACAAGATTACTTGTCGTTTTTACAGTGGCAATCACTGCTTTTTTATTGGCATTTGCTTTTACAAATATTACACAATGGTATGCTTTAGCAATTATATTTTTTAGTGGCTATGTACTATATCTATGCTACAAAATAATTAGTCTATGGCAAAGACATAAAAAAATTAAAGAGAAATTAAAAACATTATAGAAATTCAATCTTATATAACATGAAAACAATTACACAAAAATTATTCTATAAACTGCTATTAATAACAATGTTAATTGTGTATACTATAGATACTAATGCACAATGTAGCACAGCACATACTCCAGAAATAACAGGTGGAGGGCATGTTGATGATATATTTACAAGTTACCAAGGTAATGCAGATGCAAGTCCTCAAATTCATTATGCACTTACCATAGCACAAAGCTTTACAGCAAATTGTGATGGGATTTTAAGTAAAATTGGAATTTACAAATTTGTTCTAAAAGGTAGTTTAACTCGGTTTGCAATTTATAATGGAGAAACCGCTTCTGGTACACCTGTACAATTAACAAATGTAAATGTAGAAACCGCTTTTGTTCAAGATGGTGCTTTAACATATATAGATCTATCATCATTAAATAAAGTTCTTGTAAATGGTCAACAATACACATTTCTTATAGAATCTGTTGATACTGGTGGATCTGGAAATGCAAACATTCAGCAAATTGCACCAGGGATTGCTGATTCAAGTTATCCATATGTAGGAGGAAAGATTATTGCACCAAGTGGATGGGATACTAGAGATTTAGCTTTTAAAGTAATTACCAATCCTTTTGTTCTTCCAACCGTAACTACAACAGTTGCAAGTTCAATAACTCAAGTATCTGCAGATTTTGCAGGTAATATAACTTCTAACGGAGGATCAGCAGTTACAGAAAGGGGTGTAGTCTATTCAATAACAGATACAACTCCAGAAATTGGAGAAACAGGAGTAACTAAAGATAATAATGGCACAGGTACTGGTGTTTTTACAGAAAATATTACAGGTTTAACTAAAGGGAATACATATTACCATCGAGCTTACGCAATAAATTCAGTAGGTACATCATATGGAGAAATTAAAAATTTTAGAACATTTAATAATACTCCCACAGTAGCTACAATTTCTGCTACTAGTGTAACTACAACTTCTGCTTCTTTAGGTGGTAATGTTGAGAATGAAGGAGACAGCTCAGTTACAGAACGCGGTATTGTCTATTCTAGTACAGATACCAACCCAAAAATTGGAGATAATAATGTTACCAAAGACGATAATGGAACAAGTATAGGAACATTTTCTGAAAGTATTACAGGGTTAACCGCAAATACTACGTATTTCTATAGAGCCTATGCAATTAATACGCAAGGTACTTCTTATGGAGAAGTAAAAAATTTTAAACTAAACAATGCTTTAAATTTTGATGGAACTAATGATAGAATTACCATTGCAGACAATGCAGCTTTTGATTTTTCTTCTGGTTTTACAGCAGAAGCATGGATAAATCCAGATGTATTAGGTACACAAACTTATCTAAGTCAATATGATAGCGGTCAAGAAGCATTTGCCTTTATACTTTTATCATCAGGTAAAATAGAATTTACAGTGACTACTGATGGTAATTCAGATCAATTTTTTGAATCTTCAACAGCCATCGTAGCTGGAATTTGGTCGCATGTAGCACTTACTTTTGATGGAACTACAGTAAAAGCATATATAAACGGAGTTGCATCTGGAACTAATTCTGTATCAGGAACTATGTTTGCTAGCACTGCGCCAATAGAAATTGGAGCAAGGAATAATGCACATTTTTTTAATGGTACTATAGATGAGGTTAGAATTTGGACACGCACATTAACCATTACAGAAATTTTAGCACAAAAAGATGGTGTTTTACCTTCAACAGTTAATGGTTTAGCTGCTTATTATAAAATGAATCAAGGTATTGCAGAAGGAGATAATACTGGAATTACCACTATATCAGATAGTGGTCCAAATAATTTAGATGGTACTTTAACTGGTTTCACAAAAACTGGTGCAACATCTAATTTTGTTTCTGGTGTTTCTAGTACTTTTGAAAACGGGGTAATGGCGCCAAACACTTTTAAGACCACAGGAAATTGGTCAATTGCAAGTAATTGGAATTTAGGAGTTGTACCAACACAAATAGATAAAGTTACTATTGGTTCTGGAAAAACGGTAACTATAGATGTAGATAATTTAAAAATTAATGATTTTACGTTAGAAAATACAGCAGTATTAAACATTCCTAAAGACAAAGAAATTACCATTCAAAATTCTTTTGTAAGTAACGGAACTTTAGAATTAAGCTCAGATAGAAACGATAGTGGTGTTTTATTATTAGAAGGCACAGCCACGGGCAACGTCACTTATAAACGTGGTGGTTTATTAGCAAATAAATGGAGTATTGTTACACCTCCTGTTAGTGGCCAAACAGTAAAAACCTTTGCAGAAAATGCGGCCAATAATATTAGGGTAAATACAATACCAGATCCAGATAGATATGCTATTGGTTTTTATGATGATTCTCAAGCAATAGGGAACAAATGGCAATATTATGATGCCAATGTTTCTGCAAGTACAGAATTTATAGCTGGTAATAGTTATTCAATATCTAGAGCAACAGATGGAGAAGTTTCTTTTACAGGAACTCTCACTGCAAGTAATGTATTTAAAACTTTAATTGCTGATCAATGGAATGCTATTGGTAATCCTTTTACTACTTATTATCCTGCCAATAAGAATTCAAGTAGTAGTTTTTTAAATGATAATATAAATGCTTTAGATGATAATTTTAAAAGTTTATATCTATGGGATAATGATCAAAATAAATATGTAGCTGTTTCTGAAGTTGATGCTGCAAATAGATCATTACCACCAGGACAAGGTTTCTTTATAAGAATGAAAGCGGGTCAAACAGAAATAAATTTTAAAGAAGCAAAAAGAAGTGCAAAACCAGCAAGTGGAACTACAGATTTTGCAAGAGTTTCTAACAATACGCCAAGTATAGAATTAAAAATTTCTGATGATACAAATACAGTTAAAACAGCTATTAAATATTTTGATGTCGCAACAGTAGGTTTAGATCCAGGCTATGATATTGGAAACTTTAACGGAGCAAGTTTAGATATATTTACTCATTTACTAGTAAAAAGTACGGGTACAGATTTTACAATTCAATCTTTACCAACCAAGAATTACGAAAACATGATTATTCCCGTAGGTGTTATTGCTAAAAAAGGAAAAGAGGTTACAATTACAGCAGAAATATTAAATCTTCCTAATAATATAGAATTGTACTTAGAAGATAGAGAGCAAAAAATATTCACCAAATTAAGTAAAGAAAATTCTAATTATAAAATTGTTTTAGAAAACAATATAAACAGTATTGGTCGATTTTATTTACATACAACAAGTGAAGTTTTAGGAACTGATAAAACTACAACGTTAGTGGGTGTTAAACTATATCAAACCAATAATATACTTACTATTAAAGGTCTCTTAGATGAAATCATAGGTTTAAAAATATATTCTGTTTTAGGAAAAGAGGTTTTACAAACATCCTTTAGAGGAAACAATAATAATAAAGTTTCATTACCAAAGTTAACAAGCGGTGTTTACATAATTAAGTTAGAAACAGCACAAGGAAAGTTGGATGCAAAAATCATTATAGAATAACCTCTAATTTTAAAAAAAGTAAATCATCATGAAAAAACAAGATATACAACTACAAGAAGAAATTACTAGAAAAGAGGCTTTAAAAAAATTAGGGAATTACGGTAAATATGCTGCCTTAACTGCCTTAGGAACTTATCTAATTCTTAATCCACAAAAAGCACAGGCAGCTTCACCTGAAGCTCCTGGGAGTGGGTTTTAACAAGGGAGAGAGAAAAACCGAAGTAATTATTTACTTCGGTTTTTTATGCTTTTAAAAAGTTTTGTAAAACATCTGCAATTTTTCTGTTATCAGATAATTGCGGTATTTTATTTTGACCTCCAAACTTACCAATTGATTTCATGTATTCATGAAATCCACCTTTTTTAACTTTCCTGATAATTAAAGGTTGTAATATTTTTCCGGTAATCAAGTCGAAATAATAAACATTCTGCGCTTGCATCGATGCATCAATCTTAGATGCTAAATCTTCTAAATTATCAGGTTCATTTTCAAATTCTATAAACCATTCGTGATATGGTAAACCATCTTTCGGATTTACTTGAGGCGCTACTGTAAACTCACTAATATTTATTGATGTTCCTTTTATAGCGTCGTTCAATGCCTTTTCTACTTCTTTTCCAATAACATGCTCGCCAAAGGCAGAAATAAAATGTTTAATTCGCCCTGTAACTTTTATTCGATACGGTTTTGTTGAGGTAAATTCTACAGTATCACCAATATTATATCCCCACAAACCTGCGGAAGTATTTAAAATGATAACATAATTTACACCTAATTGAACGTCTTTTAAAGAAATCCTCGTTGGGTTTTCATCAAAGAATTCTGATGCCGGAATAAACTCATAAAATATACCTGAGTTTAGTTGTAACAACATTCCTTTTTCTTTCTGAGAATCTTGATAAGCAATAAACCCTTCTGATGCTGGATACAATTCTACGTAATCTATTTTCTTACCAATTAAGGTTTCAAACTTATTTTTATAGGGTTCAAAATTAACACCTCCATAAACGAAAAAGTTAAAGTTTGGGAAAATTTCAGAAATTGATTTTCCTGTTTTATCAATTAACTTTTCAAAATACATTTGTACCCAAGACGGAATTCCGCTTATTACCGTCATATCTTCATTAATGGTTTCTTCAACCACTTTATCAACTTTGGTGTCCCAATCTTCAATGCAGTTTGTTTCCCAACTTGGTAATCTATTTTTTAATAAATAATTAGGAACATAATGTGCTGCAATTCCACTTAAACGACCTAGTTTTACTCCATTTTTATCTTCTAAAACGGGACTTCCTTGTAAAAAAATCATTTTTCCGTTTACAAAACTAGCATCATTTTTTTCAGCCGTATAAAATAACAAAGCATTTCTTGCTGCTTTAATATGCGTTGGCATCGATTCTTTGGTAATCGGAATGTATTTTGCTCCTGAAGTAGTCCCTGAAGTTTTGGCAAAATATAACGGTTTTCCTTTCCAAAGGACATCTTTTTCGCCAGCTACAATTCTATCAACATACGATTTTAACCCTTCGTAATCATTAACTTTTACGTGGTTTTTAAAATCGTTATAGGTTTTAATATTCTTAAAATCATGATCAATTCCAAAAGCGGTATTTTTTGCTTTTTTAAGCAAATATTTAAAAACCTTTTCTTGTGTTTTATGTGGGTTATTTGCCCATTTATACACCTGTTTTCTAACTTGTTTAGCAAATGGAATGGCCAATTTAGATTTAACACTCATTTACTGAAAATCTATATAATTAGTTGGATTAACTGCATAACCGTTATTCCATAATTCGAAATGAAGATGCGGACCAGTAGTTAATTCTCCTGTTGAACCTACACTAGATATTACTTCCCCTGATTTCACAAAATCTCCTTGTTGTTTTAACAAATTACCATTGTGTTTATAAACAGAAATAAAGTTGTTAGCGTGTTGTAGAGAAATTACATATCCTGTTTCTGCTGTCCATTCTGAGATAATTACCGTACCATCTGCAATAGCTTTAACAGCTGTACCCGTTTTGGCAACAATATCGATGGCAAAGTGTTTATTTTGTGCATCAAACTTCTGTGTAAAACTTCCATTTACTGGTGCAAAAAACACAATATTAGCTTTTTGATTTGTTTCTTTAGCTAAAGGAAATCTATCTTTACTATCAATCTTTTCTCTGAATAAAGAATCCGTTTTTGAAGCATTTAATTTGCTTTCGTCAAGTAAAAATGATGATGTTACTTTTTTAATAGAATCAACTGCTGCTGGTTTTAAATCTCCTTTTAAAACTGGTTTTAAAGCATTTATATAATTATCTAAAATAGCAACTCTTAGTTTTAAAGAATCTGCCTCAAAAGTTAATTTAGCCGCTTTTCTTTTTAATGAAGAAGATGAATAACCAGGTATATATTCTCTTAATGGTGTGAATGCAATTAATAATGTAGTAAAAACAATGACTAAAATTGAAAATACACCACTTAAAACAAATAGGTTTAATACTGATAATTTTAAAGAAAATCGCTCTTCAAAAGATTCTTCATTTAGTACTACAAGCCTAAATTTATTAGTTAATTTTTGTTTTAATTTACTTTTTTTACTTGCCACTTTTATCTGGTTAATTTAACAAATATACAACGAAAAAAAAACGTGAACTATTTCTTTAACTAGGTTTATAATTCTAATAAATATCCAATAGAAAAATTAAAGTTGGTGGTAATTCCAAGATTAGATTCTCCTTCTAACGGAGAAGGAACATTTACTGTAAAACCGAATTCAAAGTCAAAATCGGATACATTTAATTGTAGCGGAACTTGTAGTTGTGTATTTAACAACCCAAAATCATTATTAGTTATATAAGAAATAGAGCCATTATTTATTTGTGCTAATTGAATGGTTTGGTCTGCGACGATAATATTTAATTGTGGTCGAAATTTTAAATGATAGTTTTTAGATTTATGCAAATCTATTTGCGCATAACTAGATGATACTATTTGAAAAGATTCATCATCACCAAATAAGTAGGTTGTTGTTAATTCTGTACCTAATGTTTTACTTTTATTATCTACTTCTAAACCTAAAGAAAATGCATTTTTAAATGGATTATCATCTGTGTTATCAGTAAAAAAATATTTTGCATATGAACTTGTCCATCGATATTTTTTATCTTTTCCAAAATTTTTCCCATAACCAACAGTGGCTGCTACATAATCCCACTTTGGTGAAAACTGACTAAAATAAATGCTGGATAACCCTGCAAAAAAACCGTTAGAGTTTATATATGAAATTTGTGGATTGGTATTAAATTGGTCAGTGCCAATATCTCTACCAGAAAAATAAGTATTGTTATTATAATCTACTGTAAAATATAAGAATTGAATATTGGTTGCAGATTTTATAAAGTCTTCAATACTTTCTTCACCTAAAAGAAGATCTATAATCTCATCTTCTTCATTTGTAAGTTCTTCTTTTATTTCTAGTTCTTGTCCGTAAAGATTTGTAAATCCGACTAATAAAAAGAAAAAGATGTATATTTTTTTCATGTAGAACGTAAAAATACAAAAAGTGGTTGAGAAATCTCAACCACTTTTTGTATCAATCTAAAAAAGAAGGAATCATCATCCTCCGTTTCTTTTTCCTTTTTTTCCTGCTTTTCTTAATTTTCCTCTAACGTTTTTTTTATTTCGTCCTTTCTTGCCTTTAAAACGTTTTTTTAATTTTTGCTTTTGATTTTTTGTTAGCGTTCCCCGAAACTTAGATTTTGCTTGTTTAACACTAGCATCATTTAATGCAATTAATTTTCTTTGTGATGAATTAAGAGATTGTTTTAACGCATGTTGCCTTTGAACTTTTGTTAAGGCTTTATTTTTTAAAATAGTTAATTGCTCTGATGTTAATGTAGCTTTAAATGCTGCTCTATTCTTTTTTAATAATTGCTTTTGTGCTTTTAACAATTGCTTTTGCTGTTTAGAAAGCTGTAAGTTTTCTATAGCATCTTGAGCGATTATAGTTGTAGTCCCTAGAAAAAAAGAGAAAAATACACACACTAAAATTTTAAAAAGTTTCATTTTATTATATTAAATACTATTCTTTAGACCCAAAGTTTCTAATAAAGTTTAGATTACTCAGAAAAAATTTCGTCTGTTAATAATTCATCATTTACAAACTCTTCTAAAAGCTGATCTACATTTGCATCTTCTGTAACTAAAGAAGCTATTAAAATATCATTTTCAAACTCGTTTTGAGACTCAAAAGGATTAAATACAAATACAGTAAACAATAAGGCGATTACTGCAGCAGCAGACCAAACATATAAATTTCTATACAAAGGCACTACTTTTCCTTTCTCTTCATCTGCTATTTTATTTAAAATAGACTGTTTCGATTTTGAAAAATAATCTTCAGGAATTTTAAGTCCTAAATCTGTATTATGTCTTTTTTCTGTGTTCACATCCAATGTATTTCTGGTGTTAAAGTTATCATTTTGTAAGTTCATAACAAACTATGCTTTAATTTTTTCTACATACGCTACTGCTGATATGTTGTTTTCTATATGCTTTACGGCACTATAATAATGTGTTTTTATAGTACCTTCTTTTATCTTTAAAATATCTGAAATCTCTCTAAACTTAAGATTGTCATAATATTTCATATCAAATACTTTCTTTTGATTTTCTGGTAATTGACTCAAAACTTCTTGGAGTTTTAACTGCGCTTGGTTACCATCAAAAAAAACATCATCTTTTATACTTTCTAAATAATTATCGCCAACCTCATCTAAAGAATACGCGTATTTTTTCTTTTCTTTTTCTAAGAATCTAATAGACTCGTTATACGCTATTCTGTACATCCAAGTATGCAAAGAGCTTTGTTGTTTAAAATTCGCTAAACTTTTATACACTCTTAAAAATGTATTTTGCAATACATCATCTGCATTTTCATGCGTACCAACTATTTTCCTAATGTGCCAATACAAACGTTCTTGATATAAATCTAACAATTTTGAAAAAGCACGCTCTTTATGCTTTTTACTAGTTAATTGATTTATAAAATCAGTTTCGTTCATCGAATTGGTTAGTTCCTTTTTGTTAGACCCAAAAAAGTAAAAAAAGTTTAGAAAAATTTTAAAATGTTAATTTACGACATTTCAATTAGACAAAAAAGCCAGCAAACTGCTGGCTTTTTTTAACTAAATCTAAATTACGATTTTTTGCGTTTCTTTCTCTTACGCTCTTTTAAAGTAATTTCTTCCACATTTCCATCAGCATCTGTTAATGTTGCAATATTGTCACATGTTCCGTCTCCAAAATCTAGGGTAAATGAAGCGCCATCTTTTGTTATTGCAATAACCCCACTTACAATATGTTTACAAGTACCTTCTCTTCTTAAATTTGTAGTAATTGTTGCAGTTTTAGCAACACCTTCTTTATTTACAGACTCCCAACTACCAGAAATAGAATACACATCATCTTCTATATCTTTTGTATCTGCTCCAGCTGTTTTCTCTTTTACTTTAGTTCCTTTTTTTACAATGTTAACACCATCTTCTACAGTAACCGTAATATCTGTTGTATGTGTTTTTTCTGGGTTACCATTTGCATTTTCTTTAACTTTGGTAATAGATTTAGATCCAGTTACAGGATTTCCATCTACAGCAAAGTTTTCAAAAGTTACTGTTTTAGAAAAACTATCATCAGCTTTTACGTAGGTAATAATTATTTTTCCAGAAAATTCTTTTCCGTTTTTTCTTTCACAGCCGTCACCAAAATCAATAGTAACAATTTTTCCGTTTGCTGTATCTTCTTTTGTACGTGTTCCACATTTTGTTTCACTACTTGCTGCGACTCTTCCGTTTGCAAAAGTTCCTGTTTCATCAGATTCTACTAAATCATCTACATCTTCAGATATGTCATCTGCAAGAATAAGATTTGTTGCTTCATCTTCTGAAATTGATGTTGGAGTGTCTAATGCTAAGTCGTCATTGTTTTGACAAGAAGTAAATACAAGTAAAGTAAATAATGATAAAAAGCCAATGCTTTTTTGTAGGTTTCTGTAATTCATAATTTCTATTTTTAAAAGTTATCGATTCTAAGACCTAGACACTTTTAAAAAGTTTGAAAAAAAATTGAATTATTTTTTATTTATCTGATTATCAGTAAAATAATTTTATTTTTTGTAGAAATTCATTTCATCTACATAGTTCCAAACTTCTGAAGAAAGTAAAGGTTGAATATTTTTTTTGGCTTTTATTCCGTTTCTAATCATGGTAGAAGAAATTTCAACAATTGGCGCTTTTACTTTATGGATCTTTGGATGATTATCAAACTGAGTTTCAATTGTTCCATCAGAAATTCTTGGATACACATAAATGTGATGATGTTCTAAGATAACATCGTAATTTTTCCACTTATGAAGACTTTTTAGATTGTCTTCACCCATAATTAAGCTGAAAGTATTATTTGGATATTTATCTGAAATATGTGCTAAAGTATGTACTGTATAATTTGGTTGTGGTAATTTAAATTCGATGTCAGATGCTTTAATTTTAGGATAATTCTCAGTGGCAATATCAACCATTTGCAATCGGTGATTGTTGTCTAAAAGTGAGCTCTTTTTCTTAAATGGATTATGTGGAGTAACTACCATCCAAATTTCATCTAAATCTGAATTTTCCACCATATGATTGGCGATAATTAAATGCCCAATATGAATTGGATTAAAGGTTCCAAAATATAATCCGATGTTTTTCATTGTTTACTTTCCTAAAAAATCACTGACTAATTCTTCTGCTTCTTTAAGCGCAACATCTAACTCGTAATTTTTTATAATTTTATCAAATTGTGGTGCTGTTGCTAATTCTACAGAAGCTTTTGCAATACGCATATTAATCTTGTCTTCGCTTTCTGTTTTACGCTTTTTTAATCGAATTTTTAATTCGTCTACACTTGGTGGCTTCACAAAAACCGATAATGTTTCTTCTGGAAACTTCTTTTTTATTCGTAATCCTCCAGCTACATCAATATCAAAAATCACATGTTTTTCTTGTGCCCAGATTCTCTCTACTTCAGTTTTTAAAGTTCCGTAAAAATTATCTCTATACACTTCTTCCCATTCCAAAAAAGCATCCTCTTTTATGTGTTGTTTAAATTCTTTGGTAGAAATAAAATAGTAGTCTTCACCATTTTTTTCTGTTCCTCGAGCTTCTCTAGAGGTTGCTGAAATAGAAAAAGCTAAATCTAATTTTTCTTGTTTTAATAAATGACGAACAATGGTAGTTTTGCCAGAACCAGAAGGTGCAGAAAATACAAATAACTTTCCTTTAAACTTTTTTGCCATTCTATAGAACGTTTAAAATTTGCTCTTTTATTTTTTCTAATTCGTCTTTCATTTGAATCACTAATTTTTGCATAGGTGCATAATTAGCTTTAGATCCAGTAGTATTAATTTCTCTACCAATTTCTTGAACAATAAAACCTAATTTTTTACCATTAGACTCATTGCTTCCTAACTCTTTTACGAAATATTCTAAGTGATTTTCAAGTCGAACTTTTTCTTCGTTGATGTCTAGTTTCTCTAAATAATAAATCAATTCTTGCTCAAATCTATTTTCATCAACCTCAACTTTTAAGTCTGATAACGATTTTTGTAACCTAACTTTTACATGTTCAATTCTATCTGCATCTAAAACTTTTATCTCTTCTAAAATTGCTTTAATATTGGTAATTCTTTCTTTAAAATCGTCTTCTAAAGAAGCAGCTTCATCAGTTCTATATTGTACAATTTCTTTTAAAGCACTATCAATAGAATCTTCAATTTTACTCCATTCAGTTTCATCTAATTCTTCACGCTCAGTTTTTAATGCGTCTGGCATTTTTACAGCCATTTTTAACAATTCCACATCATCTTCAGAACCAGAAAACATTACATTTCTTAATTGTTCAATATATGTTTTTACAACACCTTTATTGATTGATGTTGATGTTTCATCCGCAGTCATTTCAACAAAAATTGAAAAATCTACTTTTCCTCTTACTAAACTTTTAGCTAATTTTTTTCGAACTGACAACTCCTTATCTTTATAATAAGAAGGAATTCTTGCATATAAATCTAAATTCTTACTGTTTAAAGATTTTATTTCTATAGTAACTTTTTTATTTGGTAATTGAAGTACAGATTTACCATAACCTGTCATAGATTGAATCATATATGATGTTTTAAGAAATACAAATATACATATTTATTTAGCTGCTTTTTTAGCTTGTTTAGACACTAAATAAACACCTAAAAATATTAATCCAGCCGAAGCAATTTTTATTACATTTAAAGTATCTGCTCCAACAAATATTGCATATAAAGTTGCTACAACTGGCTGAAGATATATAAAAACACTCACCGTTGTTGGTTTCAATTTCGTTAAAGCAAATAAGTTAAAAAGATAAGTGATACAGGTAGTAAATATAATTACAAAACCAATTTTATAATAAATAACTTCTGGCATTGTTTCCCAATTAATTGCTAGCGCTTCTTTTATGCTAAAAGGTGTTACGTAGAGTAACCCAAATAAGTACAGCCATTTTACAAATACTATTGGATTGTACTTTGTTGCTAGTTTTTTTACCAATACCAAATACAATCCAAAGGAAGCTGCATTAATAAAAACTAAAAAATTACCTAACATTACGTCTTGTGCTCCTTCTACTATTTTTCCACCATAAATTATTAAAAAAACCGCTCCAATTAGACCTATTATTACACCTAATATTTTTCGAGCATATAATTTTTCTTTTAATAAAATACTTGAAAAAATAAGCACCATTATTGGTGATATCACAGCAATTACAGAAGCATTTATCGGAGTTGTTAAACTTAATCCTTTAAAAAAAGTAAGTAAATTTAAACTTACGCCAAAAAAAGCGGCAATAGCCATTGTTTTGAAATCTTTTCTATCAATTTTTTCTGATTTCACAAACAATCCTAAAACCCAAAAAACCAAAGTTCCACCTGCTACTCTTAAAAAAATAAACCCAAATGGTTTTACATATACTGGCATTACATCTTTAGCAACTGTATAATTTATTCCATAAATAATAGAAACAATGGCGGCTGCAATAAGTGCTAATGTTCTTGCGTTCATAAGAATCAATAGGTTTAAGAGCGCAAAATTGAGGATAAAATTTAGATTAGTTATAAATTTTATTTGAAAAGATTACTTTTACATTAAATAAGAAAGTTGGAGACAAACAACAAACATATTTTAGTTATACGATTATCCGCCATGGGCGATGTTGCTATGTCTGTACCAGTTATTAGAGCTTTAGCAGAACAGCATTCTGATACTAAAATCACCATACTTTCAAAGCCTTTTTTAAAGCCTCTTTTTAACAATATTAATAATGTAAATTTTGTTTCTGCTGAAGTAGAAGGGAAACATAAAGGAATATTCGGATTATTTAAATTGTATAAAGAATTAAAAAAGTCAAATATTACTCATATTGCTGATTTACATAATGTTTTACGATCTAAAATAATTCGCTCTTTATTTAAATTTTCTAAAACCTCAATTGCATTTATTGATAAAGGAAGAGTAGAAAAAAAAGCATTAACTAGAATTAACAACAAAGTATTTAAACAACTAAAAACATCGCACCAGCGCTATGCTGATGTTTTTGAAAAGTTAGGTTTTACTGTTGATATTACAAAGTCAATAAAAATTATTAAACCTAAATTAAACTCAAATATTTTAAAAACTACGGGTGAAAAATCGCAAACTTGGATTGGGATTGCTCCTTTTGCAGCTTTTGCTTCTAAAACATATCCATTAGATTTATTAGAAAAAGTAATTTCTGAACTCTGTAAAAACAAGTATCAACTTATATTATTTGGAGGAAAAAACGATGTTTTAGTTTTAGAAAAAATAGCAGAAAAATATAATAACATAATTTCTGTAGCATCAAAATTAGGTGGATTAGAGAACGAAATTAACCTAATTTCTAATCTAGACGTAATGCTTTCTATGGATTCAGGAAACGCACATTTTGCTGCTATGCAGAATGTAAAAACAGTTACTATTTGGGGAATTACACATCCGTTTGCAGGATTTTCTCCCTTTAATCAATCAAAAGACTATTGCATTTTACCGGATTTAGAAAAATATCCAAACATTCCTTGTTCTATTTACGGGAATAAAGTTTGTAAAGGATATGAAGATGTAATGAGAAGTATTCCGCCAGAAAAAATTATCAAAAAAATAATTTCTATTATATAAAAAAGCTTCTAAAGAATATTCAGAAGCTTTTTAATTTGGTTATCAATTTTTGATTAGTCCACTAAAGGTGGTATTCTTAATACTTGACCTGGATAAATTTTATCTGGGTGAGAAAGCATTGGCTTGTTTGCTTCAAAAATTTCAGGATACTTCATTGGGTTTCCATAATATTCTTTTGCAATTTTACCTAAAGTATCTCCACTTACAACTGTATGAAATTGTGCCATAGCTGCTTCATCAATTTCTTCTACTTCTGCAACAGTCATATTATCATCAACAGAAGCTACACCGTCTGTATTACCAACTACTAATACAACTTTTTCTTTAGTTGCTAGATCTGCTGCTTCACCAGAAACTGTTACCGCATCATCTTCTACTATAATACCTAAGTCAGTTACCACTAAACCTAAGTCGTTTACTGCATTTCTTAAACTTGCAGATTTTTCTGCATTTTCTTCTTCCGTTGTTTTTCCAATTCCAAAGACTTTTGCTCCGGCGTTTTTAATGAATGAAAAAATTCCCATTTTTTGATTTTTTAAAATTAATAATTCGATTTTTTGTATGTTGACAATATACAATATTATAATGAAAAGTTTACTACTGCTGTACAATTTTGTAAATTCACCTAAAAATAATTTACATGTATATTCATCATATAGGTTCTGAAAATTCTGTTTTAAATAACTTCATTTCAGAAATAAGAGATAAAACTATTCAAAAAGATTCTTTACGTTTTAGAAGAAACATAGAACGGATTGGAGAAATTTTAGGGTATGAATTAAGCAAAGAATTAGAATATCAGTCTAAAAAAGTTGAAACACCTTTAGGAATAAAAACAATCAATTTACCAATAAAAAACATTGTTTTATGTTCAATTTTACGTGCTGGATTGCTTTTACATCAAGGGTTGCTAAATTATTTTGATGATGCCGAAAATGCTTTTATTTCTGCATATCGACATCACCCAAATAATGATGAAAATTTTGAAATTGTAGTAGAATATTTTGCTGCTCCTTCCATAGAAAACAAAATATTATTATTAGCAGATCCAATGCTCGCTACAGGTAAATCGTTGGTGGCAGTTTATGAAGCAATCAATGAATATGGTACACCAAAAGAAATTCATTTAGTATCGGTAATTGGTTCTTCGGAAGGAATTGATTTTATTGAAAAACATTTCCCTAAAAACACACATTTATGGATTGCTGCCATAGATGATACTTTAAATGATAAAGGATATATTGTTCCTGGTTTAGGTGATGCAGGTGATTTAGCTTTTGGCACAAAACTATAACCAAAACAATATAAAAGGAAGTATAGCAAAGGCTATAAAAATTAAATCTCTTACTATCTTATTTTTTAAAATTTCGAATCCATTTCCTAAAATAATCGCTGTTGGAAACAATAGAAATTGAAATTCTAGCTCTGATTTATTTGGATAAAAAAACAAAAATATAAAAGCTATTAAGAGATGTACTAATAATAATATCCAACTAAATTTAAAAGTATTACTTACTGAAATCACTTTGGGTGTTTTTATAAAAACAGAAATCACAGAAAATATTCCTAAGAAAAGTATTGGGATTAAAAATTTCGATTCTAAAAGAATAGAAAAGTCAAAATCAAAAACTACACTAAATAAGTTATTAAAGTCTTCTGTAGCTTCATTCCAAAAACAATACGTAAAATATAAAAATAAAGGAGTAACAAAACCAATAATAGGAACTAATAGTTCCCTAAAAGTTATTTTTTGATATAAATAAACTGCGGCATACAATAAGAAAATAAATACAATTATATACGGTTCAAATAAAAAACAAATTCCTAACCAGAAACCTCCATCAAAAAGCTTTTTTATTCCGTTTGTATGATTCTGCAAACTATATACTTTTCTTAAAAAAAGTAACATAAAAACTCCAAGAAAAAGACTTTTAATATTAAAAAAAATTGAACTAAATAGTCCTAAACCAACTACAAAAAAGAAAAATGAAAACGTATTGTCGTAAGTCAATCCATTTTTTTTAACAATAAAATTGAATAAAAAAAACTGTCCAATTAATAGTAGAAAACAACCACCCAAACTGAGTAAATAAAAAGTAGCAAAATCATTAATAAGTGATGCAAAAAAATATAAAATAAAAAGTCCAGCGATTAATATAAAATTAATAGGTTTAGAATTCTCAAAAAAATTGGCTAGCATTATTTGTTTTTCTATTTTTGCAGTGTAAATATAAGTAAGTTATGATAGCAGGCAATATTTTTAGATGGATCGGAGATTTTTTTAAGTGGACATTTAGTTTTTCTTTCGATATGCTTCGTTTAGATTTAGCAACAAAAGATGCAGGTTGGTGGATTTCTAATGTAGTTAACTGGTTATTCTTAGTTGTTCTTTTAGTATTATTCTGGTACTGGATGAAAGAATCTGCTCGCTTTGTAAAAGAAGGAACAGAAGATAGAGCCTAATTTTATAGCAAATTGGGAAGTAAAAATAAATTAAAACGTTTCCAAGAGAACGAAACGTTTCCAAATGTCATTCAGCCAACAAGAGAAGAAGTAATCAACAACTTTTCTTATAAAGGTAAGTGGCATTCTTTTTTTAAGAACGATAACCCTATTGTTTTAGAATTAGGCTGCGGAAAAGGCGAATATACGATTGCTTTAGCAGAAAAAAATCCAGAAAAAAATTTTATTGGTATTGATATAAAAGGAGCTCGTTTTTGGCGTGGAGCAAAAACTGCGATTGAAAACGACATGAAAAATGTCGCTTTTATAAGAACACAAATAGAATTGGTCGATTATATTTTTGCTGAAAATGAAGTAGATGAAATCTGGATAACTTTTCCAGATCCACAAATAAAATATCAGAGAACAAAACATAGAATGACAAATGCTACTTTCTTAAAAAGATATCATCATATCTTAAAAGAAAATGGAATTATGAACCTAAAAACTGATAGCGAATTTATGCACGGTTATACTTTGGGTTTACTACATGGTGAGGGTCATGAAATTATACACGCCAACCATAATGTGTATAAAAATGAAGGTGCTCCTGAAGAAGTAACTTCTACTCAAACTTTCTATGAAAAACAATATCTAGCTGTAGATAAAGCAATTACCTATATTCAATTTCGATTGAAATATTAACTTGCGTCATCCTGAACTTGTTTCAGAATCCCATAAAACTTTCCTATCTTCACTAAGTGAAAGAAACGGATAATTTTTTTGAAAGAGTTTATAAAACAGCTCGATTAATTCCAGAAGGAAAAGTAACTAGTTACGGTGCAATTGCAAAATATTTAGGAGCGGCACGTTCTGCAAGAATGGTAGGTTGGGCAATGAATAAAGCTCATAATTTAGAAGATGTTCCTGCACATAGAGTTGTGAATAGAAAAGGATTATTGACAGGAAAACATCATTTTGATGGCACAAATCTGATGCAACAATTATTAGAAAATGAAGGAATTGTTGTTGTAGAAAATCAAATTCAAGATTTCGAAAAAGTGTTTTGGAATCCTGGTAGCGAATTATAATTCGTTCGTCATTCTGAACTTGTTTCAGAATCACATAAATACTCAACAAAAAAGTTTATCAACCTTACCCTAACTATTTCCTAATATCTGTAAAATTTAAAAATAATAACAAAAGTTGATATCCATAATCTATCCTTATCAACCAATAAATAAACACAATCTACTTCCTTTATTTTCTGACGACTAAGCACTATCTTTGCAATCTAGAATTAATCCTAATAAATTAAAGGAAGCAAAAAATGTCTCCTCGAGCGCAGTCGAGAGGTTTTTAAAAGACAAGCTTTTTTAAGGTCTCGACTGCGCTCGACCAGACAAACAAGAAATATGAGTTTTAAAAAACAAGATATATACAACGCATTAGAAAAGATAACTGCTCCAGGCGAAGGAAAAAGTTTAGTAGAAAACAAAAATGTAACAAATGTAGTTTCTTTTGGTAATGAAGTACTAATAGATGTAACCATTAGCAATCCAACATTACAAGCAAAAAAGAAGATAGAAACAGAAATAACAAAAGCTATTCACAAAAATGTTGGAGAGAATATTGATGTAAAAGTGAATGTAAAAGTTGTTGCTGCAGCACCAAAAGAAAAACCGAATCAAATTAGAGGAAAAGAAATTCCTAATATTCAAAATATTATTGCCATCGCTTCAGGAAAAGGAGGCGTAGGAAAATCTACCATTACTGCAAATACAGCAATTACATTAGCCAAAATGGGTTTTAAAGTAGGTGTTTTAGATGCAGATGTTTACGGGCCATCACAACATATTATGTTTGATGTAGAAAAAGAAAAACCACTATCTGTTAAGGTACAAGGACGTTCTAAAATGAAACCCGTAGAAAATTACGGAGTTAAATTATTATCGTTAGGCTTTTTTACAAATCCAGATCAAGCAGTAATTTGGCGAGGACCCATGGCATCCAAAGCATTAAATCAATTAATTTTTGATGCAGATTGGGGCGAGTTAGATTTTCTATTAATCGATTTACCACCAGGAACAGGAGATATACATTTATCCATCGTACAAGCATTACCAATAAATGGAGCGGTTGTTGTAAGTACTCCACAAAACATCGCGTTAGCAGATGCTAAAAAAGGAGTTGCCATGTTTCAACAAGAAAGTATTAATGTTCCCGTTTTAGGAATTATAGAAAATATGGCATATTTTACACCAGAAGAATTGCCAAATAATAAATATTATATCTTTGGTAAAGATGGTGCAAGAAATTTAGCAGAAGATATTTCGACAAAGTTTTTAGGAGAAATTCCTTTAGTGCAAAGTATTAGAGAATCTGGTGATGTTGGTCATCCAGTAGCGTTACAAGAAAATACGCCACTAGAAAAAGCGTTTACAGATATCACTAAAGAAATGGTCTCAGAATTATTAAAAAGAAATGCAAATTTACCACCAACAGAAGTGGTAAGAATTACAACTATGAGTGGTTGTAGTGCAGTAAAAAAATAAAATATGACAGCACAAGAAACACAAAATAATGTAGAAAAAGCGTTAGATGAAATCCGTCCTTTTTTAATGAGCGACGGAGGGAATATTAAACTTATTTCTATTGAAGATGCTATTGTAAAAGTGCAATTAGAAGGTGCTTGTACAGGTTGTTCTGTAAATCAAATGACCTTAAAAAATGGTGTAGAAGCAACTATAAAAAAATATGCACCACAAATAGAACAAGTCGTTAATATCGATTAATAAACCAATATTTTGGGCGTTTCCTAAAGGTCGGGCTTTACGCTATATCTTTTTTATTGTCATTCTGCGAAAGGCAGAAATTTCCTCAAAAAAAGGATGCCGCTACAATCCCTAACGCGCTCAGTAGAACTTACAAAATGATACAAACTGATATCTTAATTATTGGTGCAGGACCAACAGGATTATTCACCGTTTTCGAAGCAGGATTATTAAAATTACGTTGTCATTTAATAGACGCTTTACCACAACCAGGCGGACAATGTTCAGAAATTTATCCAAAGAAACCTATCTACGATATTCCAGCATATCCAGAAATTTTAGCTGGCGATTTAACCGATAAATTATTAGAACAAATAAAGCAATTTCAACCAGGATTTACATTAGGAGAAAGAGCAGAAACCATCGATAAACAAGAAGATGGTTCATTTATAGTAACCACAAATAAAGGAACAAAACATCAAGCTCCAATTGTTGCCATTGCTGGCGGATTAGGAAGTTTTGAACCAAGAAAACCACCAATTCCAAATATTACAGATTTCGAAGACAAAGGAGTTGCGTACATGATTAAAGAACCTGAACTTTTTAGAGATAAAAAAGTAGTTATTTCTGGTGGAGGAGACTCAGCATTAGATTGGTCTATCTTTTTAGCAGATGTTGCATCAGAAGTAACATTAATTCATAGAAGAAACGAATTTAGAGGCGCTTTAGATTCAGTAGATAAAGTGCAAGAATTAAAAAATGCAGGTAAAATAAAATTAATTACACCAGCAGAAGTAACAGGAATTTTGGGCGATGATAAAGTAACAGGAGTTTCTGTTTCTCAAAATAAAGAAGAAGAATTTACAATAGAAACTGACTATTTTATTCCACTTTTTGGCTTGTCTCCAAAACTTGGTCCAATTGCAAATTGGGGATTAGAAATTGAGAAAAACGCTATAAAAGTTAACAACGCTTTAGATTTTCAAACGAATATTCCAGGAATCTACGCTATAGGAGATGTAAATACCTATCCAGGAAAATTAAAACTGATTTTATGCGGATTTCACGAAGCAACATTAATGTGTCAAAGTGCCTATAAACGTATTTTTCCAGACAAAAAGTATGTGATGAAATATACAACTGTAAGTGGTATTTCTGGTTTCGACGGAACTAAAAAAGAAGCACCAAAAGCTGTAATTAAAAAGATTGAGTAACGTCATTGCGAACGCAGTGAAGCAATCTCTAAAATTAAAAGATTTTTCTTATCTTGGTTAAAAATTAGAATTATGATAAATGGATTCTTAATGTATTTTAATGTGATTTCTTGTTTTGGTGATTGTCATAATTCAAGTTCATTTACATTTATGGAGCTAACTTTTTTCGGGATTATATCATTTTTTTTAGTTTCTTTTTTACTCTGGTATTACAACAATATCCCAAAAAGCAATTTTAATGAAAACGAGACAGAAATAGAACTAAAAGCTTCACGCTTGCCTAGACTAATTCTTTATCTTTCAATTGTAATTCCAAGTATAATTTTACTAATTGATTTTTTTAATTTTGGAAATCTATTTACAAGTTTTGATATATTTATGTTGTGTTCTGTAGTTACATTGATCTTATATTTTAGTATAACTCCGAAGGTTAAAAAAAGATTTAAGAGGCAAAAATTAGACAACCCAATTTATCAATCAAAAGATATCTTATTACAATCAAAAAGTTTAGATGCTAATTTTATAATTGCAGAAAAAACCACATCTATTTGGATGAAAATTTTTGTGTTTGTATTAATTGGAATTGTAGCAGTAACCCCATTATATGAATTATTAAATACAGGTTACTTTTTATAAACTTATTTCTTCAAAAGACTTTTCCTATCTTTGTATAAATAACGAAATCGATTGAAATGAATTGGTTAGACTTACTTTCACATTTAAAATATTTAATCAAGAGAAATCCTGAGTGATAATTAATGTAACAATTGATCAATTTAATAATGTATCAATTATGTTCTTATAAAACATTATTACATTAAAATATTAATTCATTATTACATTAAAAATATGCCTTTTTATCATAAATTAGGGAAAATACCACCCAAAAGACACACACAATTTAGAAAAGCTGACGGAAGTTTGTATTACGAACAATTGTTTGGTACTATTGGTTTCGACGGAATGTCTACCAACAGCTATCACGAACATAGACCAACAATGGTCAAAGAAATAAGAGAACAATATTCGGTTGAACCAAAAATTGCGAAAGCAAATAATATTCAATCCTATCGATTTCGTGGATTTCAAGTTCCGCCAGAAAACGATTATTTAAAAAGTAGAAAAGTAGTATTAACAAATTCCGATTGTAATATTATTTTATCAGCGCCAAAACAATCCACCAAAGAATATTTTTATAAAAACACAGATGCAGATGAAGTTATTTTCATTCATAAAGGATCAGGAAAATTAAGAACACATCTAGGAAACATCGATTTTAAATATGGAGATTATCTAGTTATTCCACGCGGAATTATTTACAAACTAGATTTTGATGATGAAAATAATCGACTTTTTATTGTTGAATCTTATTCGCCAGTGTACACGCCAAAACGATACAGAAATTGGTTTGGTCAACTATTAGAACATTCGCCATTTTGCGAGCGCGATATTAGAAGGCCTTATGAATTAGAAACTAATAATGAAAAAGGCGATTTTTTAATCAACGTAAAAAAACAAGGAGAAATTATAGAAATGATTTATGCCTCACATCCTTTTGATGTGGTGGGTTATGACGGATATAATTATCCGTACGCGTTTTCAATTCACGATTTCGAACCAATCACAGGGCGTATTCATCAACCGCCACCAGTACATCAAACTTTTGAGACAAACGCCTTTGTAATTTGCAGTTTTGTGCCACGTTTGTACGATTATCATCCAAATTCAATTCCTGCGCCTTATAATCATAGCAACATAGATTCCGACGAGGTTTTGTATTATGTAGATGGCGATTTTATGAGTAGAAACGATATCGATCAAGGTCATATTTCTTTGCATCCAGCAGGAATTCCACACGGTCCTCATCCAGGAACTACAGAAAAAAGTATTGGTAAAACAAAAACCGAAGAATTAGCGGTTATGGTAGATACTTTTAAGCCTTTAAAAGTTACCGAAGAAGCCATGAAAATTGCTGATGAAGATTATTATAAATCGTGGTTGGAGTAAGCCCATCTTAATCTTCCCAAAGGGAAGAAATACTCAGATGAGAAAATAAGATCATTAAAATAAAAATTAGAAGAAGCTATTTCTTGCTTTTCACTGTATCTTTTTTAAGAAAAATAAAAAAGGATGCCGTTTCAATCAAGGCTAAACTTGTTTACAAACAAATTGCTTTAAAAAAAGAAATAGCTAATTTATAAACAAAAATAACAAACACTAAATTCCCAGTAGAGTGTTCCTTCCCTTTGGGAAGGTTAGGATGGGCTTTCATATTATGAGTAAAAAAGAAATAAAATCAGTAAACTACGGTTTAGAAAAAATATTTGAAGGAGCACAAGATTTCCTTCCATTATTAGGAACAGATTATGTAGAATTTTATGTAGGTAACGCAAAACAATCTGCACACTTTTACAAAACAGCATTTGGGTTTCAGTCTTACGCGTATCGTGGATTAGAAACAGGCTCTACAGATTCTGTAAGTTATGTATTAACGCAAGATAAAATCAAGTTGATTTTAACAACACCATTAAACAGTAAATCACCAATAAACGATCATATTGTAAAACATGGCGATGGTGTAAAAGTTGTTGCACTTTGGGTAGAAGATGCAAGAAAAGCGTACCAAGAAACTACTTCAAGAGGCGCAAAATCGTACATGGAACCAACAGTAGAAACTGACGAACATGGTGAAGTTGTAAGAGCAGGAATCTATACATATGGTGAAACTGTACACATGTTTGTGGAGCGTAAAAATTATAACGGCCCATTTTTACCAGGTTTTCAAAAATGGGAATCCGATTATAATCCACCAGCGGCAGGATTAAAATACATTGATCACATGGTTGGTAATGTAGGTTGGAATCAAATGGATATTTGGGTAAAATGGTATGAAGATGTTATGGGATTTGAAAACTTTTTATCGTTTGATGACAAGCAAATCCATACAGAATATTCAGCTTTAATGAGTAAAGTAATGTCGAACGGAAATGGAAGGATTAAGTTTCCAATTAACGAACCGGCAGAAGGAAAAAAACGCTCTCAGATAGAAGAATATTTAGACTTTTACGAAGGTGCAGGTGTGCAACATATTGCTGTTGCAACCGATGATATTATAAAAACAGTAAGTCAATTAAAGGCAAGTGGAGTTGAGTTTTTATCTACGCCGCCAGAAGAATATTACAAATCTGTTCCTGGAAGATTAGAAGAATTTAGTCATGAATTAAGAGAAGATATCGAAAAACTAAAAGGTTTAGGTATTATGATTGACGCTGATGAAGAAGGTTATTTATTACAGATTTTTACAAAACCAATTGAAGACAGACCAACGTTATTTTTTGAGATTATTCAAAGAATGGGTGCAAGAGGTTTTGGTGCTGGGAACTTTAAAGCATTGTTTGAATCAATAGAAAGAGAACAAGCTAAGAGAGGGACGTTATAATCTTTTTTATCATTACAAATAAGAAAGATATTACTTCACAATTTTAAATAAAAAAGAGAAGCTTTTACACTTCTCTTTTTTCTTAACTTTTAATTTATAAAGTGATTATCCTTCGCAAGAAGCACACTCTTTCTTTTGCTTAAATTTCTGCGCAGCATTCATACTGTGCTGGTAATACATAGATTTTACACCTAATTTCCATGCATTTACATATACTGCATTTACATCTTTAATTGGCATATCTGGATGTACCATAATGTTTATAGATTGTCCTTGATCGATATGGTTTTGTCTATTTGCTGCTTGATAAACAATTACGTTTTGGTCTATTTCTGAATAGGTTCTAAACACATCTTTTTCTTCTTCTGTTAAGAAATCTAAATGTAAAACAGAACCATCATTATCTCTAATACTGTTCCAAACATCTTTTGTATTTCTTCCTTTTTCTACTAGAACTTTTTCTAAAATTGGGTTTTTTATCGTCGTTTTTATCTTGGCAATATCTTTTACATAAATATTAGACCAAATTGGCTCAATTCCTTGAGATACTTGCCCTAAAATAAACGCAGAAGATGTTGTTGGTGCAATAGCGTTTAAGGTTGTATTACGCCTTCCATACCCTTTTAAAATAGATGGCTCTCCATATTCTTTAGCCATTTCTTTTGATGCATTGTAAGACTTTTCTTTAATTACTTTAAAAATTTCGCTGTTTAACGTATATGCTTCTGCACTATCAAAAGCCAACATTTTAGATTGTAATAAAGAATGCCATCCTAATGCTCCTAAACCTAACGCTCTATTTTCTTTTGCAAAATTATAGGCTTTCTCCATAAAACGAAACGTAAATTGATCGTCTCTATCTTCAGAATTTTTATACACATCTAATTTTGTGATAAACTCTTCCATTACAGCATCTAAAAAGTAGGTCAATGTTTCTACAGCATCTGTGTCTTTCCATTGGTCATAATGCAATAAGTTTACAGATGATAAACAACAAACAAAAGACCAATCTTCATTAGAAGGTAACATGATTTCTGTACATAAGTTACTTGCGTAAATCTCGTGACCTTTGTCTTTATAAACATCTACGGTTCCATTATTTGCATTGTCTCTAAACAATATATATGGATATCCTATTTCTCCTCTTCTTTGTAAAATTTTAGCCCAAATACTTCTTTTTTCTACATCACCATCAATCATTTCTTGCATCCATTCGTTACCAACAGTAACACCATGAGTAAGTTCTTGAATTGGATTTCCTTCTGTACCTATTTCTAAAAATTCTTTAATATCTGGATGATCTATAGGTAAATATGGAGAAAAACGACCTCTTCTTACAGAACCTTGACTTACAACATCAACCATTTTTTCAAACAATTGCATGATGTGAACTGAACCAGATGATGATCCATTATTTTTTACATCTGCTCCTCTTTCACGCAACTTACCAAAGTAACCAGAAGTTCCTCCACCTAGTTTGGACATCATACCAACTTCTGATTGTGAGAATAAAATATCTCCCATATCATCTGCAACATGTGAACCAAAACAACTAATTGGTAAACCTCTTTTCTTACCAAAGTTAGACCAAACTGGTGAGGCTAAAGAGTAATATCCTGCAGCCATATATTTATAGAACTTATCGGCAAATCCTGGTTTTCCTAAAATACGTTCTGCATTGTCTGCTATTTCGCGTATTCTTTCTTCAGGTGTAGTTTCTCCTGTTAAATATCCAGACTCTAAAAATTTACGACTATTTTCTGTTAGCCATGTAATTTCTGGATCTTTCATGTTATCTAGTATTTTTTTTCTAGAAACATTTCTTGCTTGAATCATTCTTTCGTGCTCGGTAAGTTCTTTAGTTGTTTTTTGGTCGTTTAGGTTCATAGTTTAAAATAAGTCGTCGCTGGTTATACTTTTGGTTCTTTTACTATAGTTGATAGATCTTTTAACGAAGAAATCGCCATGTTTTGTTCCAATAATTTCATCATCAAACCAATCTGTTTCTGATACTAAAGCTTCATCTATATCAAATACTTTTTCTATTCCAATGCTTTCTAATGATTTATTGAATCTGTTTTTTATGAATTCTTTAATTACTGCTTTAGGTAAGAAATCTAATTCTCCGTTTTCGAAAATCCAATCAATTAATTTACTTTCAGAAAGAAAAGCTTCCTTACAAGTTTCTTGCACTAATAAACTATGATCGTCATCAAACCAATCTGGATTTTCTTCTTTGATAATTTTAATCACATCGATACCAAAATCTCCATGAATTTGCTCTTCTTTTGAGGTTGCCTCTACAACATTAGAAACTCCTTTTAATACATTTTTATGCTTGTTAAAAGCCATAATAATTAAGAACTGTGAAAATAACGACACATGTTCTATAAATAAAGAAAACAAAATAATTGATTCTGAAAACTCTTTATTGTCTTCACTATTTACATTTTTTAATGCTAATTCTAAATAATTAACACGTCTCATAATTACTGGGTTCTTCTTTAAGTTTTTAAACTCGTTATTCAACCCTAATATTTCTAATAAATGCGAATATGCATCATGATGTCTAACTTCACTTTCTGCAAATGTAGACCCCACAGAACCAATTTCTGGCTTTGGCATTCTCTTATAAATATCTCCCCAAAAAGTTTTAACTGCTACCTCAATTTGAGAAATTGCTAACATGGTGTTTTTGATAGCATTTTTTTCTACGGGTGTAAGAATTGTCTTAAAATCCTGTATATCACTGGTGTAATTAAATTCTGTATGAATCCAATAAGAGTGTCTAATTGCATCGACATATTCATTTAATTCAGGATAATCGTAAGGTTTTAAGTTTAATCTCTTTTCAAAAATATTTCGCTTTCTACTTCTAGCTTGTTCGTCTCTATATAAGATATAAGCTTTAGCAACATCTCTAAATGTGCTATCCATTAACTTATCTTCTACAATGTCTTGTATTTGCTCTACGGTAGGTGTATAATTAGGTTCTTTTAACTTCCTTTCTAACAACGTACCGATTACAATTTTAGAAATTGCTATTGCATCTTCTCTTGTTCCGTTATTTACGGAATTCATAGCATTTTCAATAGCTTTTGTAATTTTGTCTAACTCGAAACTACTAGTTTCTGAGTCTCTTTTTATGATTTGAGTAATTTGCACAGTAAATTGATGTTATTAAAGAGTTAAATAATCGTAGCTAACGACCTCTACAAAGATTGCATTTTTTGCTCCAAAAAGAAAGCCATACTTATTCACAAAACCCTTGAAGTTTTTAACAAATTGATGTTTTTTTGAAAAAAATCAAATAAAAAAACTCGAACTAAATATCTGTATTTCAAATATTTATATGCTATTTTTTTAAAGACCTATTGATTTTGCTGACATTCTTAAAAAAGCTTAAATTAAAAGTATGATTCGTTTTTCGAAATAAAAAGGCATAAAAAAACCTGCTCAATTTTAAGCAGGTTAATTAGTATTTTTATAAAATAGGTTAATTTAAAGTAGCAGTAAGACCTACAGTAGCTTCAACTTCAAAATTCATGTCTCCTGCATCTGATAATGTACTTCCAGCAAATTCAAAACTTATTTGATTTCCACTAGAAAACAATGAAGTTAATTCTTCTAATTTTGCAGCATCTGTTACAGAAACAGAATTACCGCTTGCGGCTGAGACTTTTACATCTACAACAGAAACAATCTCTTTACCATTTACTTTTATATTTAAAGACACTATTCCGTCTGCATTTCCACTAAACTTATCAAATTTATAAGAAAATGAAGTTACAGATATCGCAGATAGATTTCCAATGTCATTTATATAATCTCCTAAATTGGCTGTTGCTGCTTTTGTAAAGCTAACTGCAGTTCCATTAGTTTTTGGAACTGTAATTTGACCTGTTGATTGTGAAAAAGAAGTTGCTGTAGTAAGTTTTGGCGCTTTAAGTGTATCACAAGATGTGATTACAAACGTTAAAATGGTTAGTAATAGTGTAATTTTTTTCATAGTTTGCTGGAGTAAACTTTAATTTATCGTTGCGGTTAATTTAACACTTACTTCTATATCAAATTCCATTTTTCCTTCATTAGAGAGTAAACTTCCAGAAACAGAAAACATTGAAGTTGTATTGTTTAATAGAAATACTTTCTCTAATTCTTTAATAATTGTTGGATCAGTAATTTTATAAACTGTACCTTTTGTTGCTTCTTGCGATGGATTTACATTGGTAATAGACATTAATGTTAATGCATCTGCTGCTTTAACACTTAATGATTGTATAATGCCTTTTGTATTTCCTGTAAAGTTTTTAAGTTGAAAACTTACCTCACTAATTGCAATTCCAGTTACATTGTTAACATTAGAAATGTATTCTGCTAAATTAACAGCTGTTGATTTTTTTTCGAACTCGAAAGGTGTATTGTTTGTTTTTGGAACAACAACTCTAATTGCTTTAGAGAAATCACTTTTAGCCATTATTTGAACTGCTTCTTGATTTATTTCACAAGAAATAAACAAAACTAATAACGTTACTACTGTCGTTATTTTTTTCATTGAGGAATAGTATTAAATTAGTGTTGCAAAAATACGAATAAATTGTTTAAACTCTTTTTATGATGCAAAAATAAACAGTGTTAGCAATGCTAACACTGTTATCACAATTGATAATGATACCAAAACAATTTTCAATTGTGGTATTACTTTTTCACAAACTTCTTTAGATACTCCCTTCCTTCTCCTTGTATTTTTAAGAGATAAATTCCTTTAGAGAAATTTGATACATCAAGGTTTATAATTGATTGATTATCGATTTTCTTACTCAAACTTTTTTGTCCCATTAAATTAAAGATTTCAACTTTTTTAATAGAGCTATTATTTTGTAAAGAAATGTTTATAGTAGTATCTGTAGGGTTAGGATAAACACTAACTTTTTCAATATCAAACTTATTTACTGAAAGCGTTAAAGGTGTATATTTCCACATATCATAACCAGAACCTGTATAGTTTGCGGCAAAATATAAACTATTTTTATAACAGAAAAATTGTGATGGAATTGACCCAAAAAATGCATCATTTACTGCTTCTTGTGGTGCTATGGGAGTAGCATTTCCAGTCGTTTTAAACTCAAACAATCCATGTTTACCATTATACGCTCTAAAATACATGTTGTCTCCACAGTTACAAAATGCTGATGGACTACCACCAATCGAACCAGAATAAACATCTTCTGCTAAAGTAGTAGAACCGTTTCTTCTAACAAATAATTCGATTCCTGTTTCTGGTTTTGCTGCAGTAAAATACATTCCATCATTATAAACAATTGCTGGAGAAAAACCCCCACCTTCGGCTCCTGGTTTAAGGTCTAATTCTCTTGTAACACTATTTGTTGTTAAGTTGTACTTATGCATTTCTATTCCATGTTCATCATCAGATTGTGCTTGAAAAAACAAACTCTCGCTATACACAAAAAACTTCGCTGGATGGCTAGATTTATCTTCTTCATAAATATCTTTTATCATTACTGTTCCGGATTCGGTACCATCAGTTTTCCATAACTCAGTTCCTTTAGAAAGTGTTTCTGCAGAAAAATAAATTTTACTTGCATACTCAATAAAGTATTGTGGAGAAGAACCAGGAGCACCAACATAGATATCTTTTATCATTTTTGTTCCAGAATCTGTTCCGTCCGATTTCCAAAGCTCACTACCGCCTGCACCATCATTTGCTCTAAAAACAATACTGTTTTCAAAAGGCATTAATTGAGAGTTAAATTGTAAACTACTCCAACTATCTGGGTAAATATCTTTGACCAAAGTTGTTCCAGAAGTAGTACCGTCAGATTTCCATAGTTCTTTTCCGTTTGTTGGATTTTCACCCACAAAAAACAACAAGTTGTTTGCTACAGCAAAACTCCCTGTTGGTGTTACCGCATCCTTTACTAAAACTGTTCCTGATTCTGAACCATCGGTAACCCATAAACCATTATTACCACCTTCATTAGCAATAAAGTATAATTTGCCATTATATTCTATAAAACTTCTTGGATCTGAACTATCGCTGGAGTTAGGATTAATATCTTTTATTTTAACCGTTCCTGATTGTGTTCCGTCTGATTTCCAAAGTTCTACACCGTCATCATCTTTTGCTTGAAAAATTAACATACCATTATATTCTGTAAAATATTTTGGTTGAAAATCTCCAAATTGATTGAAGTCAAATAATTCAAACGTTTGAGAAAAACCAAGTGAGGTTATAAAAAGAATTAGTATTAGTAGTGTTTTTTTCATCATTATATGTTTTTATTTTCTTCTAGATTCTCTTGCAAGAAACTTTACCGAAACAGTTGTTTTTATATTTTTTTTTGATCCATCGTCCATAACATATTCAAAAGCTACTTCATCAGTAAAACTTCCTGTTACAAACCGTCTATCTTTTATTGTTCTTTTTTTCCATGGTGTTGTACTTGTGATTTTAGTATTTGTACAGCCCGAAAAATTTCCATTGATTCTTCTATATGGTTTTTCGTTTTTAAAATCTAAAAAATTCAAAGCGCCACAACCCGAAGTATGTTTTTTGGCCTTATAGCTTCCTTTATTGGCTTCACCTAAAAAATGACGATTTATATAATGTATCTGCATTCCGTTTTCTGCAACCAATTTAGAAGCGTTAAGATTACTTACCCCTTCGAAAAGTTCTAAATTAATCTGACTTACAAAATTTCCTTTCTCTGGATAAAATTTATGTGTTCCTTTAAAGTCTCCGTCATTAAAAGTAACTTCTATAAACACTTTTTTTTGTTGAGCAAAAGTTACAATTGAGATAAAAAAAAGTAGCATTAATATTTTATTTTTCATGATTTTTATTTTTTAAAATCCCATTGATTTATAATCGTTGGTATTAATAGTTACACTTTTATTTTTATTGTATTTAACTGCTTTCATATTACCAGTGTCATTACCAGATTTAGAATCAATTTCTAAAACAAAACCTTCAATTATTCCGCCTTCTCGCATACCAAGCATTGTTATATTTGTATTATTTGCTGGAAAATCTTTTGTAGCCCAAACACTTACATAACCACCTTCATTTGTATATTTATATTCATAACATGTAAATCCTAAAATAGATTTTGATGCGCCTGTTTTCTTTAATTCGTCTGGATTTGAAGGCACTTTATCAGAAAAATCTGTTTGAGAAAACTGATCTTGAGCCACGGTTTTTTTCATTTTCATTCCGCTAACATTTATAAACATGGTAATGCTTTTTGGAGTAATAACATTATATGCTATACCTCCTTCACCCATATCTTCGGATACAATTGACATTCCATAAATACTAGGATAATCTCCTAATAAAAACTCCATGTCTGCAGTACTTCCATCATTACTTGTCATTTTTACTTCTAAACTAGATGTAAAAGAAAATTTACTTGGAATTTTAATATCTGTTTTATTACTATTGATGTTTGCAAACGGGTTAGTAGAATTATTGTTTGTGTTATTTGAAGTATTTTTATTAGACGTTTCTGATCTATTTTCAACAATTCTTTTATCTATAATTTCTGAAACACTTAAATTAATATAAGAACCCGAAATTGGTTTGTCTCCTTCTGTAGTATTCCAAGTTCCTTTTAGTGAAAAAACAACTTTTTTACTATCAGCATGATGAATTATTATTTGTCCTTCTTTTGGATTTAAAAACCCGCTTCCATTAAAAGCAAGCGCATATCCATCTGGAAAAGCATCAACAGGTTTTATAACCCGATCTTCATTATATGTTTTTACAGAATTTGATAAGTTGTCTTTTGTAAATTTTCCATAAACAGAAATAGCAATGTCCTTTGTAATATATTCATAACCATGACTATAAAGTTTTAAGATTCCAGAACCACCAGAAAACACGGGCAATTGATTAGATTGCTCAATTTTTGGTTCGTCTTTCTTTTTCTCTCCATCAAAGGTTTTGTCAATTACCTTATCGGTTTCTTTATCTAATTTTTCTTCTACTTTTTGCTCAACTTTATTTTGAACTTTTTTCTTAAGTTTTTTCCAAAATTGAGCTTGGGTTGGCGCACAAACACCGAATACGAATACAGCAAAAAATGCTGCTTTTTTGTAGTTAATTTTTGGTATCATTTTTATATCGTTTTATTCTTTATGTATTTTTAAAAGAAAGGTTAACATTTTTATTTTATTTTTATATTTCTGTTTACCTTTTCCATTTTAAATCATTAATGAACAAAAACCAACGTATACTACTTTTAAAACAAGCTGATAGAAATGCTTTAAAGGAATTGTATACAGAAAACAGAGATGCCTTTATAGAATTTGGTTATAAGTTTTCTAAGAATAAAGAGGATATTTTAGATGTCTATCAGGATGCGATAATTGTTCTACAAGAACAAGCATTAGAAGGAAAAATGGATAATTTAACATGTACTGTAAAAACCTATTTATTTAGTATTGGCAAGTATATGTTGTATGACAAAAACAGAAAAAATAATAAGAGTGTAACATCAGATTTTTTAGAAAAAGAAGATTATAATTATAAAGAAATAGCTGCTGATTTTACTGATGACACATCAAATGAAAATATAAAAAAATTACAAATTGCTTTTGGAAAAATAGGGAAGAAATGCAAAGAAGTATTATCGCTCTTTTATTATAGAGGGTATTCGATTGATGAAATTGCAACCTCCTTAAATTATGAAAATAAGAATGTAGTGAAAAGTCAGAAATCTAGATGTTTAAAACAGTTAAGAGAATTATCTAATAAGGAATAGGATGGAAGAGTTTGAAAATGATGTAAAAAAAGCGATTCGTAATCACGAAAGAGCAGCGCTTAAATCTGAATTACAAGATTTAGAAGCTACTATTTCTAAGAAATCGACACTAAAAAAAGGAACTCCAAAATGGTTGGTTGCTGCATCTGTTGCGTTGTTGATTTCTTTAAGCGGTTATTATTTAATTGCTGGAAATTCGCTAAATAATCAAGAATTATACGCAGAATATTATCAACCTTATAGAAATGTTATACATCCAGTTGTAAGAGGAGATTCAAGTACTGATTTAAAAACAACTGCTTTTGTTTATTATGAAAATAACAACTACAAAAAAGCATACGATACTCTTTTAAAACTTTACAAGAAAGATGTAAATCCTGATTATTTATTATACCAAGGAATTTGTTTATTGGAATTGAATCAACCCAAAAAAGCAATAACTATTTTTTCTAAAAGTTTAGAAAACAACACAACTTATTCTACAAAAGTAACTTGGTATTTAGCACTTTCTTACCTTCAACAAAATGATATAGAAAAAGCTACCTTTTATCTAAATAAATACTTAAAATCAGGTGATTTATTTAAAAAAGATGAAGCTGAAACTTTACTTAAAAAATTGAAGTAAGTTCTTTTTAAACAGAAGAAAAATAACAAGTATTATTACAAGGCTAAATATCCAAAAAGTATAACTTGTGTTTTCAACAATTGCTGTTTGATTTCCGTTTAAAACAAAACCTGCCCAATAAAAAGGATGTAATAATTCTGTGTCTTTTACAGTGTTTATATATTCTTTTTTAGCGAGTTGTAAAGCTTTACTTTTAGCGTTTCCATCTTTTAGATAGGTGTAAAAAGATGTCATTATTTGAGCCGTTTCTTTATCGGGTACTTTCCATAAACTCATAATTGTACTTGGTACACCTGCATAGAAAAAAGCTCTAGATAAATTGATAACACCTTCTCCTTTTTCAATTTTACCAAAACCCGTTTCGCAAGCACTCAAAACTGCAAGCTGAGAATTTATACTTGTGTTATAAATTTCTGAAACTGGCAAACTAGCATCATTAAATTTAAGGTTGCTAAATTCTGGTATTTCACTATTTATTTCTGTGTGCATTGCTAAATGAATAATACTAGAATTTTGTCCATATAGTTTAAAATTCTCCTTAGAAGCTTCTTCATTAATATATATGTTTCCGCTCATTAGTTTTCCAATCGATTTAACTTCTTTATGAATATTTTTTAGTTGTAAATTGCCTGAATAGTTAGGTGAAAAACCAATCCAATTATTTGTGAATTTATCATCCTTTTTGTCTAATTGTTCTAACAACAAATTGATAGATCCTGCGTAACTTATGGTATGGTTTTTAATTACATATTGATTGTTTTTATCTTTTAAAACCTCAAAAGGAATGGTATTTAAAACAGCGTCTTTTATAATAATTAGTTCTTCTTTTTTATCCTTAAAAGGAGTTAGTAAAAATTTATGAAGCTCTTTTGAAAATGCATCAATAGGCAACCTATTTGAAATTCCTTTTTGCAGGTTTTTTGTTAGTTTTTTTATTGTACTTACTTCACCTATTTTTTGAAAGCTAAAATTTGAATTTGTGATTGAAAATCCAAAAATGTAATCATCTGAGACAAAATAAGAAATGATTTGTTGTGTTTGTTTTAAAACTTTTTGTGCTTCATTAATTGTTGTTATTTTTGGGAAACGAATTGCTTTTTTATAACTAGGGTATTTTTTATAAATCTCATATTCTAGCGCAGCAATTTTTTCATAAACTTGAGTTCTAGAATCGTATAATTCTTGTAATTTTTTTATTGAAGGTGTATCAGCAGTTTCTTCAAAATATAAGTTTAACCGAATTTTGTTACGTTCCTCAATTAACACTTTATTTTTCTGAATAAAATCTTCTGGAATTTTAGTTTTTAACTTGTTCCTTTTTACTCCAGAAAGTAAAATAGCATTTCTATTAAATTCAAAAAGTTCAAAAGCTTTATCGCTATATTTTTTGTTATTGGTTTTAGAGAATAATACCCAACAAGTTTCTAAATCTTCTGCTACAATTTCTTTTATTTCTTTTCCAAAAAGCAATCTTGATTTTTCCGAAGAAAACCCACTTCTAATATGTCTAATTAATGCTAATTTTTGATCGATTAAATTAAATTGAGCATCAAAATTTCCTTTCTCCCCAAGCTTTTTACTTTTAAACACTAAGGCTTCTAAAACTTGAAAAGGAGCTAAAAGACTATTCAAATTTTTAGGTGAATAATTTGATGATTGAAAGACAGAATCCACAAATTGCAAGTTATTTGTAACCTTAGAAAGTGTTAGATAGGTCTCAGCAATTTCTTCATGTTTATTTCCATACACTTTCTTATAAATTTGCATAGATTCTTTTACAATAGATATTGATTTTTCTGAAACTTTATTCAGTTTTTGATGTACTTCAGCTAATAATAATTTTGTAGCAGCTTGGTATAAGTTTTTCTTTGTTTTTTTACCAATTTCAATACTTTTTTCTAAGTGTTCTTCTGCTTTGTTATATTCTTTTTCTAGAAAAAATAACTCTCCTAATTTTAAATAAGCTTCACATGTCCAATGATGATTTTTTCCATAAGTTTTTTCTCTTATATTTTTACATTTTTCAATGAATTGCAACGCTTTTTTATATTCTTTTTTTCGTTTTAAATGTGATGCATAAGAGATATAAAAAAAAGTAATATCAGGAGAATTTTCTCCATATTTCTGAATGGCTAAATTCAATGCTTTTTCTACATAAATTTCTGCATTGTCAAAATCCCTTTTTAAAGAATATGTATTAGAAATACCTAAATACGTATCTGGTAAAAACGCTGTATTTTTAGATTTTAATAGATATTCTCCAGAAGTTTTATAAAGATCAATTGCTTCATTAAAACGCCCTAAATCTTCATAAACAATAGCAATATTATAGGATGTTATTGCCAACTGTTCATTATCTGCTTTGTTTACTTTTTTAAGTTGGTAAGCTTTATTATAATGAAGTAATGTGCTGTCTAAATTTCCTTTAAAATAGTATGCAACACCAATTAAATTTATTGCAGAAGCTTCTTCTAGAGTATTATTACTTTTTTTATAAAACTCAATAGCTTTTTTAGATGATTTTATTGCGTCATCATATTTACCTAAATCAATTTCTACTCTTCCTTTGGTAAAAATCGTGCGTCCTTTTAAGAAATAAGATTCAGCTTTTTTTTGTACTATATTTTCTAATTGAGAAACTTTAGTAAACGCCTCTTTATACTTTCCTTTTCCTTTAAGTTTTAAAACTTGAGTAATATTATTTTCAACAAAAGTTGTATCAATTGTTTGAGCACTAATTTGAAAACTAATCAGTAGCAGAAAAAGTAATAAACGCATGGTGTACAATTTTCAATAAATATATCAAATTATTTTAAAAAAATACAGCGTTAGAATTAACTAACGCTGTAGTAAACAATTAAAAAATGATACCCCACATATTCAATTGCTTTATTTAATCATAACTTTTTTTAGATAACTCCTCTCTTCTCCATTAACTTTTACATAATAAATACCTGCAGCTAATTTTGATGTGTTTATTTTAATTTCTTTTTGTTGATCTGCATTTTTAAGCAACAATTTTTTTCCGTTTAAAGAATATATTTCTATCGTTTTTATAAAATCATTTTTAAGCAAAACTGTAAATTCTTTATTGATAGATGGATTTGGATATACTGCTATTTCTTTGTTGCCGGTTATAAAATTATCAGTAGACAAAGTAGCTGTTTCTTTTGCTTTAATAGTAAATGTTCCATTTTCTGATTGACTACTAGTTCTTGAACCTGAGCTTCCTTCTAACCAAACTTTTAAATAAAATTTTGCAGCAACAGTTAAATTTGATAATGAAATATTATCACCACAAGCAATTGCAGTTGAACTACTACAGGTTTGATAAATTGCAAATTTTAAATTACCACCAACAGCCGTTCCTTGAATACTAAATTCTCCACTTTGTGGTACAACAACTGTATACCAAACATCCGCAATTACATTTCCAGAAGCACACGTAGGATTGTTATTTATAGTACCACTATTAATATCTCCAGGTGTTTGCTGGTTAAAAGTTAAAGGAATCGCATTAACACAATCGTCATTTGCTGGTGCGCAATCTGTAGAAAAAGAAGCTGCTGCATCTTTATTAGTCCAAGTTGTTTGGCTATAATTAACATTATCTACTTCAATACATGTAAGATTTGGGTTGTTTTTAATATTAAAATTATCAGTTGATATTGTCGATTGACTTTGTAAATTTAAACTTTCTAATAAATTATCATTTCCCCAAAATGTACCTAAAAAAGCATTCTCTCTTAGGTCTAAATTTTTAAGTTGATTATCATTACAATAAAGAGTTCTTAAATTCTTGTTTGAGTATAAATTTAACGCTTCTAATTGATTGCTCTGGCATCTAAGGCTCCACAAATTTTTTAATTGATGAACCTCAATAGAAGTTAGATTATTACTTCCTAAATTAACTTGTGTTAAACTTAGGTTATTTGAAAGATCTATAGATGATAATTGATTTCTCCCAAAATTTATATTGTCTAACTTAGTATTTTTACTTAAATCTACTTGTACAAGACTATTATTATAAGCTGATAAAGTTTTAAGGTTAATAAAATCTTGAATACCTGAAAGACTAGCTATATTTTTATGTGATAAATTTAAAATTGAAAGTGAACTTATAGCTTCTGTTAATACAAAACCATCATTTTCAATACCATTTCCTAAATTTTGTTGTTCTAAATACGCTTCAAAATTTGTGTCAGGTATTGCAGTTAAACTTGTACAGTTTGTATAAAATCTTGTTTGAGCATCTTTGTTTGTCCAGTTTGTGTTACTGTAATCTACATCATCTACTTGAACACAATGTAAATTTGGATTTCCAGAAACTTTAAATCTACTACTGCTTAGATTTTGATTATTACTGTTTTTTATACTTACACTTTCTAATTGATTGTTGATTAAGTTAAACGAGTACAATTTTTTATTTTCATCTACATTTATTTTTTTTATTTTATTTTCAAAAGCAGATACTATTAATAACTCCTTATTATTGGTGAGATTTAATTCTGATATCTGATTTTCACTACAAATTAAATCTTTCAATTCTGTTAATAAAGAAACATCTAATTCTTGTAGTTGATTATTAGAAACATCAAGAATAGTTTTTAAATTTATATTTTTAGATACATCTATAGATGTAAGTTGATTATTTTTTAAAACCAACCTTTCTAGTTTTAAGTTTTTACTTAAATCGACCTGGGTAATAGTATTGTTTCTTGCTTCTAAATGATTTAACTCGGTAAAATCTTCTATTCCAGTGATATCTGAAATGCTTTGACCAGAAATGTCTAAATATGTTCTTGTATTTATTTTTTCCGTTTCAACTAATCCGTCATTTGCAATTCCGTTTCCTAAGTTTCTTGCTTCTAAATATGCTTCAAAATTTGCGTCTGGTATTTTTGTATACGTTGGGCAAGTTTCTTTAAAAGAAGTGTGTGTATCAATTAAAACTCCTGAACGATTATTCCAAGCATTAGAATCATCTACCTGTATACAAGTTAAAGAAGAATTACCTTTAGCTTCAAATTCTCTAATTATACTATTATTTCCATTCTTAATATTTAAACCAATCAAACTATTGTTGTTAGCATTAACTATTTCCAGCTTAGGATTGTTACTTAAATTTAAATATTCTAAAGAGTTATCATCTGCATAAAAAGAATATAAATTTTCATTAGTACTTAAATCTATGTTAGTTAATTGATTTTTATCTAGGTTTAAAATTCTTAGTTTAATGTTTTTGCTTACGTCTAAAGTTTTGAATACGTTTTCTGAAAGTTCAAAATAATCTAATTCTAAATTATTAGTTAAATCAATTGTGTTTATTTGATTAAAGTTTATTGTTAAATTTTTCAGCTTTTTATTTTTTAATAAATCTAATTCTGTAAGATTATTTTTTTGAATTAATAAACTTGTTAAGTTTTCATTACTAGAAACATCGATTGTTTTAATTGAATTTCTTGAAAGACTAATGGTTTCTAAATCTTTATTTTCAGAAAAATTGATGTTTGTTATTAAATTATCAAAACTAATAAAACTCTTTAATTTTAATAGGTTTGAAACATCTATAGAAACTATTTTATTCTTTGAAATATCTAGACTTTCTAGTAACGTGTTTTTTGTAACATCTATTTTTGTAATATTATTACTATCTACTTTTAAACTTTTTAGAGATTTAAAATCTTGGATACCTGTTAAGTCTGATATTCCCTTAGCTATAGGTGATAATTCTGAAATGTTTTCAATATCAGAAGTTGGTACTCGGCCGTTTAAAGTTTGATCAGAATCTATATTAGCATCAATTAAATATTGCTCAAAATTTGCATCTGGAATTTTAGTAGTTTCTATAATTGGATCATTTGTAATAGTTCCAAAAGTCTTCCAAACTTCTGCTGCTTCATAAGTAGTTTTTGTATTGTCGGGAACTTTTAAAGTAACATTACTTAGCGTGATATTTTCAAAAACATTAGCGTTAATAGTTAACGGAGTTTGCCAATTTACAATAACAGCAGATAAACTTTCGCAATTTTGAAAAGCCATTCTTTCAATAATATTTACTCTCTCTGGGATATTAATTTTTTTTAGCTTAGAACATCCAGAAAAAGCTTCATTATTAATTCTAAGGGTATTTTCTGGTAATGTAATATTTTCTAGTGATGTACAATTTTCAAACATTCCGCTAGAAATAAATCCAACATTAGCAGGAATATTAACTTGTTTTAATTTTGTGCAATTTTTAAATAAATCTCCACTTAAAGAAGTGATAGATTCTGGCAATACCATACTTTCTAAATTAACACAATCTCTAAAAGCACCACTTCCAATTTTAGTAATAGTTTCATGTAAATTAACTTCGGTTAAATTGGTACAGCCTCTTAAAAAGTAAAATGGAATTTCTGTTATGTAATCTGGAATTGTAATACTTGTTAAATTTTTACAATTCTGAAATAAGCTTGATGCCACTGTGGTAATAGTATTTGTAAAAGTAAATTCAGTTAAACCAGTTCCACTAAAAGCACCAACATCTAAACTAGTAACAGACTCAGGAATGTTTATTTTAGTCAAATTCTCACAATTGTAAAAAGCGTATTTCCCTATTAATTCTAAAGAATTAGGTATCATTACGTTTGCTAATGATTTACAACCACTAAAAGCACTGTCTTCTATTTTGGTAACAGAATTGGGAATATTAATCTCTTGAATGATTGTATTTTCAAAAGTATTTACACCTATTTTGGGAATCGAATTCGGTAAAGAAACTGTTGCAAGTGTTGTACAGTTGTAAAAAGAATATGAACCTATTGAAGTAACAGAATCTGGTATTTCTATACTAGTTAACACATTGCAATTTGAAAAAGCAAAATCATTTATTTTGGTTATTGTGTATGTTACACCATCATAATCAAATGGGCTTTGCAACGTTAAATCTCCTGTAAAGCAAGAAGTTGAAGCGATAGATACATGATTTTTTGATGTATCAGTTACAGTATAAAGTACTCCATTAAGTTTAAAACTTTGTCCTTGTATATTTAAAGCCGATATAAAAAATGCTATTAATAAAATTCCTTTTGCTTTCATATTGCTTTATTTTGATCTTCCTGGTCTTTTTCGTAAAATAAAGTTGATACTTACTGGAGCAATCTTACCTTTTACATCTTTTGGGTTTGCTTGAATTTCTACAATAAAATCTCCTTCTTTTTTTACCATATCATCCCAACTTGTTACCATATCATCCCAACTTGTTACCATATCGTCCCAACTTGTTACGATAAAATTATCTCCTGGGAAAAATGAAGGCGTACTTTTTAATGCTGTTTTTTTTACCGTTTCTCCGTTTCTTTTTACAACAGATACTATAACAAAAGTTACTTTTTGATTTTTTTCGATTTCATTCGCTTTAAAAGAAATTTTTAATGATTTTAAATGCTTCGTTACTTCTTCTAAAGAATTTGAAGTCAACTTTATTTCTGTTTTAGAGCGCTCATTTAAAGTTAATTTTCCTTCTACAGTTTGTGCTTTTATTGTAGAAATAGCAAATATGCAAACGAATAAATAAATGATTTTTTTCATAGTTTTTATTTTAATAATGGGGTTTGTTTTGCCAATTTTAGTACAATACTTTTATAATCTCTTTTTTTGTCTTTTTCTATCTGATTAAAAGCACTTCCTGGAGCAGTAACAGACATTGTGTAGTCTGTAAATTTTATAATTAATTCTCTTTTTTTACTTTTATACATGGCAGCTTTCCCTAAACCTTTTATCCATTTAGCAGATTTAGAAACTCCTTTTTGAATTTGCCAAGAATCTATCCAAGAAGAACCATCTTCAAGTTTGTCTTTTTCTTCATAAATATTAATAGAGCCTGTTATATAATCAAATTCATTATCAGACATTTTAACTCGGATTGAACAAGCGGTACTGTTTTGATTTCCGATAAGGTGCACATCTTTTTCTGCAACGTTGTACATTTTAGCGATAGTTCCTTTTGTTATATAATTACAAGGTGAGTTTATCTCAGAAAAAGAAACTTTATTTTTAAAACTTTTAGCAACAAAAGATTTGTCATTAAAATCGGTTCCAATACCGCTTTTTTTATCACCAAAACAAGATGATAATAGAAAGCAAATAAAACTTAATGCGATTAGTTTTTTCATAATTTACTTTCTTTTTAAAAGCCCATTTTTTTGTAATCCGAACTATTTATAGTGATGTTTTTATTAGAAACTTTTATCACTTTAACACCATAATTTTGCCCTTTATGAGTAGCATTTAACTCTAAAACAAATCCTTGAAAATATGGATTGTTCAATTTCATACCCAACATTGGTATTTGTTTGTTTTGAATAGGAAAATTTTTTGCAACCCAAAAACTTGAAGAACCCTTTTCGTTTGTGTAGTTATAATCTACTCTGTATTCATGGCAAGTATATCCTAAAATTGTTTTTGTATTTCCAGTTTTTTTATACTCAAAATCACCATCTTCAGGTAATTTACCTGTCATGTTATATTGTTTTCCTAATTGATCCATAGATGTAGATCTTTTCATTTTCATGCCAGCTACATCCATAAAAGCTGTAGATGATTTTGGTGTCATTACCATTACAACTTTACCTTGACCTTGCATTTCTTTACTGGCAACAGACATTCCATAAATATCTGGATAGTTTCCTAGCAGAAATTCCATCGGATGTTTATCGCCTCTATTATCTGTAAATTCTAATTCAATACTTTTATTGAAAGAAAATGAACCAGGAATATTTACTGTTGGAGAAATTTTTCCTTTAATAAATGCTTTATCACTTTCACTTAAATTTGTGTTTTGAGTATTCTTATTAGCTTCTTTTCTTTCTCTACTCATTGTAAAAATTGGACTTGTAGTGCTTACCATTCCGCTTATTTCTACGGGAGTTTTTATATAGTCATATTCATCTATCCCGGTTGATTTTTTAACAGCTTTTGTTAATGTTGCGCTACCATTAAAATTGATAGAAACATTTTGATCTTTATTAAAAGTTACACTTACTGTTCCTTTTTCTATACTATAACTTTGCCCCTCTCCAGAAGACTCTCTTTCAGTTTGTTTTATAGGGTCATAACCTACTCTTAGTATCGCTTCTTCTGGAATTTTAAACGTTCTTTTTTCGTTTAATTTTTCGATATTAATTCCGTTTTTAATAATTAAATTATAACCATCAAAAACATCAATTCCGGTTGTGTTCCAATATCCTATAAATTGAAATTTATTTCCTGTTTTATTGACTTTGGTTTGTGTTAATTTATTGGAAGTTACTGTTCCATATTTAACTGAATGATTTATCGAAGCAAAACCAAAATTTTTAAAATGTGATTTATCTTTGATTGCTGATTCTTCAGTTTTTTCACTTGATTTCTCTTTAGTTTTCTTTTTATCAAAAACCTTGTTTAAAGTACTATCTGTAGTTTTATTAACTTTTTCTTCTACTTTCTGCTCAACTTTTTCTTGAACCTTCTTCTTTAATTTTTTCCAAAATTGTGCATTGACATTAGAATTTATTCCAATAGCAAGCACTAAAAGAATACTAAGTTTTTTTGTTTTCATGTTGGGTATCATATTTAATTACAATATCAAATTTGAACATTAATCATCATTTTTTTATATGATTTTGTATAGTTGGTACTAAATTTTGTATAAATGGTAAATTGAATATACAAGTCCAAAAACACCTTAAAACAAGTTATTTATACGCTGTTTTTATCATTCTATACATCATTTTATGAATAAAGACTTTTAAATAGTATTTTTGATTACACAACTAAAAACCAAATTTTTCTATGTTAAAAGCTGTTATTGTAGATGATGAGCCAAAGGCGATTCAGAGTTTTTCTTGGGAATTATCTAACTTTAATAAAGAAATAGAAGTTGTTGCTACTTTTTCTGAACCCGAAAAAGCTTTGTTATATTTAAAGGATACAGAAATAGACTGTTTATTTTTAGATATTGAAATGCCTACTATGGATGGTTTTCAATTATTAGAAAAATTGGAGAGAAAAGATTTTGCAGTCGTTTTTACAACAGCATATAATGAGTATGCAATTAAAGCTTTAAAAAATGAAGCTATCGATTATTTATTAAAACCTATTGATGCTGAAGATTTAGAAAAAGCAATCGAAAAAATAAAAAAACATCGATTAAGAAACTTTAATCCAGAAAAATTTGAACGTTTTCTTTTAGAATTTAATGAAAATAAAACGCATAAAAAAATTACTATTAGTACTGATGGAAAATTACTATTTTTAGAACAAGATGATATTCTATTTGCAGTTTCGGATGGTAATTATAGTACGCTTCATCTTCAAAATAATAAAAAAATTGTCTTAACAAAACAATTGAAAGAAGTAAGTAAAATATTGCCAGAAAAAGCGTTTTTTAGAATCCATAATTCTTACATCATCAACCTAAATAAAATAAAAGAATTTATAAAAACCGATGGGTATGTAATTCTAGAGAACAATCATAAAATACCTGTTTCTAGACAGCGTAAATCTGAACTATTAGAAAAGTTTTAATGTTAATATAATTGATGTCAAATTTTAAAAATTTTCTACTTTCCTCTACACATGAAAACGGTTTTCTACTCTTTACTCTTGGAATCGTATTTATTTTAACCATCTATAATTTTATTCTTTTTTTTCAGAATAAAAACAAGGCTTATATTTATTATGCAACCTATACGTTATTAATCTTTTTAGCCTATTTCACTGAAACAAAAAATGATTTTTTAGACAACTTAACTTCACCCATAAAACCCTTTTTTGAGTTAACACATCAGTTTTGGGTTTGGTTATATAATATTGTATATTTTTTCTTTGTTTTTCGTTTTTTGAATTTCAAAAAACACTTTCCAAAACATACAAAAGTCATTAGTTATTTACTTTTTAGTTTAATATTTGTTGCTCTATTTTCTGTCGTTTATGGATTATTTCAAAAAAATACAGACTTACTAGATTCTGCCTATTTATTTATATACATTCCAATAATTGTTACGCTAACATTATATTCTTTTGGTTTACTTATTAAGGTAAAAGAGAAAGCAAAATATTATATTTTAATAGGTTCTTTAGTATTATTTATTTCATCAATTTTAATAATTTTAATTCATGATGTTAAAATTATAGACAACCCAGAAATAGGGTTTTTAATTTTTTATTCTGGTGTAATTATAGAAAACATGTTTTTTTCTTTAGGATTAGGACAAAGACATAAATTAATTATACAAGAAAAGAACACAGCAAATTCTAAACTCGTTTTAAAATTGCAAGAAAACGAACATTTAAAAGAAAAAGTAAATCTACAATTACAAGAAAAAATTGATGCGCTAAACCAACAAATTACATTAAAAAAACAAATAGAAGATTTAAAATTAGAGACCTTAAGATCTCAAATGAATCCGCATTTTATTTTTAATGCGTTAAACTCTATCAAACAATATATTGTAGATAATGATCCTAAATTGGCTGCTCATTATCTTACAAAATTTTCAAAGTTAATTCGTAAGATTCTAGAAGCCACAGCAACTAAAGAAATTACTTTAGAAGAGGAATTAGAGACCATAAATTTGTATGTTACCATAGAAAACATTCGTTTTTCTAATCAAATTGATTTTACCATAGAAAATAATGCAGATTCTAATACATGTGCTATTAAAGTTCCGCCGCTTATTTTACAACCGTTTTTAGAAAACTCGATTTGGCATGGTTTATCTTCTAAGAAAGGAAATAAAAAAATCAGGTTAATTATAAATCAACCGAATAATAGGTTTTTAGAAATTTTAATTATTGATAACGGAGTGGGTAGAAAAGCATCCCAAAAAATTAATAAAAGTAAATCTATTCAAAGAAAATCGGTAGGGATAAATTTAACAAAGGAACGATTAGAAAACTTTACAACTTCGTTTAAAAATAAATATTCTATAGAATATGAAGATGTAGAAGAAGAAAATGAATTTGGAACTAAAGTAATATTAAGAATTCCTTTGATTTAAATGCTTTTCAGCTACTTTTTCTAGTTCATCATACCAATGTTGTCCAAACTTTCTAACTAACGCTTGTTTCACAAATTTATATACGGGCACTTGCAATTCTTTACCTAAAGAACAAGCATCATCACAAATTTCCCATTTATGATAATTTACCGCAGAAAACTCAGAATAATCTTTTACACGAACTGGATATAAATGACATGAAAGAGGCTTTTTCCAATCAATTTCTCCTTGATTATATGCTTCTTCAATACCGCAAAGTGCTGTCTTATTTTCGTCAAAAATAACATATGCACAATCTGCATTATTAATTAACGGAGTTTCAAGTTCTCCCCATTCACTAGTAACCCAAACACCTTCTTTTTCAATAACGTCAATACCTTCTTTACGTAAAAAAGGTTTTATCTTCGGATAAATTTCTTCTAAAATTTTGGTTTCTTCTTTCTCTAAAGGCGCTCCAGCTTCACCATCAACACAGCAGGCTCCTTTACAAGCGGATATATTACAGACAAAATCTTTCTCAATAATATCTTCAGAAACAATAGTTTTTCCTAGTTGAAACATGCCACAAAAATACACATATTTTTTTCGTTATATTTACAAAAGCATAAAGTTAGTTCGCTAATTTTGTAATCTAAAACATTAAAAAATGAACTTTAATTTTAAAGAAATTATTACTGCATTTATGGTACTTTTTGCAGTGATTGATATTATTGGAAATATCCCAATTATTATAGATTTACGTAAAAAATCAGGGCATATTCAATCTGAAAAAGCATCATTGATTGCTGGTATTATTATGATTGTTTTCTTGTTTTTAGGAAAAAGTCTATTAAATTTAATTGGTATAGATGTGTATTCGTTTGCTGTAGCGGGTGCATTTATATTATTCTTTATTGCTTTAGAAATGATTTTAGGGATTACATTATATAAAGATGATGAAAATACTGCCTCAGTTACAACTACTGTTTTCCCTTTGGCTTTCCCTTTAATTGCTGGACCTGGAAGCTTAACCACATTACTGTCTTTACGAGCAGAGTTTGCTATCGAAAATATTATTATAGCTGTGCTTTTAAACGTTGTTTTCTTATATATAGTTTTAAAAACATCTTCAAAAATTGAACGATTAATTGGTGCAAACGGAATTCAGATAATTCGTAAAATATTTGGTGTCATACTTTTAGCTATAGCTGTAAAACTATTTGCAGCAAATATTAAAGAATTATTTTAATGCAAGAATTTGATGTTTTAATTATTGGTGGTGGAGTTTCGGGTATGCAATGTGCTTTAGTTTTAGGTTCTGCAAAAAATAAAACCTTTGCCATTGAAAAAAAGATTGGAATTATTACGCATCAAAGAGCTTCTCAACTCCAAAATGCACTTTTTAATAATGTTTTAGGATTAAATCCAGGAACTTTAGGAGGTGATATTTTGACAGAAGGAAAAGAACAACTTTTAGAAATGTATCCGCATATTAATCAAATAGAAAAAGAAAAAGTACTTGTTATTGAAGATAAAAACGAAGGTTTTATAATCACTACTAATAAAAATGTATACTTTACTAAAATAGCAGTTTTAGCTTTAAATTACGCGAAACCTTTTACCATAAAAGGCTTAGATGATTATCTAGAGCCTCATAAAAAAGCGAGCCAAAAAAAGGATAGAGTTCAATTAATAAATAAGGATCATTTTATAAAAAGTGGATTGTATTGTTGTGGAACAATTGCGGGTTGGCGAAGTCAATTTGCAATAGCTTCAGGAAGTGGTGCAAGTGTTGCTACCGATATTCTAACACTTTGGAATGATGGAAATCATACTAAAGTTCATGATAAAATCTAACTAAAAAATCCAGCTATATAGCTGGATTTTTTGTTTTATATGAAGTCAAAATAAATTACTCTACAGTAACCGATTAATCTATAATGACCATTCACCTTACCCCTTATTTCTTTTATTAAAATTTTATTGAGGTCAACTTTTGTAGTTGATTATCAATTGTTCTTATATCTTCCCCAAAACTATTTTCTGTCAAGGTATATTTAATGTCAAACTTCTTCAACCTCTTTGAGGAAGCCGAATCTTTGTTAGAATATATCAGTCTTATCACAATTTCTTTATCTGAATCTAAACTAACAATCTCTTTATATCCATCCCATTGAAACGGAACAAAATCTTCAATATTATCAGACTCAATTTTTAAATCAACAATGTCAACATAGTCTTCTAATTCATTTGAAAAATAAAAATACCCTCCAATAGACAAAGAAATTAGTCCGAATAGAAAGATTAAGTAATTTCTATTTTCCTTTTCAAAAATGTTTCTCATAATCGTATGGTTTTTAAGATTAAAGTCTTTGTTAAGTACTTCACCAATTTTTTTTAATGAATAAACTGAAGGTTTTACCTCATCATTTTCAATTCTTTGAATTGTTCTTAATGATAACCCTGAATTCTCGGAAAGGTCAAGTTGTGTTAAACCTTTCTTTTTTCTCAATTCTTTAATTCGTGTACTTAATTTCATCTCTCAAAATTACTTCAAATTACTTCAATTCAAAAAAAAATAAACCGTCATGTAGACGTCATTTTATATAATTTACAAATTCAGAGGAGGAAACCAAAGGTTGGTTCTCTAACCCTTCTACATATTATTTTCTCTCATCATCATTACTAGTCTAACACTTCAACAATTGGAATAGAAACCTCTACGATATCTTCTCTATTCATTCGTTCTTCACGAATTAAATCTTTCTTGTATATACTAAAAACGTGGTTGTTTTTAAACACATTACCACGAGTTGTTTTTAACCCCTCTTCGTTAAGTATTTTAGATAACCTATGGGATAAGAAAATCATGCTTTAAACCTCTTATTTTGTCAAATAAAAACTATTGGTAATCACTATAACAGAAGTCTACAAGTGAGTAGTTCTAATTGATATTGAGAATGTTACGAGTAGTTTATAGGGGTAAGATGAATTGTTACGAGTAACTACTCCACTGTAACCGATTTTGCTAAGTTTCTAGGTTGATCAACATTTTTATCTAACATTACTGCAATGTGATAGGATAATAATTGAAAAGGAATTGTTGTTAATAAAGGTGTAAACGCTTCTTCCGTTTCTGGAATTTCAATTACATGATCAGCAATTTCTTTAACTTGAGTATCTCCTTCTGTTACAATTGCAATAATTTTTCCAGCTCTAGATTTTATTTCCTGAATATTACTTACAACTTTTTCGTAATGCCCTTTATTTGTTGCAATTACAAAGATTGGCATATTCTCATCGATTAATGCAATAGGACCATGTTTCATTTCAGCTGCTGGATATCCTTCTGCATGGATATAAGATATTTCTTTTAACTTTAAAGCACCTTCTAAGGCAACAGGAAAGTTAAAGCCTCTTCCTAAATATAAACAGTTTGTTGCATCTTTATAAACAGAAGCAATATATTTTACCTGATCATCAATTTCTAATAGCTTTTCAACTTGTTTAGGAATCAATTGTAAGGTTTGTAGATATTTTTGAAATGCTGGTTTTGATAAAACACCTTTTTCCCTTCCTAACTTTAATGCTATTAAAGAAAGTACCGTTATTTGTGTTGTAAATGCTTTTGTTGATGCTACTCCGATTTCTGGGCCTGCATGCGTATAAGCCCCAGAATGAGTTTCCCTAGCAATAGAAGAACCTACAACATTACAAACACCATAAACAAATGCTCCCTTAGATTTTGCTAATTTAATAGCTGCTAAAGTATCGGCAGTTTCTCCTGATTGAGAAATTGCAATTACAATATCTTTAGTGGTAATAATTGGGTTTCTATATCTAAACTCAGAAGCATATTCTACTTCAACAGGAATTCTAGCAAGATCTTCAAAGAGATATTCTCCAACCAAACCCGCATGCCAAGAAGTTCCGCATGCAACAATTATTATTCTGTCAGCATTTAAAAATCTCGGTAGATTATCGTCTATACTTGACATTTTAATAATGCCTTCATTTGCAAGAATTCTTCCCCTATAGGTATCTGTTATTGCCTTTGGTTGTTCATGAATTTCTTTTAGCATAAAGTGATCATAACCACCTTTTTCAATTTGCTCAAGATTCATTTTAAGTTGCTGAACATTTGTATCAACCATAGAATCATCCATAATTTTACGAACCTTGATACCTTTGCCTACCTTAATAATTGCTAACTCTTCATCTTCTAAATAAATAGCATCCTTAGTATATTCTATAAAAGGAGAAGCATCAGAAGCTACAAAAAACTCTTTATTTTCTTTTCCTACACCAATTGCAATCGGACTTCCTAATCTTGCAACAACTAATTCGTTAGGTTTTGTTTTATCAAAAACGGCAATTGCATACGCACCAACAACTTGTGTCAAGGCTAGCTGTACTGCTTTACCTAACTTACATCCTTCCTTCTTTTTTACTTCCTGAATTAAGTTAACTAATACTTCTGTATCAGTATCACTTTTAAAAATATAGCCTCTTTTTACTAATTCTTTTTTAATGGTATCATAATTTTCTATGATTCCATTATGAACTACGACTAATTCTCCTGAATTTGAAAAATGTGGGTGAGAATTGATATCATTAGGAATTCCGTGAGTAGCCCATCTAGTATGACCAATTCCGATTGTTCCTCTTTTTCTTTTTTCATCTCTATCGGTAATAATTTCAAGATCAGAAACTTTACCTTTTGTTTTAGAAAGGTGCATTTCTTCACCATCATACATCATAATTCCTGCACTATCATAACCTCTATATTCTAGTCTTTTAAGGCCATTAATTACAATAGGATACGCTTCTCTATAGCCTATATAACCAGTTATTCCACACATAAATAATGATTTTTTTAATTCTTTTTCTTAGTATAAGAAATTTTTAATTGCGCTTTTCTTGTTCCGTTACTTGGTAAATGATTTAATAACATTACTGCTTTTGGGTTCCAACTAAAGTTTCTTACAAGTGAATCACTAATTGCTCTTGAAGTTGGCAAATCTGTTGGGTTATTAAATACTTTTACAGATAAAGTCGGATTATAAGTAGTATTTCCATTCAATAAATCAGAAATATAATCTGTTATTCTAAAATTATATTTATTTGGTTTATTATCACTTGATGATTCTAATAAACCTCCATAAGTACTCAACCCTTCAGAAAGTAAATCTTTTACTTGAGAATATTTAATCGTATTATTTACAATATTCTTCTTTTGTAAGAATAATTTAAAAGGTGTAGAAATCGTATCAAACCCTACTGTATTTTGATCTACATATAATGTTAAAGAAGCATCATTAATTAACCAGTTTTTTGCTCTTAATTGTTCTAATTGATTCCCTAATAATATTTTAACTTCGGCATCCGAACCAGCAGCACCTTGAACAACAACTTGACTACTATTTGGTGAATTATTAGAAGACATTTTATAGATGTTATTTCTAATCCCAGATAATGCAAAAGAATCGTTTTTTAGCACCGTATCAATAACTTTGTTTGTAGATGTTTTAGTAACTGTATTTGTGTAATATACTTCAATTGAAGAATTATCAACTCCATTTAAATTTAATGACAATAACGATCCATTAGATCCTTTTGCTTCTAAAATAATTCCTCTAAAATAGTCGTTAAAATTTTCTTGAGTTGCAAATTCTGCTCCTTGATATTTATCTAAAAATAATGCTTTAATCTTTTGTTTTGATAACGGAATTCTAGCAAAAGGTCTATTATTAGATATTCTGATAGTGTCAATAAATTTAGAGCCGTCCTTTAATGTTCTATTCAAATAAAAAACTGTATCACTTTTATTAGGTATAAATTGATAATTTTGTGTGCTATTTAATTGCGTACCAACCTTATCATATACTGCATCAGAATTAAAAACATTTGTTTTACTTGGATCCGTAGGATTTAAACTATTTAAAAATGTGCTAGTTTGATAAACATTAAAATCGAAAGGAAGTGTTTGATTTCCGATAATTGAATCTAAAAAGTAATCATTTGTTGCAGCAACTTTTAAAGTAGACTGGTATGGTATTCTTAGAATTGCCGAATCGATACTAGTAAAAACCGAAGTATCAGCTTTATTTGTATAACTATCTTGAATTAATCTATATCCAGTATTTATAGCTAATTGAGAAACAATAGATGCTTCTATTTTTTCATAATTCGCATTATTATAAACACCAAGTAAATACTGACCTAATATTCCATTTTGCAATGTTATCCCGTCTGCTCTAACAAAATCTATATCAGAACCTGAGACTTCTACTTCTAAAATAGTATCGTGAGTAGAAAATTCGGTGTTGTTTATAATACTTGTACCAATGTCTGTAAAATCTTCTTCGCAAGAAATTACACCCATAAAAACAAAAGCAAATACACCTACAAAAGTTGCCTTTTTAACAATGTTTTTTAACATAAAACTCTAGTCTTGTGCTACTGAAATTAAATCAGCATAAAAATTTAAATATGATTTTTGTTCTTCTTCAGGTTTATATTCTAAAACCGGGATATCCTGATCCTGAATAAACGCTGAAATTTCTTCTGGAAGTTCTTCGCTACCATTAATAATTGCGTCAGAATTTTCTATCGCGCTTTTTAAAATAGCCGTATGGTTTGGTGTTTTTAATAATTCTATTTTATCCTCCGCAATTTTATCAAACATTATTTTGTCTGTTAACCCAGCATTTAAAGAACCTTCAAAACCTGCATTGTAAATTGATGTTACAATTTTACTTTCAGAAAATAATGGTTCTTCATTATAAAATTCTTTAAGATATAATGGTAATAAACTTGCCATCCATCCGTGAACATGAATAATATCTGGCGCCCAGTTTAATTTTTTTACCGTTTCTACAACTCCTTTTGCAAAGAAAATTGCACGTTCATCATTATCTTCAAATAATTGATCATCTTCATCAGTAAAAACCGCTTTACGCTTAAAATACTCATCATTATCAATAAAATAAACTTGCATTCTTTCTTTAGGAATAGAAGCAACTTTAATAATCAAAGGCATATCCATGTCGTTGATTATCAAATTCATACCTGATAAACGAATTACTTCGTGAAGTTGATGTCTTCTTTCATTAATTACACCATAACGAGGCATAAAAATTCTAGTTTGAACTCCGTTTGAATGTGCGTTTTTTGCAGAATTAAATGCTGTTGATGAAACCTCAGTTTCTGGCACATAAGGCACAACTTCTGAGGAAACATATAATATTCTCTTATCTTTCATTAAATCACCCTTTTATTCAGATGTGCAAAAGTACGAATTAATATGCTAATATCCTGTTAAAATAGTAAGTTTGCATCAATTTAACACGTTTTTCACATGCAAGTTTTTACTAAAAAGTCGCTCTTAAAAGAATATATTTCTCAGATAAAAGAACAAAGTAAATCTGTTGGATTTGTACCAACGATGGGCGCTTTACATCAAGGACATTTATCATTGATAAAAAAAGCTAAAAAGAAAAACGACATTGTTGTTGTCAGTATTTTCGTGAATCCTACGCAGTTTGATAATAAAGAAGATTTAGACAAATATCCAATAACTTTAGAAAACGATAAAAAACTACTTGAAAGTGTAGATTGTGATGCGGTATTTATTCCATCTGTAAAAGAAATTTATGATAAAAATATCGTTTCAGAAAAATTTGACTTCGATGGTTTAGAACATCAAATGGAAGGAAAATTTAGAGATGGTCATTTTGATGGTGTTGGCACTATTGTAAAAGCATTATTAGAAATTGTTATGCCTACAAAAGCATATTTTGGCGAAAAAGATTTTCAACAGTTACAAATCATTAAAAAATTGGTTGAAAAACACCAACTAAATGTTACGATAAAAGGGTGTCCGATTTTTAGAGAAGAAGATGGTTTGGCTATGAGCTCTCGAAATACAAGACTTACTAATGAGTATAGAAAAGCAGCTCCTTTTATCCATAAAACGCTAAAAAAAGCTAAAAAGAAATTTGGCATAAAAGATGCTGATAAAGTGACTGAATGGGTAGAAAATCAATTTAAGAAACATCCAATTCTAGAGTTAGAGTATTTTACAATTGCCAATGAAAAAACGCTAGAAACAATTACATCAAAAAAGAACAAAGAAAAACACCGTGCTTTTATTGCTGTTTTTGCTGGCGAAATTAGATTGATAGATAACATTCAATTAAAAAATTAGTAATCAAAAAAAACGTATTTTTGTAACATGTTAGTACAAGTTGTAAAATCTAAAATCCACCGCGTAAAAGTTACGGGTGCAGATTTAAATTATATAGGAAGCATTACCATTGATGAAGATTTAATGGATGCATCAAACATTATCGAAGGTGAACGAGTTCAAATTGTTAATAATAATAATGGCGAGCGTTTAGAAACCTATGCAATTCCTGGTCCTCGTGGAAGCGGTGAAATTACATTAAACGGAGCTGCTTCTAGAAGAGTTGCAGTTGGAGATGTGTTAATTTTAATTGTCTATGCTTTTATGGAATTAGAAAAAGCCAAAGGTTTTAAACCAGCCTTGGTTTTTCCAAATGAAAAAGACAACACCCTTACATAATTTTGGACATTAAAAAAGCTTTAAAAATAATATTACCGCTCGCATTGGGTGGTTTTTTAGTTTGGTATTCGCTCTCAAAAGTATCTTTAAGTACTTTATTAGAATATTTTAAAAACGCTAATTATTGGTGGATATTACTAGGACTTTCTTTTGGTGTTTTAAGCCATTTATCTAGAGCCTATCGTTGGAAATTTTTACTAGAGCCAATGGGTTACAAGCCGAAATTTGCAAATAGCACTATGGCAGTTTTAATTGCCTATTTAGTAAATTATGCAGTTCCAAGAGCAGGTGAAGTTTCTAGAGCAGCGATAATGACCAACTATGAAAACATCCCTTTTGAAAAAGGATTTGGAACCATAGTTGCAGAACGAATTGCCGATTTAATAATGATGTTAATTATTATCGGAATCACATTATTTGTTCAGTTTGATTTTATTTATGACCTTCTTACAAAGAACTTTGATCCAACTAAAATCCTTTTAAGCCTAGTAATTTTAGTTATAGGTTTTTTTATTTTTTCATCCTTTGTAAAAAAAGCAACTTCTGGGTTTTTATTAAAAGTTAAAAAATTTGTTTCAGGTTTAGTAGAAGGCGTCACAAGCATTTTTAAGATGAAACATAAGTGGGCATTTATTTTTCACACCGTTTTTATCTGGGCAATGTATGTAGCCATGTTTTGGGCAACAATTCCTGCTATTGAAGGACTAAATGCACCCATTGGCGCTATTTTAATTGGCTTTATTGCTGGTGGATTCTCTATAGCTGCAACCAATGGCGGTATAGGTTTATATCCTGTTGCTGTTGCTGGCGCTTTTGCATTGTTTGGAATTGCTGAAGAACCTGCAAACGCTTTTGGATGGATAATGTGGACTGCACAAACAGCAATGATTATTCTTTTTGGTGGACTTGCTTTTTTATTATTACCGATTTATAATAAGGCAAAGTAGTAAAACATATATTTGTTGATTTTTTTAAAAAAAGTTATTTTAGCTAAAATCAAAAAAATGCTTTTATGAAAACTTATGTCTTGGCACTTAGTATATTCTTACTATTTTTTTCTTGTGATAAAAGAAAGAACCATAAAGTTAAAACATCTTTAATAAAAGGTGTGGTAATCGCTAGACCTCAAAGTGACACTTTATTATTGGTAAAAAAAACTGGTGACTTATTTCAAAATTCTATAAAAATACCTATAGTAAATGGAAACTTTTCCTACAATTTAAAATCAAATTTTATTGAAGAATATGCAATAGGTTTTAAAGATGAATTTGATAAAGGCTTTTTTTTTAATAATTATTTCTTTAATGATAAAGACATTATAAAATTAACTCTATATCCCAACCAAAATGAACAAGATAATATTATTATTGGAGGAGAATTAAATACAAAAAAGGAGTTTTTAAGAAAGCAAGGTCTTCAGAGATTTTGGAGTAAAATTGATTCTCTATATGAGAAAAATGAATTAAGCTCAACGTTACAAACAAAAGTAGATAGTATTTATAATGAATTAAAAAAATGGCAAATTAGTAAGTTAAAAACTGATAACTCTCTTGTAGGCTTTTCAATGTTAATTGATAAACTATTAGACAATAAAAGAGATAAAACATTTAACATAAAGGAAATCGATAGAGCTTTTAAAAATTACAAAACTAGATTTCCAAAACATCCTTATACAGAAATTGCTATAAATATATTAAATGGAATTAAAAATGCGAATGTTGGTGGTTATTATACAGATTTTTATTCTAAAAAGAATGATGACCAAGTAGAAACTATTTCTTCTCTTATATCAAAAAATAAGCTAACTCTTATTGATTTATGGATGAACTGGTGTGAACCATGCATTTTAAAAGATAAGGAATTAGTGCCTTATTATGAAGAATTTAAGAAAAAAGGATTTGATATGTTTTCTGTAATGGGTGTTGATTCTAAAGAAAAATTCCTAAAAACAAAAAACAAATACAAGTATCCATGGCAATTAAACTACGAGGTAAAACATGAGTTTAATATTTGGGACAAATACAATATTTCAAATTCTGGAGGTTCTCAATTTTTAGTAGATTTTAAAGGTGAAATTTTAGCTATAAATCCAAAGCCAAAAGAAATAGACTCTATATTAAATTCTATAACTAAGATTAAGCGTTAAAATAATTTTGAAACCTGTAACTTTACTCCTTTCAAACTTTACAACTCTTTTAAATGGCTAAAACCAAAACTACTTTTTTCTGTCAGAATTGCGGAACTCAACATGCAAAATGGGTTGGACAATGTGGAGCTTGTAAAGAATGGAATACTATTGTAGAAGAAGTAATTAAGAAAGAAGAAAAACGAGTTTGGAAACAGTCTACAACTGCAAAACAAGTTTCTAAACCATTAAAAATTGCTGATATTCAGCTAAACCCAGAAGAACGAGTTATTACCAATAATAACGAATTAGATACGGTTTTGGGTGGCGGATTAGTAAAAGGTTCAGTAACACTTTTAGGAGGAGAGCCTGGTATTGGAAAATCGACATTATTATTACAAGTTGCATTAACTATTAATCAGAAAGTATTGTATGTTTCTGGAGAAGAAAGTCAGTCGCAAATAAAAATGCGAGCAGAAAGATTGGAATCTAACAACTCTAATTGTTTAGTATTAACCGAAACTAATACACAACAAATCTTTAAAAACATCGAAGAAACAGAACCAGAAGTTTTGGTAATCGACTCTATACAAACCTTGCATACAAATGCTATTGAAGCATCTCCTGGAAGTATTTCTCAAATTAGAGAAACTTCAGCAGAATTGATAAAATTTGCTAAAGAAACAGCAACACCAGTTTTATTAATTGGCCATATTAATAAAGAAGGACATATTGCTGGACCAAAAATATTAGAGCATATGGTAGATGTTGTGTTACAATTTGAAGGCGATAGAAATCATACCTATCGAATTTTAAGAAGTCAGAAAAATAGATTCGGTTCAACATCTGAACTAGGAATTTATGAAATGCTTTCTTCTGGATTACGTGAAATTTCGAATCCGTCTGAAATTTTAATTTCTAAAAAAGATGATGATTTAAGCGGAACCGCAATTGCATCAACTTTAGAAGGTATTAGACCTTTAATGATAGAAATTCAAGCTTTAGTTTCTACCGCTGTTTACGGAACACCTCAACGTTCTACTACAGGGTATAATTTAAAAAGACTAAACATGTTATTGGCGGTGTTAGAAAAACGTGCTGGTTTTAAATTAGGTGCAAAAGATGTGTTTTTAAATATAACTGGCGGTATTAATGTAGATGACCCAGCTATTGATTTAGCAGTAGTTGCAGCAATTTTATCATCTAATCAAGATTTGGCAATTAACCCTAATGTATGTTTTGCTGCAGAAGTTGGTTTAGCTGGAGAAATCAGACCAGTTTCTAAAATAGATCAACGAATTTTAGAAGCAGAAAAACTAGGTTATAAAAGTTTTGTAGCATCTAAATACAATAAAATCACTTCTAAAAATCATAGTATAAAATTAATCTTAGTTGGTAAAATAGAAGAAGCTTTTGCTACGTTGTTTGCATAAAAAAACCGAGCATTTCTGCTCGGTTTTATATTTATAAAAGTTTCTGAAACAAATTCAGAATATACTACTTCTTATTTACTGTTTTAATGTATTTTTCTAACGCCATAGTCATCGATGGAGTTTCTGGTGTTGGAGCAGCAATATCTACGCGTAAACCTCTATCTGCAACTGCTTTAATAGTAGAATTACCAAAAACTGCAATGCGTGTTTCATTTTGTTTAAAGCCTGGGAAATTCTCGAATAAACTTTCGATACCTGATGGGCTAAAAAACACTAAAACATCGTAAAAAACATCTTCTAAATCAGACAAGTCACTTACAACCGTTCTATATAAATTTGCTCTCGTCCAAGTAACACCCAATTTATCTAATTCTGTTGGAATTAATGCTTTTAATTTATCAGAAGAAGGCAATAAGAATTTTTCGTCTTTATGCTTTTTTATTAATTTAGTAAGCTCTGGAAACGTTCTTGTACCTACGTAAATTTTACGTTTTCTATAGACAACATATTTTTGTAAATAGTAGGCTACAGCTTCAGACTGACAGAAATATTTCATGTCATCTGGCACATTAAAACGCATTTCTTCAGCAATTCTAAAAAAATGATCTACTGCATTTCTACTTGTTAAAATTATTGCTGTAAATTGTGTTAAATCAATCTTTTGCGATCTAACCTCTTTTACAGAAATTCCTTCTACATGAATAAATGATCTAAAATCTACTTTTACTTTTTGTTTATCTGCTAAATCAAAATAAGGAGAAGTCTCCGATTTAGGTGCTGGTTGGGAAACCAAAATTGTTTTCACTTTCATTTTTCTTTTTTTATTTAAAATATTGATTTAAACAAAACCAATAGCGGTGCTATTTCGAAGGCGCAAAGGTACAAAATAAAATAAAACAACTTACTAAGAATCAGTTTTTTATTATAAATGAATAAAAACAAATATCGGATCAATATAAAAATCAACAAAAACCCTTTTACAATAGTAATATCATTAAAAATATAACTATTTATAATCAAAAATATAAACGTTAAAAAAGAAAAACTATGTAAAAAAGATGCTTTTGTAAACAGAAAAAAGTGACTAATCGGCTGTATTTCAAATAAAAAACTGAGTAAAAACTCTAACAACCATCTTACTAAAAAGTAACTAGTAACTGCGACAAAAACAGTTAAAAAAGAGGAGAAATTTAGTTGACTTTTATCAAAAAATAGACTAAAAAGTAACGAAAAAGTAATGGTGGTAAATAAAAATAAAACTCCGTTATAAAAACTAAATGGAGATGTATTTTCTTCTGCTTCTAATTCTAAAAATCCTTTATTAAAAAAAATAAACGAATATCCATTAAGTTTCACTGAATTCAACCCTTTTAATACTCCTATTAAAACAAGTAAAAAGACAAGTACACTACTTACTAAATTATTCGAAAAAAAAACCCTTTCTAAACCGTCCATTTTAAGGAAATGCTAATTTAAGATTAACACAAAATTAGTAATAAAATAATGTATCTTTGCTATTGTTTAGCATTAATTACTATGATCTCAGACACGCTAGTCATCATTCCTACTTATAACGAAAAAGAAAACATAGAAGCTATTATTAGAGCTGTTTTCAATCAAAAAAAAGAATTTCATGTTCTTGTTGTTGACGACAATTCTCCTGACGGTACGGCAACTATTGTAGACACATTAATAGAAAACGAATTTTCTAATCGCTTATTTATTGAAAAAAGAGCTGGAAAAAATGGTTTAGGTACCGCTTATATTCACGGGTTTAAATGGGCTTTAAAAAAGGAATACGGATATATTATTGAAATGGATGCCGATTTTTCTCATAATCCGAAAGATTTAAAAAGACTTTATAAATCGTGTGCAAAAAAAGGAAATGATGTAAGTGTTGGCTCACGTTATTCAAAAGGCGTAAATGTTGTTAATTGGCCAATGCATAGAGTTTTGTTGTCTTATTTTGCCTCCAAATATGTGCGTTTTATTACCGGAATTCCACTACATGATACAACCGCAGGATTTGTTTGTTGGAAAAGAAAAGTCTTAGAAACAATGAATTTAGATAAAATTGAATTTGTTGGATATGCTTTTCAAATAGAAATGAAATTTAAAGCTTGGAAGCGTAAATTTAAGGTAGATGAAGTCTCCGTTGTTTTTACAGATAGAACTTTAGGCGAATCAAAAATGAGCGGTAATATTGTTTACGAAGCATTATTTGGTGTGATAAAAATGCGTTTGAAAGGATTGCCTAAATAATGACTGAAGTATCTATAAGAAAAGCAAAAATTGAAGATCTTAAAACCTTGTTAGAATTTGAACAAGGCGTTATAGAGGCAGAAAAACCTTTAGACCCTTTTTTAAAAAAAGGTGATATGTTTTATTATAACATTCCGAATCTAATTACTAATAAAAACATTTATTTAGTTGTTGCGGTTTCTAATAATAAATTAGTGGGCTCTGGATATGTACGAATAGATAATTCTAAGCAGTATCATAAAAATCCGTTGCATGGATATGTAGGATTTATTTATGTAAAACCTGATTCTAGAGGTCAAAGAATTAGTGGAAAAATCATTGAAGCTCTAAAAAATTGGAGCAAAGAAAATAATTTAAACGAATTAAGGTTAGACGTTTATCATAACAATCCAGCTGCAATAAAATCATACGAACGTTTTGGTTTTAATAAAAGTATGATAAATATGAGAATGGAAATATAACACAGCAAATGACAAAAAGTATTTTAATACAAAACGCACAAATAGTAAATGAAAACGTTATTTTAAAAGGTGATGTTCTTATTGAAGATGAATTAATAAAAGAAATTTCTACAAATATTATTCCTTCAAAGAATACAACTGTAATTAATGCAGAAGGAAATTATTTAATTCCTGGAATGATTGACGATCAGGTGCATTTTAGAGAACCGGGTTTAACACATAAAGCTAATATTGGCACAGAAAGTAAAGCGGCTGTTGCTGGTGGAATTACGTCTTTTATTGAAATGCCAAATACAGTTCCGCAAGCTACTACACAAGAATTACTTGAAGAAAAATTTGATACTGCATCCAAAACATCTTACGCGAACTATTCTTTTATGTTTGGTGGAACTAATGATAATTTGGAAGAGTTGTTAAAAACCGATCCTAAAAAAGTAGCTGGAATTAAGTTGTTTTTAGGTTCTTCTACTGGTAATATGTTAGTAGATAATGAAGACGTTTTAGAAAAAATATTTTCATCAACAGACATGTTAATTTCCGTGCATTGTGAAGATGAAGCTACCATTAGAAAAAATACCGAAATATATAAAGCAAAATATGGAGATGATATCCCTGTAAAATTTCATCCAATTATTAGAAGCGAAGAAGCATGTTATTTATCTTCATCAAAAGCGATTGAATTAGCTAAAAAAACTGGAGCAAGACTACATGTTTTTCACTTGTCAACAGAAAAAGAAACACATTTATTTAGAAATGATATTCCGTTAGAAGAAAAGAAAATTACAGCAGAAGTTTGCATCCATCATTTGTGGTTTACAGATAAAGATTACGATAAAAAAGGAACGCATATTAAATGGAATCCTGCCGTAAAATCTCAAAAAGATAAAGACGGTTTATGGAAAGCTTTGTTAGATGATAGAATTGATGTTATTGCTACAGATCATGCACCTCATACAATCGAAGAAAAAGACAATGTCTATACAAAAGCGCCAAGTGGCGGGCCATTAGTACAACATGCAATAATTGCTCTTTTAGAAAAAGTAAAAGAAGGTGTTATTTCGATAGAGAAAGTGGTTGAAAAAGCGTGTCATAATCCAGCCAAACTCTTCCAAGTAGAAAAGAGAGGATTTATTAAAGAAGGATTTTATGCAGATTTAGTTTTAATAAATCCGACCCAAAAACAAACCGTTTCTAAAGAGAATATTTTATATAAATGTGGATGGTCTCCTTTTGAAAATGAAGCATTTTCTTCTACAATAACCCATACATTTATTAATGGAAATTTAGTCTATACTAATGGCGTTTTTAAGGAAGAATTAAAAGGAAAACGTTTAACTTTTACTAGATAAATGAAAAATTTAGTATACATAGCAGCTGTTTTCTTTTTGTTTTCTTGTACAAGCAATACAATCTATGAAAAGCCAAAAGATTTAATTCCTAAAGATACCATGGTATCTTTATTAACAGATATGTATTTAGCTGTTGCTTCAAAACAGACAAAAAATATTCATTTACAAAAAGACATTAATTATATGTTTTTAGTTTATGAAAAATACAACATTGATAGCACACGTTTTCGCTCAAGCAATTATTATTATACAACCATCATAGAGGAATATGAAAAAATGTATGATACTATTATAAAAAACTTAAAAAAGCGACATGAAGCAAGTAAAATTCTAGAAAAAATAAGTGATTCTATTAAAAGAGATTCGCTGCTTATGATAAAAACGTTAAATGCGAAGAAAGAACGATTAGGTAAAAAAGAAGAACTAAAACCTTTAAAAAAGATGCTTAAAAATCCTGAGTAGTTGCCTGGATAACAGTATCTATTTTTTCGAATTCAAAATTTAATTGTTTACTGATTTTTTCTGAAGAATATCTAGCAATTGAATGTGCAGATTTTGCTGAGTCTTTTGTTAAAAATGGCGCTTTTCCTGTTAATTTTGATACAACCCAACTTAATCTCCAAAAAATTGAAGTTTGCCAAGGTTTTATTTTAACTTTTGGTAGGTTTTTCCCAAAACCTGTTGCAATCCCATCAAAAACTTCTTTAAACGATTTGTTCTCAGCAACTAAAATAAAACGTTCATTATTAATATCAGAATTTAGTAATAAAATCATCGATTTCACAACATCTTTTACGCCAACAAAACCTGTAATTCCTTCAGTATAATACTTAAATCCGTTGTTAATTTGGGTGAATAATTTTCCAGTTCCTTCATTCCAAAAACCACTCCCTAAAATTACTCCAGGATTTACAATAACTACTTTAATTCCTTCTTGACTGGCACGCCAAACTTCCATTTCTGCACCAAATTTTGTAATCGCATATCCACTATGATGCGTTTGATCATTCCATTCGTTTTCTTCAGTAATTACTTGATTCTTAATTGCATCACCAACGGCAGCAATAGAACTCACAAAACATAGTTTTTCAATTTTTGCATCTATAGAAAGATTGACAATAATTGCAGTTCCATGAATATTTACTTTCCGCATTTCTCTATAATCATTCGGATTAAAAGAAACCAATGCTGCACAATGATATACTTTTTTAACTCCAATAAATACAGGAATCATAACGGGAACGTCAGTAATATCAGCTTGAATCCATTCTATTTTAGAAAAGTATTTTTCTACATTATCTGTATAATATGAAAATATTTTTTTGACATGATTTTTTTTGCTTTCAGTCCTGTAAATAGCTCTAATTATATCATTTTCTAAACATAAATGATACAATAAATGTGAGCCCACCAAACCTGTTCCGCCAGTAACTAAAATCATACTACGAATTTAGCTTTTTTTGGTTGATAAACTTATCTTTGCCAACTGATAAATTGATTACAATGAAGAATTTTATTGAAGAATTACAGTGGAGAGGAATGATGCATGATAATATGCCTGGAACCGAAGAACATTTACTAGAAAAAATGCGTAGTGCTTATGTTGGTTTTGATCCAACGGCAGATTCACTACATATCGGTAATTTAGTTCCTATTATGTTATTGGCGCATTATCAACGTTGTGGACATAAACCAATTGCTTTGGTTGGTGGTGCAACAGGTATGATTGGTGATCCTTCTGGAAAATCTTCAGAACGTAATTTGTTAGATGAAAAAACACTACGTCATAATCAAGAATGTGTAAAAGCACAATTAGGACACTTTTTAGATTTTGAAAGTGATGCTGAAAATGCAGCCGTACTTGTTAATAATTACGATTGGATGAAAGAAATTTCGTTCCTAGAATTTATTAGAGATGTAGGAAAACATATTACCGTAAATTACATGATGGCAAAAGATTCTGTAAAAAACAGAATTAGCGCAGAATCTAAAGAAGGAATGTCTTTTACAGAGTTTACCTACCAAATGGTACAAGGGTATGATTTCTTACATTTATTTAGAGAAAACGCTACTACCATACAAATGGGAGGTTCGGATCAATGGGGAAATATTACTACCGGAACCGAATTAATTAGAAGAATTGGTGGCGGAAAAGGATATGCAATAACCTGTCCTTTAATTACAAAATCTGATGGTTCTAAATTCGGAAAATCTGAAGGTGGAAATGTTTGGTTAGATGCAAAAAGAACCTCAGCTTATAAATTTTATCAATATTGGTTAAATACTTCAGATGAAGATGCAGAAAAGTATATAAAAATCTTTACTTTTTTAGATCAGGAAACAATAAATTCTTTGATTGAAGAGCATAAAGAAGCACCACATGTTAGAGTTTTACAAAAACGTTTAGGAGAAGAAGTTACAGTTTTAGTTCATGGAAAAGAAGAATATGAAAAAGCAATAGCTGCTTCTAATATCTTATTTGGAAAATCTACTTCTGAAGATTTAAAATCATTAGATGAACAAACTTTTTTAGATGTTTTTGATGGTGTACCACAAGCAGAAGTTGCTAAAGAAGATATTGATAATGGATTGGATATGATTGGTGCATTAGCCGCAAAAACTAGTTTTTTAAAATCTAATGGTGATGCTAGAAGAGCGTTAAAAGAAAACTCGATTTCAGTAAATAAAGAAAAAGTAAAAGACGATTATGTAATTACTTCAAAAGATTTAATTGCAACTAAATATGTACTTTTACAGCGAGGTAAAAAGAATTATTTCTTGTTGAAAGTTAACAACTAGAAAAAAATCTTATAAATGCGAAAGAGCTGATTTCTCAGCTCTTTCTATTTACCCCCTAAATAAATACTAACCTATTTAGTTGAAAATTTCTTTCCAATTTTTGTCGGCTTGTTTTGTTAATTTTTTAGGACTCTCATTATTCCATAGGTATAACGTATTTGTTCCCCAAGAATTGTAAAATAAATATAGTTTATTTTCTCGAATCTCAAAAGTTTTTGGATTAATACTTACTTTTTCACCTTTTAACGCAATAGCGTAAGCGCAATAACCACCATACTGTGGAATAAAATTTTCTGGTGCTTCATTAAACATATTTAGATGTTCTTTAGATGAAAATTTGAACATAGCACCATCATATGTTGCAGTGAATTTTTTATTCCCTTTTTCCGCCTTATTATAAAAATATGATACTACATCATAACCGTTTACAACATATCCTTTTTTGGTATTATACTCTTTTTGCGCATAAACACTTGAGATAAAAAAGATACAAAGTAGTGCTAAAATCTGCTTCATTAATTCTTTTTAAGTTTTATTTCTTCCCAATTTACATCTCCTTTACCTTGTAAATTTTTAGTATCTCCCTCTTTCCAATCTGTTAACTTACTAGAAATCCAAGAACTATAAAATAAATATAGTTTTCCGTCTCGGATATCATATTCTTCTGCATCAATATACATTTTGGTTTTTTTAGCAGCTACTGCGTACGCACAATAACCCCCATATTGTGGAATATATTTCTTTGGATTTTTTTTAAAAGTTTCTAAATTTTCTTCTGATGAAAACTTAAATTTTGCGCCATCAAAAGTAGTTTGATGCTTCTTTTTTCCTTCAATCGGACTTTTTTCTATAAAGTAAGAAACTAAGTCATAGCCTTCTGCAACATACCCTTTCTTGGTGTTGTAATCAATCTGTTGTGAAAAAATGGAGGAAGTAAAAGTTAAAAATAGAATAATAATAACTTTTTTCATTTTTGTACGTTTTTAGTAGTTGTCGAAATAAAAAAAAGAAACTTACAGGGCCATTAAATTACAACCTCTAATATCAGAATTATCAAAACGTCCAATAACTTCAAAATTAGTATTCGTATGAACTTTTCCTAAGTCTTGGGTGGCGATAAAAGAACAAGAATTATAGTTTGCTAAATCAATGACATTAATTCCGCCAGTTTTTCCAGTCTTTAAAATTGTTAAAGCATCTTCGGTGTCACGCGTCAAAACTTTCATCCAAAGCGGGGTTTCAAATACTCCATTTCCTTTAGAATATGCTTGACTCAATAATTCTGTCATTCCATATTCCGAATGAATTTTATCCACATTAAAACCTTTTTTTAATATTGAATGCAACTCTTGACGTACCAATTCTTTCCTTCTACCTTTCATTCCGCCAGTTTCCATAATAATGGTATTTTTTAGGCTAAATTGATACTTTTCTATCAAATCTAACAACGCAAAGGAAACACCAATTAATAGTGTTTTTTGTCCGTTTTTGTCAATTTCTTGTAGATTTTTGGCTAATTCTGCTTCATTTTTAAGAAAAAAACCACTTTTTTTGTTTTTTGTTTTTTTGATTAAATCATCAACCATAAAAACTAAGGAAGAACCTTTTCTTTCTAAATAATTGGGTAACAAAGCAAGTACAACATAGTTTTCAATATCACCATAAAAATGTTTAAATCCTTTTAGGTAGCTTTTTTTATAAAAAGAAATATCTGTGACAAAATGTTTACTTGTTGCGCTTCCTGTTGTACCAGAACTAGTAAATGCTTCTTGAATTTTATCAGTGGATGAAAGTACTTCTCTACTTTTAAAAAACTGAATGGGTAAAAACGGAATTTCTTCTATCTTTTTAACATCAGATGGATGTACATTTATTAAATCGCAAAAAGAACGATACACTTTATTGTTTTTAAACTGATGTTTAAAAACATTTAACGCAACGTCTGTAAAATCTTCTTCAGATTGTATGTTAAAAATAGCTTCTTGCATATAATGTGCAAAAATAAGATTATTAAACGCAACCTTTTTATCAATTTTTCATCTACTTAAAAAACGAATGATATTTTGAAAAAAATCATTTTAATTCTATCTCTTTTTGTATTCGCTTCGTGTGAAAACAACTCGCCTACTATAAATCCAGACAATTTATTATTAGGCAATTGGTCTCATTCAGAATATAACAATGGCGAAATAACTTTTAAAAGAGTAGATCAATTACCGAACGAAGAAAATGGTATTTCTATTAAAGCCGAAGGGGTTTTTCTAGAGCGCACCTCTGGCTGGTGTGGTACACCTCCATTATCTTTTTTTGATATTGATGGAACTTGGACTCTATTAGAAAAAGATAAAATAGAAATACATACAGATACTTATCAAGGAACATTACAATGGAATATTATTTCTGTAACAGAAAAAGAACTTATTGTAACAAGAACTTTAACTGAACAGGAAAAAGAGCATCAAAATTTAATGAATTTGTTTGCAGAAATTCAAGATATAGCAAATAGTCTTTCTTGTAAAGATGCATTAGAATGGTTATTTACTGCTTATGGATCTAAAGCCTGCGGTGGACCACAAGGTTATATTGCTTATTCTAAAAAAATTGATACGGTGAATTTCCTAAATAAAGTAGCTATTTATACAGAGGGTGAAAAAGAATATAATATAAAATGGGATATTAATTCAACTTGTGATATTACACCCCAACCAACGGGAGTGAAATGTGAAAATGATTATCCAACGTTATTATTTTAATTATGAAAAAATTTATTTCGCTTTTTATAGGTCTTTTCATCTTTTATGCTTGCGCAGAAGATGATGAATTAAGTTATAAATATGAGTTTTTAAAAATAGATGAATATAATGTTCCTGCTAGTTTTAAACTTGGAGAAATCGATAGCATAACAGTAAAGTACACTTTGTTTGGTGGCTGTTATCAGTTTAATGATTTGTACTATGAATATCAAGATACAGCAAGGGTTGTTGCAATTACATCTGTAGTGTTTTTAGATCAACCATGTACAAAAGAATTAATTAAAAGAGAACATAAATTTGCAGTAAAAGCCACTCAAAAAGAAGATTATTTATTTAGATTTTGGAAGGGGAAAGATGCTAATGATAAAAATATTTTTGATGATGTAGTAATTCCTGTAAATTAGTATAATCAAATTAGAACAACTCATAAAAGAATGTTGTCAGCAAAAGTTAGCTGCCCAATCGCAAATTTATCAACTTTTTGCAGATAAATTATTTGTGGTTTGTTTAAAATATTCGAAGAATTATCAAGATGCGGAAGACACCTTGCAGGATAGTTTTTTAACTATTTTTAATAAAATAAGTCAGTATAAAAATAAAGGTTCTTTTGAGGGCTGGTTAAAAAGAATTACAATAAATACAGCCTTACAAAAGTATAGAAAGAAGGCGCCTTTACAGATTATAAAAGATGTTAATGAGATTGAAGAGGAAGAAATAGATTTAGATAACAATAGTTTTGATATAGATTATTTATTAAGCCTTATTCAAAAATTACCAGATAGATATCGATTGGTTTTTAATTTATATGTGTTAGATAATTATTCGCATCAAGAGGTTGCTGAGTTATTAAATATTACTGTCGGAACTTCTAAATCTAATTTATCTAGAGCACGACAAATTTTAAAAAAGGAGTTAGAAAACAACTCCAAACAAGAAACAAGAAGTATAATTAATGTTAGAAAATAAAAATATAAATCGGTTATTTCAAGAAAAACTAAAAGATTTGGAAGCCACTCCAAGTACTAAAGTTTGGAATAACATTGAAGCGAATCTAAAGAACAAAAAAAGACGTGTTTTACCAATGTGGTGGTATAGTGGTGGAGCTGCAGCTATCTTAATTCTTGGTCTTTTGTTATTTCCTTTTTCGGATAATAAAGAAATAAATGATCCCATTAAAAACAATAAAAATATACTAGTTACACCTATAAAACCTGATACTAATAGACAGATAATAAATGAAATAGACAAAAGTTTAGATCTTAATAGAGAAAGTGAAAACACATTAATAACACATCAAAAAAAGAAAACAAATACTAAAAAAAGAAAAAGAGTTACAGCTACAAATAACAACAATACAATAGTTGATTTTTCAGACAATAGTGCTGATTTGGTTAAAGAAAAAATTGCTATGAATAAAGAAAATTTCTTACCAAATAACACTCTTGAAAAAACTGATAAACAGCTTTTTACAGAAAAGATTCTTATTGCTCAAAATGATAAGGTTACTATAACGAAAGATTCTGTAAATATTAGTAGCTCTAAAAAAGATTTTATTGCAGAAGTAAAAAATGCTGCTATTATTGAAGAAAAAAAGTCAACTAAAAACCAATGGTTGGTGGCACCTGTTTTTGCAGTTTTAAACTCTAATTCGCTTACCAAAGCGTCTCCAATAGATAAAGATTTAGTAAATACAGAAGGAGAAAATAGTTACTCGTATGGTATTCAAGTTGAGTATAAATTAAATGATAAATGGGCAATTCAGTCTGGAATTCATCTTCAAGAAATGAGTTATTCTAATTCGGGATTAATTATTGACGTTTCATCTTCTTCTAAAGCTAGTGTTTCGTTTGATTCTGGAAATACATATTCTCTTTCAGAAACTTCATCAGATGCAATTAGCTCAAATGCATCTCTAAATTCTCTAAGTTTAAACGGTAATCTTTCTCAAAATTACGGGTATATAGAAATTCCTGTAGAAGTAAAGTATAATTTAACGGCAGCTAGTAAAAAATTAAACACTCAAATTGTGGCAGGATTTAGTTCGTTATTTCTTAATAAAGATGAATTGATTTTAGATATAGAAAATTCATCTAACGCTGGCAAATCTGGTAAGCTTAATAATCTTAATTTTAGTGGAAACCTAGGTGTTGAATTCAATTATAAAATTGATAAAAAGTGGTCTTTAAACTTAAACCCAATGATTAAGGCGCAATTAAATACCTTTAATACGGATTCTAATGGTTTTAAACCATACTTTGTTGGTGTTTATTCTGGAATAAAATTTCAATTTTAATTCTAAAAAAACTTAACAACCTCTATTTCAACGAATAATCTCTTCACCAATAATCTATCCTTTTTTAAACTTTACCGAAGATATTAACTCGTTTATCGAATTAATACCTTCTGATATTCAAATGATTACTACTTTTATTATGGATTTGACCCCACAATATATTTAGAATTATGAGATATTTAGCCACTACTTACAGAACCTTATCCGGTGTAAAAGAAATATTAGAAACACCTAAAAAAAAGGATACCCAATGGGTTGTTTATAGAGATAATAAACCTGCATATTTTGTAGACTTTTTCGATTTAGCCATAGAGTCAAATGCAATGATGAATAGTTTAGTTTTATGTACTAAAAGGTCTTTAGATGAAGTTTTAAGTATTATTAGCGAAAGAAATAATGTTAACTTATCTATTCCAAAAGTATCTAGATTAGGCTTAAAAATGAAGCTAAAATCAGAATATAGAGAATTAAATTTAGACCCAATACCAGAAAAATGGTTGGCTTATTCTTTATAGATTTTTAGCACTAATTTCCCTTTATCATTCATAGAAGCTCTGTACATTCCAGCAGTATTAAATTCAAAAGACATATTTCCTTTTTTATCTAAAGCAACAACACCACCGGTTCCACCCAATTTTGTTAATCTATTTTGAATGACATCCTTGGTTGCTTCTTTTAGTGTTTTTTGTTGATATTCCATTTGTGCAGAAATATCATAGGCAACTTGTCCACGTATAAAATATTCTCCCCAACCCGTAGAAGAAACTCCACATGTTTTATTATTTGCATAGGTTCCAGAACCAATAATTGGTGCATCTCCAATTCTTCCCCAACGTTTATTGGTCATCCCTCCTGTAGATGTTCCAGCAGATATATTACCGCTTTTATCTAAGGCTACACACCCTACAGTTCCGAACTTACTATTTTTAATATCCGCATCATAAAAAGCTGCTTTTTTATCATCATGATCTAATTCGGTTTTCTCTTTTTTCTTGATTCTCTGTAAAGAATTGAACCTTCTTTCTGTATAAAAATAACTAGGTTCAACAATTTCTAATCCTTGTTCTTTTGCAAAAATAGAAGCACCCGTACCAGAAAGCATCACATGGTCGGAATGTGTCATAACTTTTCTTGCAGCTTCAATTGGACTTTTTATATCTTTTACACCTGCAACCGCTCCTGCATTCTGAGTTTTTCCATCCATAAAAGAGGCATCTAACTCATTGGTTTCGTCATGTGTGAAAACAGCTCCTTTTCCAGCATTAAATAACGGAGATTCTTCCATTACCTGTATCGTTTTTACAACAGCATCTCCACTAGAACCTCCATTTTTAAGAATTGAATGCCCAACTTTTATCGCTTCTTCTAGTTTTGCTTTATAGGCAGCTTCAGTTTCATCCGTCATATTCTTTTTTAAAATAGTGCCTGCTCCACCATGAATAATGATTGCAAATTCATTTTGCTGTTTTTCTTCTGATGTTTTTTCTTCGGTTTTGCATCCAACAGCAATAACTAAAAGAGTTAGTAAAACGATTAATTTTTTCATGATTTAATGTTTAATTTTAAACAATTAATATTGTTTTTGTTAAATTTATGTAGTTGTAAAATAATTCGTAATTTCGTCCTTCAATTTAAACAACTTAAATCAATAAGCAAAATGGCAGATTTTGGGATTAAAGAAGCTTTATCAGCATTAGGATTAAAAGATATAAATAACGGAACTTCTACAGGTTCTAACAACTTTTCTAAGGGAGAAATTATTGAATCATATTCACCTGTTGACGGTAAATTAATAGGAAAAGTAGTTGCTACTACTAAAGAAGATTATGAAAAAGTGATGGAATCTGCAACTGCAGCTTTTTTATCATTTAGAAATATGCCAGCTCCACAACGTGGAGAAATTGTGCGTCAATTCGGAAATAAATTAAGAGATTTAAAAGAGCCTTTAGGGAAATTAGTTTCTTACGAAATGGGAAAATCTTTGCAAGAAGGATATGGTGAAGTTCAAGAAATGATTGATATCTGCGATTTTGCAGTAGGTTTATCTAGACAATTAAATGGGCAAACTATTCCGTCTGAACGTCCAGGACACGTTATGAGAGAACAATGGCATCCGATAGGAGTTGTTGGGATTATTTCTGCATTTAACTTTCCTGTAGCTGTTTGGGCTTGGAACACAGCATTAGCGTGGATTTGTGGTGATGTATGTGTATGGAAAGCTTCAGAAAAAGCACCTTTATGCTCTGTAGCATGTCAGAATATAATTGCAGAAATTTTAAAAGAAAATAACTTACCAGAAGGAATTTCTTGTATTATTAATGGTGATTATAAAGTTGGTGAAATGATGACAACCGACACTAGAATTCCGTTAGTTTCTGCTACAGGATCAACTAGAATGGGAAGAATTGTTGGTGCTACTGTTGCACAACGTTTTGGAAAATCATTATTAGAATTAGGCGGAAATAACGCTATTATAATTACACCAACGGCAGATTTAAAAGTTGTGGTTCCTGGTGCTGTATTTGGCGCAGTTGGAACTTGCGGACAACGTTGTACTTCAACAAGAAGGTTAATTATACATGAATCTGTTTACGATAAAGTAAGGGACGCAATTGTTGGAGCTTACAAACAAATAAAAATAGGAAACCCTTTAGATGAAAATAATCATGTTGGGCCTTTAATTGATCATGATGCTGTAAATACGTATTTAGCTGCTATTGAGAAAGCAAAAGCTGAAGGAGGAAAAGTTTTAGTTGAAGGTGGTGTTTTATCGGGCGAAGGTTTTGAAAGTGGATGCTATGTAAAACCAGCAATCATTGAAGCAGAAAATCATTTTGAAATTGTACAACATGAAACATTTGCACCTATTTTATATTTAATGAAATATACTGGAGAAGTGGAGGATGCCATTGCTAAACAAAATGGTGTTGCACAAGGATTATCATCAGCAATTATGACCAATGAAATGAAAGAAGCAGAAAAGTTCTTGTCTTATGCAGGTTCTGACTGTGGAATAGCAAATGTAAACATAGGAACTTCTGGTGCAGAAATTGGTGGAGCTTTTGGAGGTGAAAAAGAAACTGGTGGTGGACGCGAGTCTGGATCTGACGCTTGGAAAGTATATATGAGAAGACAAACAAATACGATAAATTACTCAGACGAATTGCCGTTAGCACAAGGAATTAAGTTTGATTTATAATATTTAGTATCTCCCAATACTATAATGATCTTTGTTAAAACTAACCATTTTATAAAGATTAAAGCCAACTCGAAAGAGTTGGTTTTTTTGTTTATAAAACAGTATATCATTACCCATAGGTTTTATTACTAACTAACTTTAAAAGAAATACAAATAAAAATTTAGTTTGATTCTAAACCAAAAATTCTCGAACTTCGCTAACTCTGAATTTAAATCGTTTAAAACGATGCATATTCGTAAAGTTGGCAACTATTTCTAAAAAAATGATTAAGAATTATTTATTCATCTTGTTTGCAATATTAATTTCAATTAATATTTATGCGCAAACTAAGAAAACACATTATTCTAATGGTAATTTAAAAACAGAAGGAAAATTATTAAATAATAAGAAAACAGGTATTTGGAAAATATACTATAAGAATGGAAATCTTGCAGCTATTCAATCCTATAAAAATAACAAAAAGACTGGTTTGTCAAAGTTATTTCATAAAAATGGTAAGCTAAAACAAATTGGGAAATTTGAGAATGATAAATTAATAGGTCTTTGGAAGTACTTTGACGAAAGTGAATACATATTACAGACTCAAAGATACATAAACGGAAAACAAACAGGAATAATAAAACACTATTTTAAAAATGGAAAAATAGAGAAATTTGGATTTGCTGAAAACAGAAGAACATATGGCATATGGAAAGTTTATTACAAAAATGGAGCTCTTTTTCAAATAGGCGAATTAAATAATGGAATCCAGCACGGTAAATGGAAAATGTATCATAGAAATGGAAAATTATTTACTGTTGGGCATTTTGAAAATGGAAAGCAAACTAAAAAATGGCATACTTATGATACATTAGGAAATTTAAATTCAATAGAAACGTATAAAAAAGGAATAAAAAATGGACTCTGTAAAATGTTCCACCTAAATGGAAAATTATTAGCAGTTGGACAAATATTGAATGGCAAACAAACAGGCGAATGGAGAGTGTTTTTTGAAAACGGAGAATTTCATAAAACATCAATATATAAAGAAGGTGAATTAATTAATAAAATTCCATCAATAATAAAAAAACAGTAGCCAACACCGTACAAAATTAATTTCTTGCTTTTAATCAACTTACGAAAATCCTCTCGGATTTAATTTGTCAATTATTATTTACTAAATTTAGTGCTTAAAACACGCAAATATTCTTATACAAACCGTTAGCGAAACATTCTTTTTTATTATAGAATCTTAAACCTCATACAAATTAGTTACAATTACTCCAAGATTATTTTTTAAATCAATAGCTACTAATTCTTTTACATATTTTACTTTAAAATTAAATGGAACTACTAATAAATTAATCCCACTTTGTTTTTTTAACCGAATTCCTTGTCCAGAGATAATGTCTTTATTTGGCGTGAAGTTTCCTGAAGGTAAATGCTCGGTTAGAATAATGTATCTATAATTGTATAATTTTTTTACGATATGTTGTACTTCAATATTCGATAAATGTTGTAAAACCTGCCGTATAATAACACAATCTGTCTTAGGTAAATCATCTGCTGCAATATCTAACTGTTGAAATTCTAAATTCGATTTTTTAAATATTACTTTATTTTCTTCAATAAGATCTTCAACGATGTCTACTGCTATATAGTTTTTAGTAAATTCTACCAATTCTTTACCTATATTAAAATCTCCGCAACCTAAATCACAAACAGAAAGTGGGTTTTTAAAAGAGGTTAAAAAAGATCTTACTGCGCTTAGATAAGGTTTTACAATAGTTGGATTATGAGAACCTTCTCCAGAATAAAACTTAGTATTATTAGTTCCCCAAAGGTTCATTTCATAAACTTGTTCCATCGCTTTTTTTGTTGGCCATGGTTTCTTGTTTCTTTTAAGGTTGGGAGTACTCATCATTAAAAAAGATAGTTGATTTTTTAATTATATTTCACTTTTCGTAAAACTCGCATTGCTTCTTTGTATTTTATATAGGTAGTTTTATCGTCGAGGTTTTTAATATAATTTTTAGCTTTTTTAAGTTGTTCTGGCGCGTCAAAAAATCCGTTTAAATAACAAATTAAATAGTTAGATGGCAGTCTAAAAACACCTTCCTGTTCAATGACAGAAAGCGCTATGTCATTTTCAATTTTTTTAATAATTGCATTGTTTTTATTATAAATATATTGAATATTGGATTTATCAAATTGCGGCAGTGTAAACAACAATTCTTTTACAATATCGTGCTTGCCGTTGTCCTTAAAATGAATGATTGTTTTTTCTAAAGGGTATCGTTTTTCGCTAGCATCAATTCCTAATAAAATATATTCGGTAATAATAAATGAGCTTTCGTTATAGGTAATTTGAACATCATCTAAAGAAGAAAAAAATAATCTAACTTGTTCGTTTATTAATTCAATATCTACGCGTGTAAAAAACTCTTCTTCATTAATAATTTTCTTTTTTCCTGCCCAACACAACACAAATTGCTCGTTAAAAACTTTATACTGTGGATTGTATTCTTCCTTATGATTCTTAATAAAATCGAACACGCCATTTAAAGTAAGTTCAATATTATTACTGGCGTTTTTTTCAATAGATTCAACAATAATATTGTTTGTATTTCTTAGTTCAAAATTGCTTCCCAAAAAAGGCATAGAATTACTTCCTCTTCTATAAAAAATAGTATTTCGTCTATATTTCCAAGCGTTTTTAAGTAATGATGTAACCAAATTATTTGAACTGATTGTTACCAATCCAACTACTTTATGACGCGGTAATCTTGGAAAAGGAACGTTTTCATATTGAATTTTAGGTGGGTTTTTTAAATAGGCATTTACCAAATTCTGAATCTTACTATCATCAAAAAAATCGACTCCCATAATTTTGTTTTCCTCGTCTTCTACTCCAATAACCATATAGGAATTATTGGCTGGATTAGAATTTGACAAAGCGCAAATATGTTTTAAAAATTTTGCTTTTCCTTCTTTAGAACCTAAGGATACTTTTTGCTTTTTATCATAAAAACTATTCTCATCATTATGAGAAAGTAGATTTTTGATAAGTAAGCGCTTATTAATCACAACTTACTTTTTATTGATTAAAGTAGCACTCGCTTGTGCAGTTGGATAAACGACTAAATCTTCAATATTTACATGATAAGGTCTTGTAATAACAAAATTGATAATGTCAGCAATATCTTCTGCTTGCAAGGCTTTGTAGCCATTATAAACCGTTTTTGCTCTTTCGGTATCTCCTTTAAAACGAACGTCAGAAAATTCGGTTTCTACCAATCCTGGGTGAATCCCAGCAACTCGTATGTTATATTGATTTAAATCTAAGCGCATAGACTTATTTAAGGCGTCTACAGCAAACTTTGATGCACAATATACATTTCCGTTAGCATAGACTTCTTTACCTGCTATAGAGCCAATATTTACGATAAAACCACTGTTTTCTTTTATCATTTTTGGAATGATGGCTTTAGAAACATACAATAAACCTTTTACATTAATATCTAGCATGGCATCCCAATCATCAATATTTCCATCTTGTATAGTAGAGAGTCCGTGAGCGTTACCTGCATTATTAACCAAAATATCTATCTGACTAAAGTTTTCTGGTAAACTTGCTATCGCTTTTTCTACTTGACTTCTTTTACTAACATCAAATTGCAATGTGATGACGTCTGTTAGTTTACTTAATGTGTTTTGTAAACTTTCTAATCGTTCTTTTCTGCGACCGCTGAGAATTAATCGAATCTTATTTTTTGCGAAGATTTCTGCGGTGGCTTTTCCAATTCCTGAGGTTGCTCCTGTAATAAATGCTGTTTTATTCATATTGTATATTATTGCTTAAAACCTTACCTTCTACATGCATAAAAAGGGTTCTATTTTTTCCAATTGATGGATGAATGATTTGTTATAAAAATATGAAATCAAGTGATTTAGAGTGTCTTTGTTTCTGTTAATTTTTCATCAAACTATCAACAACGAAAAAACCGCTCCTTGTGGAGCGGTTTTCGTTCAATTGGCTATTAAGAAATAACCAACCAAAAATCAACTAACCAAACTTTATTTTAAATTTCTTCTAATCTTTGTTTCTCTTTTTACCTTAGTTCGTTTTCTACCACTCTTCCTTACATCTTTTCTTAAGAATTGTATAAAATCTCTTCCTGAAAAATCATACGTGGTTTCAGAACTTATATGATATAGACGAATCTTATCATCTGTTATAACGCTTAATTCAAATTCTTCAATATCTCCGTCGTCATAATTAAGTGTTAATATTTTTAGATCTTCATAATCTTGTACATCATATATTTGATATCCTCCTACATAGTCCCACTTTAAATCTGCAATAGTTATGCCAAGATTATCTTGAGAAGAATAAAATGTTGTTATATTTTCTGGTGTAAACGCTAGATAATTCTCTTCATCAAATGCATTTGCTATACCACCAGTTGCATCTATTTTTTCCCAAGCATTAAATTCTTGTAAAAAATATTCTATATTTTCATAAAACAACTTATCATAATCAAACTCGTTTGTTTGATAGCCAATTAAATAATAGCTTACGTTTTGCGAAGCATCGTCAATTCTAATTTCATTAGCAGAAAGTTGATGTACATCAAAATTATATCCGCCATCTAAATCGTGAAAAGTTTCTAAATATCCTCTAGAAGTATTGTAATCTCCCACTAAAATACCAAGACCATTTCCAGTTCTACCAACATCAACAATGTTGTTGTTTGCATACATTCTTCCGTTTAAAAACGAAACCGTAAAGGCTTTTGATAAAAATGGAACATCTCCGTTTCCTGTAGTTCTATGATAATCGATATACCATAAATCATAATCTGAAACAACTTGTTCTAAAGAAATGTCATTGGTAACAACATCATCTAATAATACAGAACACGAGCTTAAGATTGATGTGGTAATAAATAATGTTAAAAGTAATTTTACAGTTCTCATAAGCTTAAATTTTATGGTTATGCTTAAGAGAATTCAAATTGCGTGCCAAAAATTATTGGTCGCCTAAAAAATTACGTAATTAGTTGTTATTATTGCCTTGAGGTTTTGCTGAAGGATAAAAAATTGTTCGCTGTTCTTTTAAGTGTTCTATTTTAAGATATTTTATTTTATCACCTACCATATAACTAATAACAGCCTCATTATCTTTTAATTCGAATGGAAACTTAGTTTCTGGAGCTTGATTCTTTAATTCTTTTACAGAATTTGAGTCTAATGTTAAGTCGTTATTTCTCTTTGCTGTACTAATATGACCAACTAAAATAGTCTTCCCATTACTGGTAGAAGTTTGTAATGTCCCAATTTTATTTCTAAAGAAAATTTCTTTAAAATCTGTTTTGTCATCTGCATTAAGCGCTAATTCTACTTTTATTCCACTAGCACCAGGAACTCCGCCTACCCAAGAATTAAAACTACCACTTGAAGCTTTAAAGGGTGGATTACTATCAAACTTTGTCGTTGCACATTGAGAAAATGTTAACGTTAGTATAAGTAAACTTAGATATTTCATGATTTTCATTTTTATGTTTTTTTGAGGTAGTTTCAAATGCTATGCCAAGGTAAAAAAAAAGAGCGAACCATTTGGTTCGCTCTTTAAATTAATTTTTGTTTTCTAATTCTTTATCCAAAATTACTTTAGCTCATTAAACTAGATTTTTCAAATCAAAAAGGTTTATATATTTAAATTGTTAATGGCTTTAAATCAAAAAAAAATATTATTTTTATATAATTCTTAATTATTACATATTAATTTTTAATTATTCTCTTTTTTTGAGAGACTTGTCATTGGTTTTGACAAAAAAAACGCTAGTATTAAAAAAATGAAATTACTTCACGTTATAATTTTATCCTTTTCATTCCTTGTTTGTAATGCACAAAATGCAAAAACTAATCTATCAATTAGTTTTGACAACTTAAGTATTGAAGATGCTATACTTAAAATAGAATCTCAAACAAACTATAAATTTTATTTTGTTAAAGACTGGTTGGATAAGGATATAAAAATTAATAAAAAATTTACAGATGTCTCAATTCAAAATATTCTTAAAGATATTTTTAAAGGAACATTACTTAATTTTTACATAACAAACACTACAGATATTATACTTACTAAAAATAACGCAATTCATGATATTATTCCTGATACTGAAATTTCAGATGCTTTGGAAAATAAACAAGAGGTAAACCCAATTTTTTATAATGATGACAAAAAAGTCATAGAACAAAAAGATAGTGTAAAAGAAAAACTTATAAAACTTGGAAAAGAGGAGGTAAATTCAGTTCAAAAAAAATATAAAATAAGCGGGTATATTCGTAATACAGAAAATGGCAAGCCAATAATAAACATCTCTGTTTCTGTAAAAGGGAGAGCAATTGGAACTTCTACAGATACCAATGGATTCTATGAGTTAATGCTACCTACTGGCTCTTATACTTTAGTAATAAAATCTATTAATGTTAAAACTCAAAAGAAAATACTAGTATATAACGATGGAGAAATAAATTTCAATCTGGTAGAAAAGTTTGAGGCTCTTGATGAGGTTTATATTGAAACTAAAGCAAATAGAAATGTAAAGGAAGTTATTGCTGGTGTTACTAAAATTGATGTGGAAAGCATAAAAAATATTCCTCTAGTATTAGGAGAAAGAGATATTTTAAAAGTGGCAACAACTCTGCCAGGGATAACAACAACTGGAGAAGGGTCTAATGGTTTCAATGTTAGAGGAGGTAAAACAGATCAAAACCTGATTTTACTTGACAATGCAGCCATTTATAATCCATCTCATTTCTTCGGAATTTTTTCTGCAATAAACCCCTTTACTACAGGAGAGGTAAATATTTATAAAGGTAATATTCCTTCAAAATATGGTGGGCGTTTATCTTCCGTTTTCGATATTTCTACTAAAGATGCCGATACTAAAAAAATTACTGGAGAAGTATCTGTTGGTCCCGTAACAAGTAACGTAACTGTAGAAGTTCCTGTTGTTAAAGGAAAATCAGGGTTATTACTAGGGGGCAGATCAACTTATTCGGGTTGGGTTTTAAGGTCTCTCAAAGATAAACAACTAAAAAACAGTAAGGCTTCATTTTATGATGTCATCGCTAAGTATAATCACAGCATTAACGAAGATAATGATTTGAGAATAACAGGTTATTACAGTAAAGATAGGTTTAGTATCACACCAGATTCACTTTATAGTTATAGTAACAGACTTATGTCTTTAGGGTGGAAGCACCGATTTAACGACAGACATAAAGGAGAATTAATACTTACCAATAGTCAATACCAATTTGATATAGAGTTCGATGGCGATTTTAATACAGATTTTAATTTAGGCTATAAAAACAACGAGACTGAAATTAAACTAGAGGCAAACTTTGACTATGATGATACAAAAGAGCTTAGTTATGGAATTGCATCGAAACTTTACAGTATTCATCCTGGAGAGTTTAAACCATTAAATAATGAATCAGACGTAAGCCCTATAACTCTTGATAAAGAAAAAGGGCTCGAATCATCAATATTTGTTTCTGGAAATTATGAAGTAAACGAGAAGCTTGCCTTTGATGTGGGAGCTCGCTATTCATTTTATGCATTTTTAGGCGATACCACTCAGCGAATATATGAAAGTGCGCAACCTAAGAATGTAACAAACTTGATTGAAACGCAAGATTTTGGGAATAACGAAGTTGTAAAAACCTATGGTGGTTTGGAGGGACGTCTTTCTGCTCGATATTTTTTAACAGAAGATTTTTCAGTAAAAACTAGTTATAACAACACGCTTCAATACATACATACATTATCAACAAATACAACAGTTTCGCCAACAGATACTTGGAAATTATCCGATAAAAATATAAAACCCCAGCGTGCTCAACAAGCCTCATTAGGCTTTTATAAAAACTTTAAAGAAAATCAATATGAACTGAGTTTGGAAGGTTATTATAAAACTTTTAATGATATTTTAGATTACAAGGTTGGCGCACAACTATTACTAAATGAATCGCTTGAAACAGAAGTACTTCAAGGTAAAGGAAAATCATACGGTATAGAATTCTTGATAAAAAAGAATAAAGAACGATGGAATGGATGGTTAGGATATACCTATTCAAGAACATTTCTAAAATTAGACAGTCAATTTGCAGAAGAGCGCGTTAATAATGGAAACTACTTTCCTGCTAATTATGATAAACCGCATGATTTTAGTGCGGTAATAAATTATAAATTGACCAAAAGATTTAGTTTTTCTGCCAATTTTGCCTACCAAACAGGGCGTCCAATAACTTACCCTGTAGGGGTTTACGAATTTGGAGGTTCACAGTTTACAGTGTTTAGTGATAGAAATGAATTTAGAATTCCCGATTATTATCGACTTGATCTAGGATTTAACTTTGAAGGAAATCACAAAGTTAAAAAGCTTTACCACAGTTTTTGGAACTTATCAATTTATAATGTCCTTGGAAGAAACAACCCTTATTCCGTTTTTTTTGTAACAGAAAATGGGCAGGTCAAAGCATATAAGAGTTCCATTTTTTCAATTCCGGTGCCAACATTAACATTTAATTTTAGATTTTAAAATGAAAAAACAGGTATATTTTATCATACTTTTTTTAGTAGGTGGCTTTACCTCAAAAGCACAATACATGCTGAAAAATGTAGAGGATGTAAAATGGTATAATAACATTGCGCAAGAAAAAATTTATGTGCATTACAATTCAAACCTTTTGTTGGCAGGTGAAGAATTGTTATACAAAGTTTATTGTAAAAATGCCAAAACAGATCAATTCACAACCAATAGCAAAATAGCTTATGTAGAATTGGTTGGAGAAGAAGGTGTGGTTTTTAAACATAAAATTCGTCTAGAAAGTGGTGTTGGTCAAGGGCACTTTTTTATTCCTTCAACTTTAGCTTCTAAAAATTACAAATTGCTGGCTTATACAAGATGGATGAGAAATGGAGATGGTAATCATTTTTTTAGTGCAGATATAAACATCATTAATCCTTATACTAGAATTAATTTTGATGATTCAGCACCTTTAATAAATATAAAGGCTAATAAGAACAAAAAGAATTCTAATCAAATAAACCTTACTATTAATAAAGACAGTTTAAATACCCGCCAAGAAGTTGTACTTACTATAGAAAGTTTAAATGCATCCAAAGCATTTGGAAAATATTCTATTTCTGTTAAAAAAAATGACAAGTTCCTTAGTACAATTAAACCAGATAACTCTCTTACATTTACGCGCCTTTTTACAGATTCAAAAGTAAGTAGAAAGCGAAACATTGGTGAAAAAGTATTTCTTCCTGAGTTTGAGGGAGAAATGATAACCGGAAAAGTTATAGAAAAAACATCAAAGCTGCCAGTCCCAAATGCTGAAGTTGCACTATCTATTTTAAGTAATGAAGCATGTCAAGATATGGTTTTAACCAATTCTAATGGTGTTTTCTTTTTTCATGTAAAATCAGATTACAGCTCATCCAAAGCAATGATTCAAGCACTTGGAGATAATAAACAAAATTATATTGTTGAGGTATTTAATCATCAAAAAGTTAATAAAGAAATGTTGAAATTCACTGAATTTAAAATTCATCCAACATTTAAACCAGCTATTCTACAACGTAGTATTTATAATCAAATTCAAAATGCATATCAAAACCAAGGTGTTAAAAAGAATAAAATAATTACACCCATTTACCCAAAACCCTTGTATGGAAATTATATGAAAACTTATGTTTTAGACGATTATAAACGCTTTCCAACTATTGCTGAAACCTTAATTGAAGTAGTAGAAAAAGCTTGGCATGAACGACGAAACGGTAAAACCAGATATGTAGAAATAAGAGGGCGTGAGAACGATCCGTATTTTGGAGTAAATTTACTACCAATGCTAATTGTTGATGGTGCATTAGAGGAGAATCATCAACGTTTTTTAGGTTTTAATGCAAAAAATGTGAAAACTATTTCTGTACTTCGAGACGAGTATTATTATGGAGACAGAGTATACCAAGGTGCATTACTTGTAAAAACCTTCAATGATAATTATACAAATGATCTTGAAGGTAGTTTTATAAAGAAATTCAACCTATTTAACCCTGAACTAAAAACAGCGTATTTTAATCAACTTTATCATAATAAAGAAGATTCTAAAAGAATACCTGATTATAGAACTCAACTATTATGGTTACCCTATTTTTATTTAAAAAAACAAAAAGATAAAATTCGATTCTTTACATCAGATAATAAAGGAACCTATGAAATATCATTAGAGGGGTTTACAAACGAAGGAGTTCCAATTTCTATAACTAAAAACTTTACTGTTAACTAGTATGAGAAAAATTATTATTATAAGTTTAATACTTACTTTTCTTAGCTGTGTTGAGAGAATAAACTTAATTAAAGAAACAACATTGAATAGCTTTCTTGTTGTAGAAGCTACTATTACAGATAAAATAGATTTTCAAGAAGTACACCTTAGGCGTTCTTCACCTTTAGATAGTATTCAATCTAATTTAGAAAATAATGCAACTATTAGGGTAATTGGAGATGAAGGGTCTGTTTATAGTTTCCAACAAAACGCAAATGGAGTTTATACTTCTCAAAATAAGTTTTCGGCTTCATTTGGAGTGAATTATTCTTTGGAAATTACAACACAAGATGGAAATCAATACAAATCAGAGAACTCATCTTTGACCTCAAAATCTAAAATAAAAAAACTTTATTTAAAACGCGATTTTAACGAAAAAAAGGAAGAAGGAATATCTATCTATGTTGATACTGAAAATCCTGAAAACCTGAACCAATTATTGAGGTTTGATTATCAAGAAACCTACAAAATTATTGCACCTACATACCACCCATATGAATTAATTATTCAAAATGATGATTTACCTTATTCTCCAGAAGTTTTAGCAGGTCTCACACCTAAAGAAGTAGTAGCATTTTTTGTTACCCTAGAACAAAAAGAAAAACAAGAACGTATATGTTATAATACAGTAAGATCTAAAAAAATTCAACTAGAAAACAGTAAATCTTTTGAACAAAATGTACTTGAGAAATATCGTATCAGATTTATAGATAGATTTAATTATATCATGTCTCATCGTTATAGCATATTGGTAAAACAATATACGCAATCTTCTCAAGCACACGAATATTACAAAACATTAAGACAATTTTCAGAGGGGTCTGGCAATGTGCTTTCTCAGGTACAACCTGGGTTTATCGAGGGTAATATCAAGGCTGTTAACAATCCTGATGAAAATATTATCGGATATTTTGAAGTGACATCGTTAGATGAAAAAAGAATTTACTTTAATTACAAAGACCTTTTTCCTGGAGAAGATTTACCTCCATATTACAAACCTTGCCATGGCACACATATACCAGAGTTGTATACTCGTGATCAGTTAACAGGTATTATTGATTCTTCTCCAATTCAAGAATATATAGTATGGACGGAAAATAAATATATACGCGATAACCCAGAAGATAATAATCTTAATTTTCCCTATGTAATGACAACTATTCCAGCTTGTGGTGATTGTACAGTATTAGGTAAAAATAGTGTTCCTGATTTTTGGCAAGATTAATAAAACGTTAGTAAAAAAACTAATATGAGAAAAATTATTATTATAAGTTTAATACTTACTTTTCTTAGCTGTGTTGAGAGAATAAACTTAATTAAAGAAACAACATTTAATAGCTTTCTTGTAGTAGAAGCTACTATTACAGATAAAATGGATTTTCAAGAAGTACACCTTAGGCGTTCTTCACCTTTAGATAGTATTCAATCTAATTTAGAAAATAATGCAACTGTTAGGGTAATTGGAGATGAAGGTTCTGTTTATAGTTTCCAACAAAACGCAAATGGAGTGTATACTTCTCAAAATAAGTTTTCGGCTTCATTCGGAGTAAATTATTCTTTGGAAATTACAACACAAGATGGAAATCAATACAAGTCAGAGAACTCATCTTTGACCTCAAAATCTAAACTAAAAAACCTTTATTTAAAACGCGATTTTAACGAAAAAAAGGAAGAAGGAATTTCTATCTATGTTGATACTGACAACCCTGAAAACCTGAACCAATTATTGAGGTTTGATTATCAAGAAACCTACAAAATTATTGCACCTACTTACCACCCATATGAGTTAATTATTCAAAATGATGATTTTCCTTATCCAATAAGAGTTTTAGCAGGTCTCACACCTAAAGAAATAGTAGAATTTTTTGTTACCCTCGAACCAAAAAAAAAACAAGAACGTATATGTTATAATACAGTAAGGTCTAAAAAAATTCAACTAGAAAACAGTAAATCTTTTGAACAAAATGTACTTGAGAAATATCGTATTCGATTTATAGATAGATTTAATTATATCATGTCTCATCGTTATAGCATATTGGTAAAACAATATTCTCAATCTCCTCAAGCACACGAATATTACAAAACATTAAGACAATTTTCAGAAGGGTCTGGCAATGTACTTTCTCAAGTTCAACCTGGATTTATCGAGGGTAATATCAAAGCTATCACCAACCCTAGTGAAAATATTATTGGATATTTTGAAGTAGCATCATTAGATGAAAAAAGAATCTACTTTAATTACAAAGACCTTTTTCCTGGAGAAGATTTACCTCCATATTACAAACCTTGCCATGCCACACATATACCAGTTTTGTTTACAGTTGATCCGTTTACAGGAGAAATTGTTGGTTCTCCAATTCAAGAATACATAGTATGGACGGAAAATAAGTATATACGTGATAACTTTGATAACCCACAAGATATTAATGTAAATTTACCCTATGTAATGACAACTATTCCAGCTTGTGGTGATTGTACAGTATTAGGTAAAAATAGTATTCCAGATTTTTGGCAAGATTAATAAGACGTTAGTAAAAAAACTAATTTAAAAAAAGCTAGAAAATGAATCAAAATAGTAGTTTTTAGATTCAAATAAAACAACAATACCAAGATAAATATACAGAGCGAACCAAATGTTTCGCTCTGTATATTTATTGTTCTATGTTTTGTTACCTTTAATTATTCAAAGCTTCCGCTCCACCAACAATTTCTAAAATCTCATTGGTAATTGCTGCTTGACGTGCTTTGTTATACGTTAATAATAACTCATCACGTAATTCTGTAGCATTATCTGTTGCTTTATGCATTGCTGTCATACGTGCCCCATGTTCTGATGCAAAACTATCTCTAATAGATTTATATAACTGAGTTTTTAAAGACTTAGGAATTAACGCTAAAACAATTTCTTCTTTAGATGGTTCAAAGATATAATCAGAGTTTGTAATTGCTTCTCCGCCTTCAATTGGCTTTATAGGTAAAAACTGCTCTACTTGTGGTATTTGTGTAGCTGCATTTTTAAACTGATTATAGACAATCTCAATTTTATCGTAAGATCCATCTACATATAAATCCATTAACTTTTCAGCAATTACAGCAACATTATCAAACGTTAAATCGTCATAAATATCATTTCTGTTTTCTATAACACTAAGCTGTTTCGCTAAAATAGCCTCTCCTTTTTTTCCAATAGCAAATAAATCTACAGTAGTATCTGAGTATTTTTCTTCAATAGTTTTAAGTACTTCTTTTGTGATTGATGAATTGAATCCACCACACAATCCTCTATTTGAAGTTACTACAACTAATAAAACCTTTTGTATTTCTCTTTGTGTTGAATATGCGCCACCAGCATCACTATCTAATGTAGCGCTTAAGTTTTGCAATAATTCTGTAAGCTTAGACGAATACGGACGCATTGCTGTAATTGCATCTTGCGCTTTCTTTAACTTTGCAGCCGATACCATTTTCATGGCAGAGGTAATCTGCATCGTAGATTTAATAGATGTAATTCTGTTACGTATTTCCTTTAAGTTTGCCATTGTTTAGGTGTTAGTAATTAGTAATTAATTTTTAGTAAATGTCTAAAAACTATAGACTAACGTCTTTTTTTATGCAAATTTTGCTGAAATCTCTTTCGCTGCTTCTCCTAATGCTTTAGTTACTTCATCAGTTAATTTACCTGACTTTAAGGTATCTAAAACGTCTCTATGTTTTGCGTTTAAGTAAGAAATAAAATCTTTCTCAAATTCTTTTACTTTCTTAACTGGAACATCTTTTAACAAGTTTTTAGATCCTGCATAAATAATTGCAATCTGATCTTCAACCGTAAAAGGATCATTTTGTGCTTGTTTTAAGATTTCAACATTACGTTGTCCTTTAGAAATTACATTCATTGTAGCTGCATCTAAATCAGATCCAAACTTTGCAAATGCTTCTAATTCTCTAAACTGAGCTTGATCTAATTTTAAAGTACCTGATACTTTTTTCATGGATTTAATCTGTGCATTACCTCCAACACGAGATACTGAAATACCTACGTTAATTGCTGGTCTTACACCTGAGTTAAATAAATCTCCATCTAAGAAAATTTGTCCATCAGTAATAGAAATTACGTTTGTTGGAATATATGCTGAAACATCTCCTGCTTGTGTTTCAATAATTGGCAATGCAGTTAAAGAACCTCCACCTTTAACAATTCCTTTTAAAGAATCTGGTAAATCGTTCATTTCGCTTGCAATCTTATCGTCATTAATCACTTTTGCAGCACGCTCTAATAATCTTGAGTGTAAATAAAATACATCACCAGGATATGCCTCACGTCCTGGAGGTCTTCTTAATAATAATGAAATCTCACGGTATGCTACGGCTTGTTTAGATAAATCATCAAAAACAATTAAAGCTGGTCTTCCAGAATCTCTAAAATACTCTCCAATTGCTGCTCCAGCAAACGGTGCATATACTTGCATTGCTGCAGGATCTGATGCATTTGCTGCAACGATTGTTGTATAAGCTAAAGCGCCTTTTTCTTCTAACATGTTTGCAATAGCTGCAACTGTAGAAGCTTTCTGACCGATAGCAACATAGATACAAAATACTGGCTCACCAGCATCGTAAAATTCTTTTTGATTTAAGATAGTATCTAAAGCAACTGTAGATTTACCTGTCTGACGGTCTCCAATAATCAACTCACGTTGACCTCTTCCAACAGGGATCATTGCATCAATAGATTTAATACCTGTTTGTAATGGCTCTGTTACAGGCTCACGATAAATTACACCAGGAGCTCTACGCTCTAAAGGCATCTCATACGTTTTCCCTTCAATAGGACCTTTTCCGTCAATTGGACTTCCTAAAGTATCTACAACTCTACCTACAATTCCTTCTCCAGCTCTTAAAGAAGCAATACGCTCTGTACGTTTTACTACAGAACCTTCTTTAATTGAAGTAGAAGCTCCTAATAATACAACACCTGCATTATCTTCTTCTAAGTTAAGTACAATACCTTCTAATCCGTTTTCGAATTCTACTAATTCTCCGTATTGAACGTTTGATAAACCGTAAACACGAGCAATACCATCACCTACTTGTAAAACGGTACCTACTTCGTTTAATGAAGCTGATGCTTCAAAATTTGTTAATTGTTGCTTTAAAATTGCTGAAACTTCAGCGGGTTTAATTGCTGCCATCTTGTATTATTTGATGTATAATTAAATTTTTGGAATATAATGACTATTGTCAAATTCCTTTCTTAATTCGTTTAAATGATTAGAGATACTTGCGTCGTATTGCACATCTCCAACACGTAATATAAATCCACCTAAAATAGCTGGATTAATTTCGTTTTCTAAATTTGCCTTTTTGCCAGTTAATGCTACTATTTTAGCTAAAACTTTCTCTTCTATTTCTTTTGTTAAAGAAACAGCAGTAGTAACTTTTGCTACTTGCATATGCTTAAGAAAATCATATATTATTGAATATTGCTTTGCAATAGACTCTAACATTGCTATTCTTTTATTTTCTTCTAATAAATTAAAAAGACCAAGCGAAATAGTATCTACTTTATCTGAAAACAACCCTCTTAAAACATTCATTTTATCTGAAGTTTTAATTACTGGGCTTTTTAACACTACTTCTAATTCGTCATTTTCTGCTATAGTAGACACAATTAATTTCATGTCTGCATCAACTGCAGTTTCAGAATTTGAATCTTTTGCAAGATTTAAGATTGCTTTTGCGTAACGTAATGCTGCTCTAGCGTCTTTCATGTTTCTTAATTTAAAGTAACTTCTTCTAACATTCCTTCAACTAATTTAAGTTGATCGTCTTTAGAAGTTAATTCTTTTTTAATCACAGATTCTGCAATACCAATAGACAAATCTGCAACTTGCTTTTTTAATTCTGCTAAAGCAGCTTGCTTTTCTTGTTGAATTGATGCTTGCGCTTTTTCAATTAAACTAGTAGTCACTTCTTTTGCCTCATCTTTTGCTTCTGCAATAATGCTTTCTTTAATCTCTCTAGCTTCTTTTAACATTGCGTCTCTTTCGATTCTAGCTTCTTTGATTAATTTTTCATTATCTGCAGTTAAGTTTTGCATTTCTTTTTTCGCTTCTTCAGCAGATGCTAAAGCATCTTTAATACTTTTTTCACGATCGCTTACTGCGCCTAAAATTGGTTTCCATGCAAACTTTTTTAAGATAAACAATAAACATAAAAATGTTATTGCTGTCCAAAAAATAAGTCCTAACCCAGGAGTAATTAAATCCATTTCTTTATTTTTTTTAAACTTAAATTTTAAAAACACAGAAGTAACCAACCGTTACTTCTGTTGTTTTTTTGTAATCCTTAAACGATTAAAGCTGCAACAACGCCAAATAACGCTACTGCCTCTACGAAGGCTGCTAAAATTAATGCAGAAGATTGAATCTTTCCGTGCATTTCTGGTTGACGTGCCATTGCTTCCATAGCAGATCCACCAATTTTACCAATACCAATACCAGCTCCAATAGCTGCTAAACCAGCTCCAATTGCTGCAATTCCAGTAATAGTCATAGTTTCAAAATTTAAATTAATTAATGATGTTGTTCTTCAGTTGCCATACCAAAATAAAGTGCAGACAATACTGTAAAAATATATGCTTGTATTGCAGTTACTACAATTTCTATAATTCCAATAAATAATGAGAAAGCTACTGAAACTGGAGCGACTGCTATTGTTTTAAATATAAATATTAAAGACATTAACGCTAATATAATTATATGACCTGCTGTAATATTAGCAAACAAACGAATCATTAACGAAATTGGCTTTGTAAAAATACCAATGATTTCTATTGGCATTAAAAATATTTTCATTGGTACTGGTACTCCTGGCATCCAAAAAATGTGCTTCCAGTAATTTTTGTTTCCACTTAAAGTTGTAATTATAAAAGTGAAAACAGCTAATGTTAATGTAAAAGCAATATTACCACTTACATTGGCTCCATTTAAAATTGGAATTAATCCAAAAATATTATTGATCCAAATAAAGAAAAATACCGTTAATAAATAAGGCATATACCTTTTATACTTCTGTTCACCTATCATAGGTATACCTATTTCATCTCTAACAAAGACAACTAAAGGTTCAATATATTTAGCGATTCCTGTAGGAACACCATCTTTAGATTTTCTATAGGATTTAGCTGTAGCTAAAAATATTAACAACAATACTAAGACAGAGATCCACATCATAAAAACATTTCTAGTGATAGAAAAATCAAGTGGTATTTTAGCATTTGTAGGGTGATGATCAGCATCAAAAGCAACAGTTGTTGCTCCTTCGTTTAACTGATATATTTTTTCGTGAAATTTTACGAATTTACCTCCGTTTGTTTCAACAATTGTATGCCCTTCGTCATCATGGTGAAATTCACTAGACATAAAAGTTGTTAAACCATTGTCAGTCCATAAAATAATAGGTAAAGAAAGAGAAACTGGTTTTCCTTTCCAATCCAACAAATGAAATTCATGAGCATCTTTTACATGATGTAGAATCATAGATTTTGCATCAAAATTCTTTGTCTCAGGTTCTTGATCTTTGTCAGATGCAAATCCATTTAAAGAATATGCTAAAAATAGCACTGAAAAAAGTACGTTTTTAATAGTATTTAATGTCATTGAGAATGTATTAAAACCCTGCTTAAAATTCGGTGCAAATGTAAGGACATTATCTTAATTGACAAACAATATTTTAAAGATTGTCTTCAAAGTTAATTAGCATTAAAAAAAAAGGCTGAAAAAGGTGTTTTTAATCTTTTTTTTGTAAAAACTTAGTGATCGAAAAAACTTCAAAAGCAAGAAGTAAAAAGTAAGGTATAAAGAAGTTAAAAACGTCTGGCTGCTTGTTTTTAACTTCAGAAAGTAACAGAGGTAATAAAAAAAGAATTACAAACACCATTTTTAAAAGTGTTCCAATCATAAAAACATTAAATATTTCAGTTTTTCCATGTGAATATTTATTATTAATTAAACTATATAATAAATAGGTAATTACTATATGAAAAACATAAATCTGCCAAAGTGGAAAGAAAAAAGCTGTTTTACTAGCAAAATGATGTAATAAATAAGAATGAACAGCTAATAGTAATCCTGCTACTATGATAAGTTGAATTAAAAAACTTACTTGTCTTTTTACAAAATCTGGATTCATTTTTATTCTTCTTTAGACATTGCAAGAATACGCCTTATTACAAAAACAATTGCCAAAATTACACTGGTTAATGATAATATAAGCGTAAAAAGATTGTTTTTATTAGGATATTTTTCATCTAGTTTTACACCAACAAAAGTACCAATTGCTATAATTGCTAACATTTGAAAGGCTATTCCAGAAAAACGAGCGTAATTACTAAGCGGTTTTTTCTTCTGCTTTTTTCCCTTCATTAAGATCTTTTACAGTTCCTTTCATACTACAAGTAGCGTTAAAAGTTGCTCCAGGTTCTACAGAAAGTTTGTTAATAACAACATCACCAGAAATTTTTGCTGTGGCTTTTACAGTCAATACTTCATGTACTAAAAGTTTTCCGGAAAATTTTCCTTCTATATCTGCATGAACTGCATCTACAACTCCGTTTATGTGTCCATCAACACCAATAATTACTCGTCCTTTAGTCGTTAAAGTACCTTCTAAAAGTCCATCAATTCTAAAATCTCCTTCAGATTTTATATCGCAACCGATAATTTTGGTTGTTTTAGCAACTACATTTCTTTCCATAGTTTTTGGGGTATAGTCTGTTTTTTCCTTGTTAGTAAACATAGGATAGTTATATTTAATTAATTAGTCTAGTTAGTATTTCTTTAGCTTTATCACCTTCTTCTGTACTCGCGTAATTTACAGAAACGAATTCTAGGGCTTGTTGATACGCTGCTTTACCGTAATACTTCCCTATAGCATAAGCTTTTAAAAGTTCAAATTTAGGAATTAAAACTGAATTCTGAATATTTGGTAGTGTTTCATCAACTTTTTTAATGGTTTCTGGATACTTTTTATCTTTATACAGATAATAAACTTCTTTATATAAATTCTGAGTTTCATCTACCGATTCTTCCTCTTTTAACGCTTCTCCTGGATTCTTAATAAGCTGTGCGAATTTAGTATCAGGAAAATCATTTAAAATAACGTATTCATGTTTTTCAGCCTTTGTTTTACTTCCTAAATCAGTATATAATTGATATAAATGATAATTTATTGGCAAAATCAAAGATTCGTCTTTATTAATTTTAGATACTCTTTCTAATCGGTTAATGGCTAAATCTGGATTTCTGAATTGCTCTTTATAAATAACACCTAATTCGTATAAAGCTTGATTTCTTTGCGTGAACAAACTATCTATTACTTCTTGTTTTTTAGGAATTTTAGCTAAGTAACTAGCTACATCATAACGTGAGTTTTTTAAAGAACTTACACTGTCTTTTTCAATTTCTGATCCAACCTCTGTAGGTTTTGAAGACCAGCGCCAATTATCTTCTTGTTTTCTTGTTCCCCAAATTTTTACAAACTCGGTTTTACCAAATTCTAATGATTGATTATTATAAAAATACCATCCGGCTTTACCAGCAGATTGTAAAGAACCACTTCCAAAAGAACCACCAAAAGCAATTGCATTTAACTGCTGTTGTGCTTTCTCTTCGTCTTCTTTTTTAATTCTTTCTACGTATTTTTCAAAAAATATTTTTTGTTCATCTTCAGATAAAGCAGCAATTTTTAGAATACTATCGTTTGTTACAAGCGTATTTTCGTACTTAATTAATGATGCTAAATTTTTATGCTTTCTTTTTACTCTTCTAATTCTAAGTTGCAAGGTGTCTTTAGTTGTTACTAATACACTATCATAATAAGAACTCGCTAATTGATAATTAGATTCTTTAAAATTTATGTTTCCAAGGCTTTCAAAAGAATATGTTTTTTGTTTTGTAGTCGCGTATTTGGTACGAATAGATTTTTTATAATATTCTCTTGCCGTATTTACACTGTCTCTATTTTCTTCTAAATTTCCTAATTGATAAAATAATCCGCTTAAATATTTTCTATTATCAATATCTTCAGTTAACTCAACCAACCTGTTTATTAATCCATTTGCAGTAGAATCATTAGAAAAATTCTTTGCTAATTCTATATTTGAATTAATACGATATTTATGAGGTGCTTTTTTGAAATTAGACAATTTTTGAAATACAGCGAAAGCCGAATCTTTTTTATTTTGATTGCTATAAATCTGACCCAAAATAAATAGATTTCTAGCCGATTGTTCTCTGTTTTCGTAGGTTTCTGTTGCTTTTGTTAAATGATGAATAACCTTCTGAATTGTATCTGTTTTTGCATACGCCATTGCTAAAGCAGTATGTGCTTGTTCTTTAATAATGTCAGGTAAATCTGCCTCTAAAGTATCACGAACCACCAATAATAAATTCATGGCCTCAATAGCCATTTCTTCATTATCTAATCTAATGTTTGCTTTTGCTCTCCAAATTTTAGTTTCAGCAATTAAATCTGCACTTGGATAATTAGCAATCACATAATTAAAAGCTTCTACCGCAGGAATAAAACGCTGGGTATAATATCTTGACTTACCTAATAATAAATACGCATCATCTATTTGACGATTTCGCTCTCTACCATAAATATTTATCGAATGTTTCTGTATTGCTTTCGTCGCTTTATCTTCTGCTTTATCAAAAGGAGAGTTCAATGTTTTTTCTTCCTCTTCTTCTCCATCAAACCCGCCACCAGGGCCATCAAAAGTTGTCGTTATTTTTACGTCTTCTTCTTTAAATTCAATCGGCTCTATAGGTAGTCTAGTAAAGAAATCATCTTCATACTTCTCATTAATCTCTTTAATTCCTTTTTTAAATTCTTCTTTTCCGTTAAAAAGCACATTATATTTTGTAGTAAGCGCGTGCCAATTTCTGGTAATTGCAGTATCTTTTTTTGTTGAACAAGCAACTGCCAATCCACAAAAAACTAAAACTAATACACTATTTTTAATATTTTTCATACAGACTAAAAAGGCTCTTACTACAACCTTTTTCTTTTAAAAATATTGTAATAGAGCCTGTAAAAATAGTAATAAAATCAGAAAGCCTTTTTTATTATCAAGAAAAGTTAATCTTTAAACCGAAAAATAACTTTCTAGTTCTTTCAAAGTTTTTGTTGATGTTTTAATGTCTTTTACTACATTTCCTTTGTCAAGAACAACAATACGCTCGCAAACTTCCGTTACATGTGTTAAATCGTGACTAGAAATTAATAACGTTACTTCTCTGTTATCTGTAATTTCTTTTATCATCTTTTTTAAACGGATTTGCGTTGTTGGATCTAAGTTGGCAAAAGGCTCGTCTAAAATAATTACTTGTGGATTTCCCATCATAGCAGCTACAATTCCTGCTTTTTTCTGATTTCCTTTACTTAAATCGCGTAAATATTTTCTCTTTCCTAGAATTTCTCCGTTAAAAAACTCATCAAACTGTGCTAAGAATTTTGTAACATCTGCCTTATTCATTCCTCGTAGATCTCCTATAAACTCAAAGTATTCTTCTGGTGTTAAATAGCCGATTAAAAAGCTTTCATCAATAAATGACCCCGTAAAGGTTTTCCAATCTTCACTTTTATTTACTTCAACATTATTATTTATAATTTTTCCTGTTGTTGGTCTAATTAAATCTAAAAGGATATTGAAATAAGTTGTTTTTCCTGCTCCATTATTTCCTACCAATCCAAAGCTTTCTCCAGTTGGTATGTCTAATGATTCTATATTAAGCACTTCTGCTTTCCCGTATTTTTTTGATATTTTTTTTGATTGTATCATGATGTTTTTTCTTTGATTATGATTCTTTTCCAAATGCGTTAATCATAGCATATTTGTCTTTAATGTATTTTTTTTCAATAAAATTCATTGCATAATTTTTTAATAAAAGGCTAATAATTCCGACTGCAGCAACTACAATAAACCCTGAATTATGACCGACAAACTTATCGAAAACCCAAAATAAAAGCATTGGGAAAAGCATTAACGGGATAATAATAATAAATTGTGTTGCACTAGTTCCCTGTGTATTTCCAAACCCACCTTTTGTTAAATCTATTCTTTTTCTATTGAATGAACCAGCATATAATAAAAACAATGAATTAAAACCAATATTAAAAATAGCTCCAGCAGTAATCATTAAAAAAATATTAGTTCCGAAATATAAATAAGGAAAACTTAATAAGTATAAAATAGTTGTCATTGTAACCATTAAGACCCATTTAGAATCTAAAAATTTTCGATACCTAAAACTCTGACTCATTAGCATTTTATAGTGTGCACTATCCCAGGCTGGGATAAACTGACCATAATTTAGTGTAAAGCCACCTGTAACAAATAACGAAGCAAACATTAACATTGGTAATGAATTTTTATATGCATCTAGCGTATAAAAAATCAATCCATAAAAAAGAAATAGGAAAGACATTAAAAACACTGTTTTCGTTCTTTTATTTCTCCAAATTAATCGAATATCATTTTTAATAAATGGCGCCACATCACCTAGCTTATCCGCCCAAGATAAATCAACAGAGTTTGCTTCTTCTACTTTTTTATTTACTGCCTCATCTAAATATACTTGATTACTTAGTTGTTTAAAATTTAAATAATAAACTATGATAAGAGCAACAAGTGGAATTAAACAATACAAAGGGGTGTTATAAATAGCGTCAAAAATTCTACCACCAAAACTGGCAACATCATATATATTATAGTATTGTAATCCAATTAAACTAGCTAATAAAACAACAATTGCTCCTAAAGCTATGTTGCTTTTGTTAATCAAAAAATTAATAAAATTTGCTATTTGAATGATTAAAATCATGGTAACTAACCATCCCAATACTCCGCTAATTATATATCCTTCTTTAATTAATACAATAGCAAAAGGGATGTAAAAAAACAGACCCATAAAATTAAAAAACGAAAAAGAAGATTTTCCTAAAACATAATGGACAAGTTTACTTTTTTTGATGGGTAAAAACAATAAAGGCTTGATATTCATTATTGGTAATTTCTGCATCAAATACCTAAAAATTAAATCACCTAAAATTGCAAAAACTAAATAAGAATTTACCATTTGCAGAGGATCTGCTTCTGGATACATTTTTTTAATGAAATAATACCCTCCAACTCCAATAGCTAAAAAAGAAACTATTAAGTACAGTGCAAAAAACACCATAATTACCTTAAGGGCAATACCTGATTGCCAATGAGACGAACGGAAATATTGCTTCCATTCTAAATTTAAGAATTTTGAAATCATGTTGGTTAATTAGTTTATTGGTAATAAGTAGTTTGTTTTTACTTTTTGTTACAAAATTTATGAAATAAAAAAAGTTCTAAGCAATATTGCTTAGAACTTTAAAGTTACTCATTTCTCTATAAAGTTTATTTCTCTACCTTCAAAACATCGGCAATAATACGCTCTAATTCTGGTTTTGGTAAGGCTCCATTTGCCATTTGTGGTTCTCCTTCTGCAGGACAAAATAACATAGAAGGAATACTTCTTATTCCAAACGCCGCAGATAATTCTGGTTGCGCTTCGGTATCAATTTTATAAATGTTTATTTTCTCTCCATATTCTTCAGAAAGCTTCTCTAAAACTGGAGCTAACATTTTACAAGGTCCACACCAATCAGCATAAAAATCTACTAATGCTGGTACTTTTCCTTCAAACTTCCATTCTTTATTTTCTTCAAAATTAAAAACCTTTTCTAAAAATGTTTCTTTTGTTAAATTTTCTGTCATATTTAATTTTATAATTGTGCTAAAGTAGTCGTTTTTATTAAACACAAATTACAATTATAAAAAACACATACTCTTAACTCTAAGTAATTTTTGTATCTTATACCCTCAACTATTTAATAATTAATCTTTTATATTATGAATTCTAAAGTAACTACAATTGCACAATATGTATTAGGTGTAGCCATGCTAATTTTTGGATTAAATAAGTTTTTTGGGTTTATGCCAGCACCAGATTTACCTTTAAAAGCAAAAATTTTTATGACTGCTCTAGATAGTAGTGGGTATATTTTTCCGCTTTTAGGTGTTTTTTACATTCTAGCCGGAATTTTACTAGTAACTAAAAAAGCAATACCATTTGCTTTATTGATTTTAGTACCTGTTTCTATAAATATTGTTGCTTTTCACTTAAAGCTAGATCCAAAAGGAGTATTATTTGCCTTAATTATTGCCACTCTAAACGGATACCTAATCTATGCTCATTGGGATCGATTTAAATCTTTATTTAACTAAAATAAAGTTAAAATTTAACAAAACCGTTTCATTTATTAACTGAAACGGTTTTATTTATATTAATTTTGATGAATTGTCAAATTTATAGACTCATAATTATGAAAAAACTAATCATACCTATTCTTTGCACCATTATTTTACAATCTTGTAAGGAAGAACAAAAACAAAGAAATATAGACGTGAATTATCCTGAAACAGCAAAAAAAGCAGTTATAGATACTATTTTTGGAACCGAAGTTATTGACAATTATAGATGGTTAGAAGATGATAGAAGCAAGGAAACAGAGGCTTGGGTAAAAGCAGAAAACGAAGTTACATTTAACTACCTTGATAAAATTCCATACAGAAGTCAATTAAAAGACAGGTTAGAGCAACTTTGGAATTATGAAAAAGTTGGGACACCTTTTATAGAAGGAGATTATACGTATTTTTATAAAAATGATGGATTACAAAATCATTACGTTTTATATCGTAAAAAAGATGACGGTAAAGAAGAAGTTTTTTTAGACCCAAATACCTTTGCAGAAGATGGAACAACTTCTTTAGGTTCAGTGAGTTTTTCTAAAGATGGAAAAACGCTTGCCTATTCTATTTCTGAAGGCGGTTCTGATTGGCGTAAAATATTAGTTATGGATGCCGAATCTAAAACCATAAAAGAAGACACCTTAGTTGATGTAAAATTCTCTGGAATATCTTGGTACAAAAACGAAGGTTTTTACTATTCTAGTTACGATAAACCTAAAGGAAGTGAATTATCGGCAAAAACAGATCAGCACAAATTATACTATCATAAATTAGGAACATCACAAAAAAATGATCCCGTAATTTTTGGTGAAAAAGCATCAGAAAAACATAGATATGTAGGCGGTTATTTAACAGAAGATGATAAGTATTTAGTAATTACAGCTTCAACCTCAACTTCAGGTAACAAGCTATTTATCAAAAATTTATCTGACAATAATTCGAAATTAATAACAGTTATCAATAATTTTGATAGTGATACATATATTGTAGAAAGTAGAGGAAGTAAATTATATTTAACAACTAATTTAAACACACCCAATAGAAAAGTAATAACCGTTGATGCTGCAAATCCAACCCAAGAAAACTGGAAAGATTTTATTCCTGAAACAGAAAATGTCTTGAGTTTAAATTCTGGTGCTGGGTATTTCTTTGCCAAATATATGGTAGATGCAGTTTCTAAAGTATTACAATATGATTTTGAAGGAAACCTTATTAGAGAGGTCAAACTTCCCGGAGTAGGTTCAGCCGGTGGTTTTAGCGGAAAAGCTAAAGCAAAAGAATTGTACTTTTCATTTACCAATTATAACACACCAACCTCTTCGTATAAGTTTAATCCGAAAGACGGAACCTATACTTCTTATTGGAAACCAGCAATCGATTTTAATTCTGATGATTACGAAAGCAAACAAGTCTTTTATGCATCAAAAGATGGTACAAAAGTTCCGATGATTATCACCCACAAAAAAGGAATAAAGTTAAACGGAAAGAATCCTACTATCTTATATGGTTATGGCGGATTTAACATCAGTCTAACACCAAGTTTTAGTATTACAAACTCTGTTTGGATGGAGCAAGGCGGTGTGTATGCTGTTCCTAATTTGCGAGGTGGTGGTGAATACGGAAAAAAATGGCATGTTGCAGGAACTAAAATGAAAAAGCAAAATGTTTTTGATGATTTTATTGCGGCTGCTGAATATTTAATCAAAGAAAACTATACATCTTCCGATTATTTAGCAATCCGTGGTGGCTCTAACGGAGGATTATTAGTAGGTGCGACCATGACGCAAAGACCTGATTTAATGAAAGTGGCTTTGCCTGCGGTTGGAGTTTTAGATATGTTACGTTACCATACATTTACAGCTGGAGCTGGTTGGGCGTATGATTACGGAACTGCCGATGACAACAAAGAAATGTTTGACTATTTAAAAGGATATTCGCCAGTACATAATGTAAAAGAAGGGGTGTCATATCCTGCAACTATGGTTACAACTGGAGATCATGATGATAGAGTGGTACCTGCACATAGTTTTAAATTTGCTGCTGAATTGCAAGACAAACAAACTGGTAATAACCCAACATTAATTAGAATTGAAACCAATGCAGGTCATGGTGCTGGAACTCCGGTTACAAAAACAATTGAACAATATGCAGATATTTTTGGATTTACATTATTTAATATGGGGTTTGACCGTTTACCAAATCCACCAAAAAGTAAAATAAAAGGATAATCAAATTATCTAAAAAACAAATACTTATTTTTGCCGCAGATATAAATTATCTGCGGTTTTTTTATGCTAAAAGTTAACACTATTTCTTTTTCTTACGATGATGATAAACCTGTTTTATCAAATATCAATTTCTCTTTAAAAAAAGGAGAACATTTATGTGTGATGGGAGAAAGTGGTTGTGGAAAATCGACACTTTTAAAAGTCATTTACGGATTATTAGATGTTAATAATGGAGATTTATTTTGGAACGAAACTCAGATTTTAGGACCAGAACACCATTTAGTCCCTGGAATGGATTTCTTTAAATATGTTGCTCAAGATTTTGATTTGATGCCGTTTATTTCTGTTACCGAAAACATTAAGAAATTTTTGTCTCGTTTTTATCCTGAAGAAGCTCAAAAAAGAACTGTAGAATTATTAGAAGTCATAGAAATGACTGAGTTCGCAAACGAAAAAGTTAAAAATTTAAGTGGCGGACAACAACAACGTGTTGCCATAGCAAGAGCTTTGGCAAAAGAACCTGAATTATTGCTGTTAGACGAACCTTTTAGCCAAATAGATAATTTTAAAAAGAACTCTTTACGCAGGAAATTATTTGGGTATTTAAAAGAAAAAAACATTGCCTGTATTGTTGCAACACATGATGGAAATGATGCTCTTTCTTTTGCCGATAACATGATTGTGATTCAAAATAATCGAATCATCGCAAATGATGCTCCAAAAAACCTATATACCAATCCGACGATAAAATATGTTGCAACGTTATTTGATGATGTCAACGAAATTGTTATCGACGGAAAAACTATTTTATTATTCCCACACCAATTAAAAGTGGTTGAGAATTCTAACCTTAAAGCGATTGTAAAAAAATCGTATTACAAAGGTTCTTATTGGCTGATTGAAGCTGAATTAGATGGAAATAAAGTGTTTTTTAATCATGCTTCTAATTTAAAAAAAGAAGAAAAAGTAAAGCTTCTATTTATTAAGAGATAATTTTATCGTACGATAAACCTAACATACAATAATTTTGATTGATATTTAGTAACCTATCACTAAGTTGAAATCAGTTCGCAGGAATGACATTTATTAACTAATTCCCTCTATTTTAATTGTATTTCCATTAAAAACAAAAACATCATTGAGTTCTTTTCCAAGTAATAGTTTTCCTATTGGTGAAGCTGAAGAAATTGCAAAATAAGTTTCATTTTCAACAGTTAATTGACCACAAGAAATAGATAAAAAATAATTTACTTTATTCGTTTTTACAATACTTCCTAAACGTATATTTTTTGAAGTTTTAGAAAAGTCAATTCTAACCAATACTTCCTTCATTTGTTGAATTCCCATAAGTTGCTGACCAGCTTTTTCCATTTCTAACTGCAACATAGCTCTTCCTGTTTCATGCTTATCACCAGCAGAACTTTTAGTTTCAGAACCTAGTGCTTTTTGATTGTCAGAAATTATCTTTTCAACCGTTTTTAAACGTTGATTTACATAGTTTTTACATTGGTTAAAAAGTTCTTGTTTTATCTTCATGTTAATTCTGCTAACTCTTTACCAATTAAGCTACCAATAGCAATTCCCATTCCGCCCAAACGAACTCCACAAAAAACATTAGTAGATAATTGATTTACAATGATTTTCTTTTGATTTCCAACACCCATAATTCCGCTCCAACGATGCTCAATTTCAAAGTCGGTATTCGGTAAAATGATATTTTTTAAAATATCTTCTAGTTTATTTTGAATCGTTTCTGTAACTCCAAAATCGGTAGTTTCTTCCGCTTTAAAGTCAAGGTTTCTACCGCCACCAAATAAAATCCGATTGTCAATATTCCTAAAATAATAATAGCCTTTATCTAAATGAAAAGTTCCTCTAATCTTTAAGTTATTAATCGGTTTTGTAATTAATACTTGCGCTCTAGCGGGTTGCACATTTTCATTTAATAACTGATTTGCAAAACCATTGGTTGCAATCAATAATTTGTTCGTTTTAAATTCAACTTGATTTGTTTTTACAGCAACCTGATCTCCGTTTTCAATAAACTTTTCTACGGTACAATTATTTATAATTTTAATGCCACTTTTTTTAGCTAAAGAAAGTAACTGCGTAGCCATTTTTCCTGTATCAATTTGTCCTTCAAACTGGTTAGTAATATAATTTTTATGAATATTATTAAAGTTAAAAATATTGTTATCAACTGTAAAAACATTATCATTAAAAAGAGGTTTTAATATGGTGTTTATCGATTCTTTTTTGGACAAACACTCTTCAAAAAGAGCTTCGTCTAAAAATAATTCATAGCCTTTATTTTGTTGAAAATCGATATTTTTATCTCCTAAATTCTGTCGTAATAATTGTAAACCTTCCCAACGTTTTTTCACCAAATTAAATACTTCTTTCTCAGAGTGTGTTTTTAAATCGTCTATCAGTTCAGATAAACTTCCAAAACAAGCAAAACCTGCGTTTTTTGTGCTAGCTCCTTGCGGTAACATTCCTTTTTCTATGATTAAAATATTCGCTTTTGGGTGTTTGTTTTTTAAAGTTAAAGCACAATTTAAACCTACAATTCCGCTACCAACAACCGTAAAATCAATGTTAGTAAACCATTCTTTTATTTCCCAATAACTATAGTTCATTTAAATCGTTTTTTCAAAACAAACACTGTTTTCTGCATCTTTATATTGACCATAATTCGGAATTTGATTATAACCACATTTTTTGTAAAATTTTAGCGCTTCAACCTGTCTTTTTCCTGTTTCTAGAACACACTTTTTATAGCCTAATTCAACTGTCCAAATTTCAAGTTCTTTTATTATTCCTTGAGCAAAACCCTTTCCTCTTCCATCCGAAGAAACAAACATTCTTTTTATTTCCATCGAATCGTCATTAAAATGTTTTATTGCTCCACAACCAACAGGAATCTCATCATTATAAATAACCACCACATTTTTTATAACATCAATATTATTATACTGATTATAAAAATCGTGCTCATCTCCGTCAGTAACTTTTAAGAATGCATCCAAATCTTTTAAAAGATTGATAAAATCTTGGTTTTTGGAATTGATTCTTATTATTTTCATATTGTAAATGGCATTCGATTCTGTGTCATTTTCAGTGAGACAAAATTAAAATTATCATCAGAATTCAAATTGTAATTGTACCCAAACAGGCTCCTTTTTTTCTGTGTCTAAGTTAGCAAAAGAAATGCCTAATAAACGAACAGAATTTTCTAGTTTGTTTTGATACAATAACTCTTTAACAATTGGTAAAAAGTCTTCTTTTTTTTGAATGAATTTTGAAATCGTTTTACTTCTAGTTTGTTGAGTAAAGTCTGAATATTTAATTTTTAATGTAATGGTTTTTCCTTTCGTATTTGTGCTTACCATTCTTCGCTCTAGTTCTTCAGCTATTTTCTCTAAACGCTCCATCATAAAAACTTCCGAAGAAATATTTTCATTAAACGTTCTCTCAGCTGCTATTGACTTTCTTATTCGGTTTGGTTTTACTTTACTATTATGAATTCCTCGAACAATATTAAAATAATGCGCACCAGATTTGCCAAATAACTTTGTTAGTTCTTCAATTGATTTTAGTTTTAAATCGATGCCTTTAAAAATCCCTAGATTGTACATTTTTGCAGCCGTAACTTTACCGACCCCATAAAATTTATTGACAGGTAATTCTTCTAAAAACTGAATAACTTCTTCTGGATGAACCGTTTTTTGCCCATTAGGTTTGTTAATATCAGAAGCAACTTTGGCTATAAATTTATTGATGGAAATTCCTGCTGATGCTCGTAACCCAGTTTCTTCAAAAATTCGAGCTCTAATTTCTCTAGCAATATCATTAGCAGAAGGATTCCCTTTTTTATTTTCGGTAACATCCAAATAAGCTTCATCCAAAGAAAGAGGCTCAACCAAATCTGTATATTCGTGAAAAATTTCCCTGATTTTAGTTGATATTTCTTTATAACGTGCAAAATCTGTTTTTACAAAAATTAAATGCGGACATTTTTGTTTCGCTAAAACTCCGCTCATAGCCGATTTTACACCAAATTTACGTGCCTCATAACTAGCTGCAGAAATTACACCTCTTGTTCCTCCTCCACCAACAGCAATTGCCTTTCCTCTTAATTCAGGATTATCCAATTGTGCTACCGACGCGTAATAGGCATCCATATCTACATGAATAATTTTACGGAACGGTTCTTGACACTTCATCTACCAAAAATAGTAACAAAGATTTTATTATTCAGATTTTTGTAACTTTAAGGAAAAAATTCATGAAACATTACTTTTTTTTATTGCTTTTTTGTGGAATTAGTGTTATTTCTTTTTCTCAAAAAATAACAGGTAAGGTATTAGATAATGAGACAAATGAACCTCTTTTAGGTGTTGCTATCTATTACGATAACACAAGTATTGGAGTCACAACAGATGACAATGGAGAGTTTTCTATCATTTTCAAAAACTTAAAAACCTCTTTAGTTTTTTCTTATTTAGGGTATCAAACAGAAAAAATTATTACATATAATCCTAATGAATCTATCGAGATTTCATTGAAGAGAAGTAATGAGAATTTAGACGAAGTGGTTATTTATAGCAAAGGTTGGACACGAGAAATGATGTTAAAAGAATTTACCAAGCATTATTTTGGAAAAACTTTAAACGGTAAAAGCTGTCAATTAATGAATCCTGAAGAACTAAAGTTAAGATACGATTCAAAAAAGAAATCATTAAATGCCTATTCTAAATCACCTTTAACTTTTAGAAATGTTAGGCTAAAGTATTTGATAACTGTAGAACTTGAAGTTTTTGAATTATATTACAAATATGTTAGCAAATCATTAAAAACAAAAACATTAGATTATGTTCATTACTTAGGAAGTAATTTTTACACATCAATGCAACCCAATCCTACAAAAGAAACAAAAAAAATAAGAAAAGAAACCTACCGTGGTTCTGTTTTACACTTTATGAGAGCTATCGCTAATAAAAGCCTTGCTAAAGACGGTTATTCAATTTTTGTTGCTGGAGTGCCTGTTAAAGCTGGAAGATATATAAATTCATACAAAGATGATTTTAGCGAATTTATCAAGGTGCGTCTAAAAATGCCTTTAACAATAAGGTATAAAAATGAATTTATTTCTCAAATTAAATCATTTACCGAGTACTTTACTATTGATTCTTTTGGAAATCACGCACCAACTGATTTGGTAAGATTTGGAGGGTATTTAGGAGGTCAAAGAATGGGCGACACTTTACCCTTAGATTATTTACATAAAAACAGGAATTAAGTTTTTAAAAACTTAAAACATAGTTCTAAAGTTTTTTTTAATTCTTCAGGTAAAATATTTTCTTCCCAAGGATGTTTTGCACCAAATACATGGTTCGCATTTTCTATAATTTCTAATTGACTTTCTGGATTCCATTGATGCTGGGTTTTTGCTTCATCAACCAAAACTGAAGTATCATTATCTCCATGAATAATTAAGTGAGGAATCTGAAGATTTTTAACTGCTCTTTTAATCGTTAAACGATTTTCGTTTTTGTAAAAATCTTCGTAAAATTGATAAAAATGTGGCATTTCTTGGTGAGTTCTACCATTTTTTACATAATAAACACCTTTTTCTTTCCATTTTATAAAATCATCATTTTTTGGAAAACGTGATTTATAATCTGAAACTCCTGCTAATGTTATTACGTTTTTTATCCGCATATCTTCTTCAGATTTTATACAAACAATTCCACCACCTCTACTATGACCAATTAAAGAAATATTATTTGTATTTATCTCATTTTGATATTCAGAATTCTCATAAATCCAATCTAAAACAGTTTCTAAATCGTCTAATTCTTTGGTATAATTATTATTTCCAAATGCTTTTAAATCTGGGAAATCTATAGGTTGTTCTGCGGTTCCTCCATTATGAGAAAAATTAAATTTTAGAAAGAAAAAATCGTTCTTAGCAAACGATTCTGCCATCAAATTCCATGCGCCCCAATCTTTAAATCCTTTATACCCATGACAAAAAATAATTATCGATTTTGGTGAGTTGTTTTCTTTATAAAAAACATCTAAAAGAATTGGTTTTTGATGTTTTCCGTTAAGTATAAGATTTGTAATTTTCTTCATGTAGGCTGAATTTATTTCAGTACCCATAAAAATAAAAAAACGCATCAAATAAATTGATGCGTTTTCTCGATTTAAATTTAAAAAAAGAAATTTATACGATTCCTTGAGCTAACATTGCGTCAGCAACCTTAACAAAACCAGCAATATTTGCGCCAGTAATATAATCTACAGAACCATCTTCTTTAGTACCGTATTGAACACAAGAAGCGTGAATTTCTTTCATAATTTGTTTTAACTTTTCGTCTACCTCTTCTCTTGTCCAACTTAAACGTAAAGAATTCTGACTCATTTCTAAACCAGAAGTTGCAACACCACCAGCATTAGATGCTTTTCCAGGAGCAAATAAAATATTTGCTTTTTGGAATTCTATAATTGCTTCTGGTGTAGAGGGCATATTTGCTCCTTCTGCCACACAAATACATCCGTTTTCAACTAATGTTTTTGCTTCTTCACCATTTAACTCATTCTGAGTTGCACAAGGCAATGCTACATCACATTTAACAGACCAAGGTCTCTCTCCTGCAAAGAATTTTGCATTTGGATACTTTTCTACATATTCGTTTATTCTCCCTCTTCTTTCATTTTTAATTTCCATCACATAGGCTAATTTATCAGCATCAATTCCGTCAGCATCATAAATATATCCAGAAGAATCAGAAAGTGTAACCACTTTTCCACCTAATTGGGTTGCTTTCTCAGTAGCATATTGTGCCACATTACCAGAACCAGAAACTACTACCGTTTTACCTTTAATAGAATCGTTGTTTCGGTTTAACATATTTTCTGCAAAATACACATCTCCATACCCAGTTGCTTCTGGTCTAATTAAAGATCCACCCCAAGTTGCTCCTTTACCAGTTAAAACTCCTGTAAAAGAATTTTTTAGTTTTTTATACATTCCGAACATGTAACCAATCTCCCTTCCTCCAACACCAATATCTCCAGCAGGAACATCTGTATTATGTCCAATATGTTTACACAATTCACTCATAAAAGCATGACAGAAACGCATAATTTCATTGTCTGATTTTCCTTTAGGGTCAAAATCTGATCCTCCTTTTCCACCACCCATTGGTAGTGTTGTTAAAGAGTTTTTAAAGACTTGCTCAAAAGCTAAGAATTTTAAAATACTTGCATTTACGGTTGGATGAAAACGTAACCCTCCTTTATAAGGACCAATTGCAGAATTCATTTGAACTCTATAGCCTCTATTTACTTGAATTTCTCCACTATCATCTACCCAAGAAACTCTAAAAGAAATTAAACGTTCTGGTTCTACCATTCTTAGTAAAATATTTTTACCGTGATAAATATCATTCTTAATGATATAAGGAATTACAGTTTCTGCAACTTCTTGCACCGCTTGCAAGAATTCTGGCTCGTGGTTATTTCTTTTTTTAACCAGGTCCATAAACCCTTTTATTTTTTCCTCCATAATTTTTAATGTGTTTTTTTATGAATCTTTCAAAAATTTGATGCGACAAATATAGTTATTTTCTTTATTCGCAAAATAAAAAAGATTTTTATTTATAATCTTAACCCCTAATTTCAATCGATTTCGTTTGGGGTTTAGGTTTTGTTATCATTTAAAATCTAAAACATCTTAAAAAACACTAAATTTGTACCCTTAATATTGGGAATTTTTAAGATGTTAGACAAAGTAAAAGAACTTATTGGTGATGTTAAAAGCTTTCAAACTTCGTCGAAAGAAGAGATAGAAGCTTTCAGAATTAAATATTTGGGTAGTAAAGGTTTGTTAAAAGATCTTTTTGCGGAATTTAAAAATGTAGATGCACATTTAAGAAAAGACTTTGGTCAAGCATTAAATAACTTAAAAAAATCTGCTGAAGAAAAAGTTAGTGAATTAAACGATTCTTTAGAAAATTCATCCGAAGAAAAAAGTTTTTATGGCGACTTAACACGTCCGTCTGAGCCTATTGAATTAGGTTCTCGTCATCCAATATCCTTGGTTAAAAATCAAATTATTGATGTTTTTAACAGAATTGGTTTTACCATTTCTGAAGGTCCTGAAATTGAAGATGATTGGCATAATTTTACGGCATTAAACTTACCAGAATATCACCCTGCGCGTGATATGCAGGATACCTTTTTTATTGAACAAAATCCAGATATTTTATTAAGAACACATACGTCTTCTGTACAAGTTCGTTATATGGAAAATAACGAACCTCCAATAAGAACTATTTCTCCTGGAAGAGTTTTTAGAAACGAAGATATTTCTGCGAGGGCACATTGTATTTTTCATCAAGTTGAAGGTTTATATATTGATACTGATGTTTCTTTTGCTGATTTAAAACAAACGCTTTTATATTTTACAAAAGAGATGTTTGGAAAATCGAAAATCCGTTTACGACCTTCTTATTTCCCGTTTACAGAGCCAAGTGCAGAAGTAGATATTTATTGGGGATTAGAAACTGAAACCGATTACAGAATAACAAAAGGTACAGGTTGGTTAGAAATTATGGGCTGTGGAATGGTAGATCCTAATGTGTTGAAAAACGCGAATATAGATCCTACAAAATATTCTGGTTATGCTTTTGGTATGGGAATAGAACGTATTGCCATGTTATTGTATCAAATACCAGATATTAGAATGTTTTACGAAAACGATAAACGTTTCTTAGAGCAATTTAAGTCAGTTATTTAAACTTTTTGAAAAAAGACATCCAAATACCAGAAGTTACTAATGTAGAAATTGCAGCGGTTTATGAATACAATGATATTTATAAAACTGATGATTGGAATATCTACATCATTAATAATAAAGATGTTGATTTAGAAATGATTGTTGTTGTAACACAGGGTTTTTCTGAAACCAAAACCACAACATTAACGAGAAAAAAATTAGATAAACTTCCTGCAAATTCATTTGCAAAATTAGAATTTATTCAACCTGAATTATTCAAATTAAACAATCGTTTTCAAGTCACTTTTTTTGATGGAAATACGTTGTTTGATAAAACATTTCTATTTGAAAAAAACACCGTTAAAGAAGGAGCTCTTCGGTTAATCCCTGAAATAAAAAAACGAGGGGTTTTGGCAAAATAGCTATCCAAAAAAACCAAACAACAAATACATTACTACTGTAATTCCGCCACCAATTAACGCATATGGTAATTGTGTTTTAACATGATCTATATGATCACTCGCCGACGCCATAGAAGATATAATAGAAGTATCTGAAATTGGTGAACAATGATCACCAAAAATTCCACCACCTAAAGTAGCGGCTACAATTAACGTAACATTTGCAGTATGAATATTTGCCATCGGAATTGAAATTGCTAACATAATTGCAAAAGTTCCCCAAGAAGTTCCTGTAGAAAAAGCAATAAACGAACTGATGATAAAAACGACTGCTGGCAATAATTCAGGAGACAACCAATCTTTTGTTACATTAGCAACATATATTCCTGTTTCTAACTCTTTACAAACATTTCCTATAGCAAACGCCAACAGCATTAATAAAGCTAAAGGCATTAACTCGCTAATTCCTTTTAAAGTTAAATTTACAGCTTCTTTTGGTTTCATAATTCCTTGAATAAAATACATTATCATAGCAACCAATAATGCAGTTATTACGGCATATAAAACAGAAGAAGATCCTGATCCTTTTCCAATAGCTTGCATAGCGTGATCAAAAAATGAAGTTGATTTTTCAATTGAACCCCATCCTGTATAAATTAAATTAATTGGCATCATGAAAACCATCACCAAAAGCGGTACAATCATATTATATGCTTTTGCTTTAATACCTTCTTTGGGCGGAAAAGAAGTCACCTCATCGGAAATCATCGGTTTAGAATTAGGGTTCATTAACTCTCCTGTTTCTAAAGTTCTTTTTTCTGCTTTTTTCATTGGTCCGATATCTTTTTTAGAAAAAATAACAATGAAAACAATTCCGATTGCCAATATTGGATAAAAATTATATTTAATAGAGGAAAGTAAAACTCCTATCGGATTTTTAATTCCTTGAGTTAACAAAAGTCCCATAATAAAAGCTCCCCAAGCATTAAAAGGAATTAAAATTGAAGATGGCGCAGAACTAGAATCTGCTATGTAGGCGAGTTTCTCTCTTGGTATTTTTAGTTTATCAAAAATAGGTCTGTATAAAGTTCCGACGGTTAAAGAACTTATGCTGGTTTCCACAAATAATAAAATTCCCGTTACGGTGGCTAAAATTTGAACCATCACTCTACTATAACCTGATTTTTTCTCTTCAAGTTTTACCAATTTTTTATTTAAAATATTAATAAAACCTTCAACACCTCTCGAGTATTGAATAAAAATTAACAAGGCTCCAACCAAAGCACTAAACATAATAGTTCTTGTGTTTCCTTCGGATTTAAAAACATTTACCATTCCTTCTATCATTGCAATCGTTCCTTCTAAAGGATTCCAATTGTTGATAATTAACCAAGAAAACCAAATACCAAATAATAATGCGATATATACTTGTTTTGTTCTTAACGCTAAAATTATTGCGACTATTGGCGGTAAAACCGATAAGAAACCATATTCCATAAAAGACTTGTTTATTTTGTTTAAAGATAGCAATAAAATCAAGATGCAAAAGCAGATTTTTTGTACATTGCTTCAACAGATTCTGTTTTATTATGGCAAATAAATACATTCTTTCCTTAGATCAAGGAACAACTAGTTCTAGAGCTGTTATTGTTGATGAAAAAGGTGTGATTATTGCCATGGAACAACAAGAATTTGAGCAACTATTTCCTCATTCTGGTTGGGTAGAACATAATCCTTTAGAAATTTTAGAATCGCAATTATCTACTTTAAAAAAGGTTGTAAAAACAACGAATATTCATCCTTCAGAAATAGTCGGAATCGGAATTACAAATCAACGTGAAACAACAGTTGTTTGGAATAAAAACACAGGAAAACCTATTTATAATGCCATCGTTTGGCAAGATAAAAGAACTGCGGTTTATTGTACTGAATTAAAAAATCGTGGATTAGAAAATCATATAAAACAAACTACTGGGTTAGTGATAGATTCCTATTTTTCTGGAACAAAAATTCATTGGATTCTAGAAAATGTTGAAAACGCGAGAAAAGAAGCTGAACAAGGAAATTTACTTTTCGGAACTGTAGACTCTTGGTTGTTATGGAATTTAACGGATAGGAAAATTCATGCAACTGATTACAGCAACGCAAGTAGAACCATGCTTTTTGATATTAAAAACTTGTGTTGGGATGATACATTATTATCAGAATTAAACATTCCTAAATCTATGTTACCAGAAGTAAAACCTTCATCATTTCATTTTGGTGATTATAAAATTGATGGTGTTAAAATTCCGATTGCTGGAATTGCTGGAGATCAACAAGCTGCTTTATTTGGACAAGCTTGTTTCAACAAAGGTGAAGCAAAAAACACGTATGGAACTGGTTGTTTTATGTTGATGAATACCGGTGAAGAATTACAGTTTTCCAAACACGGTTTATTAACTACAATTGCTTGGGGAATTGATACTAAAGTTTATTATGCCTTAGAAGGAAGCGTTTTTGTGGCTGGTGCGGCAATTCAATGGTTGCGAGACGGTTTAGAAATAATAAAATCTGCTGAAGAAAGTGAAATTTTTGCCAATAAAGTTGAAGGTGAAAATCCTGTTGTGGTCGTTCCTGCTTTTGCAGGTTTAGGCGCTCCATATTGGGACATGTACGCAAGAGGTGCAATTTTTGGAATCACTCGTGATACAGGAAAGAATCATTTAATAAAAGCGACTTTACAATCTTTAGCCTATCAAACAAAAGACCTTTTAGAGGTTATGCAAAAAGATAGTGAAGCTCCTTTAAAATCGTTAAAAGTTGATGGTGGTGCTTGTGAAAATAATCTATTAATGCAGTTTCAATCTGATATACTAAATACAATAGTAGAAAGACCAAAAGTTACGGAAACAACTGTTATGGGTGCAACTTATTTAGCGGGTATTTGTGTTGGTTTATGGACCCAAGAAGAAATTCTATCGCATAGAAAAATTGACACTAACTTCTCTCCTACTTTTTCATCAGAAAAAAGGGAGAAATTATATAAAAGATGGCTAAAAGCTGTTGAACGTTCAAAAAATTGGATTGATTAATAAAAATAATATGGCAAAATTTACAGATAAAATTACAAGTCGTGTTCAGAAATTTATAGAGGAACAAAAAGTGTTTTTTGTGGCTACAGCTGCAAAAACTGGACGCATCAATTTATCGCCAAAAGGAATGGATTCTTTTCGTGTGATTAATGATAAAACAGTGCAATGGTTAAGTGTTACTGGAAGCGGAAACGAAACGGCTGCTCACTTATTAAACGACAATAGAATTACGATTATGTTTTGTGCTTTTGAAGGCGCTCCGAACATTGTAAGAATCTATGGAAAAGCATCAGAAATTAAACCAAGTGATGCAAATTGGAATGAAGTATATTCTCAATTCAAGCCCATTCCGGGAGCCAGACAAGTTTTTAATATTGATATAGAAAGCGTACAAACTTCATGTGGAATGTCAATTCCTTTTTATGAATATACCGGAGAGCGAAATCAATTAAATGATTGGGCTGAAGATAAGGGTGAAGAAGGTATACAAGAATATTGGAAAGATAGAAATCAAACTAGTATTGATGGATTACCAACAAATATTTTAAAAAACTAATGAGCAACTTTTCATATTTCGATAGAGAAAATATTACCAAAGATTTAAAATCAACAGAGTTTGATGTCTTAATTATTGGTGGTGGAATTACCGGTGCAGGAATCGCTTTAGATGCAGCTTCTAGGGGAATGAAAGTAGCGATAATAGAAAAAAATGACTTTGCTTCTGGAACTTCAAGTAAATCTACAAAATTGATTCATGGCGGTTTGCGCTATTTAAAACAATTCGATTTTTGGTTGGTAAAAGAAGTGGGTACAGAACGTGCTATTGTACATAAATTAGCACCGCATTTAGTGATTCCAGAGAAGATGATTTTGCCTTTAATTGATGGTGGAACCTATGGTTCTTGGTTAACATCAATCGGGTTAAAAGTATACGATATTTTGGCTTCCGTTGAAGGTGAGGATAAGCGTAAAATGTTAGATAAAAAAGAAGCTTTATCAAAAGAACCCTTACTTCCAAAAAAGATTCTAAACGGTGCTGGGTATTATGCTGAATATAGAACAGATGATGCTCGTTTAACAATCGAAGTTTTAAAAACTGCTATAGAATTTGGAGCAAAAGCAATTAATTATACAGAGGCAACTGAATTTCTTTACAAAGAAAATAGAGTTGTTGGTGTAAAAGCAAAAGATTCAATAACAAATGAAGAATTTATTATAAACTCAAAATATGTGGTGAATGCTTGTGGTCCTTGGGTTGATGAATTACGTCAAATAAATCACTCTAAAACAGGAAAAAGATTACATCTAACAAAAGGTGTTCATTTAGTGGTTGCACATGAAAAATTGCCTGTGAAACAATCTGTTTATTTTGATATTCCTGATGGACGAATGATGTTTGCTATTCCGCGAGGAAAAGTAACTTATTTCGGAACTACAGACACTAATTATCAACAAGATAAAAATAATGTGGAAGTAAATTTAGTAGATGCTACCTACTTAATTTCTGCCGTAAATAATATGTTTTCAGACATCAATTTAAGTTTAGATGATATTCAATCTTCTTGGGCTGGATTACGTCCTTTAATTCATGAAGAAGGAAAATCAGCTTCAGAATTATCTAGAAAAGATGAAATTTTTGTTTCTGATACAGAACTTATTTCAATTGCTGGCGGTAAATTAACAGGATATCGTAAAATGGCTGAACGTATTGTTGATTTAGTAGCAAAGAAATATAAGCGAAGATTTGACAAAGAGTTTGACGATATAAAAACTGAAGAAATAGTGCTTTCTGGTGGAACTTTTAAAAACTCTAAAGAAGTACAAAGTTATACAGACGCTATATATAATAGAATTGCTGAAGTAGATTTCTCGCAAAAAGATGCTGAATATTTAGTACATAATTACGGTAAACAAACCGATCATGTTCTTAAAAAATTTGATGACCTTTCTGATGAAAATCAGCAAGAAAAAATGATTAAAGCTGAATTGTGGTTTACCTTAAATAACGAAATGGTTTGCACACCTACTGATTTTTTTATGCGTAGAACAGGGCGTTTATTCTTTGATCCTCAGAGTGTATTTTTATATAAAAACTTAGTTATAAAAGAAATTGGAAATCACTTTAATTGGGATGAACAAACCACTAAAAAATATCAAGAAGAATTAGAAGATAAAATAAAATTAGCAACTGAGTTTAAATAAATTACTCTTCTTTTTCACTAGCTTCGATATCTTCTGTCAAATCTAAGTTTCTTATTGTTGGACTTACAATTCCTGTGGTAACCGCTGTAATAATTGTCATAGTTCCACCAAAAACAACTGCGGCTACTGGGCCGATTAATTTAGCAGCTAATCCGCTTTCAAAAGCTCCTAATTCATTTGATGAACCCACAAACATAGAATTTACAGACGACACTCTTCCACGCATTTCGTCGGGTGTTTTTAATTGTAAAATTGTTTGACGTATTACCATAGAAATTCCATCTGCTGCTCCACTTACAAATAATGCTAACACGCTTACCCAGAAAATGGAAGACAATCCAAAAGCAATAATACTAAGTCCAAAAATAAAGACTGAAATAAGCATTTTTTTACCTGTATTTTTATTGATTGGAATATAGGTTGTTATCAACATTGTTAAAATACTTCCTAGTGAAATTGATGCGTTTAAAACCCCAAAACCTTCTGGGCCAACTTTTAAAATATCTTGAGCAAAAACAGATAATATCGCTACTGTTCCGCCAAATAAAACAGCAATCATATCTAAAGTTAAAGCTCCTAAAATAGCTTTGTTTTCAAAAACAAATTGTACCCCGACCTTTAAACTTTGCATCATTGGTTCTCCAATTTTTGTATTCAAAATTGGTTTCCTTTTTATTTGAAACATAAAAATAAATGACAAAGCAACCAATATAAAAACAAGGCATAAGGTATTATCAACACCAATCCAACTAATAAAAAAACCTCCAAAAAGTGCTCCAGTAACTGCTGCTGTTTTCCAGGTACTTGTACTCCATGTCGCTGCATTATGATAAATGTTTTTTGGTACAATTAAAGCAACCAAAGAAAAAATAGTAGGGCCAAAAAACGATCGTAAAAATCCACCAAAGAACACCAATCCATAAATTGAATATAAGACTGAATTTGTAGACCAACTGTTTACAATTGTATCTGTTGTTAAAAAATATAAGCCTAAACTAATTAATGAAAAAGCAGCGGTACAAATAGCTAATAGGTTTCTTTTTTCTTTTTGATCAACAATATGCCCAGCAAATAACGCCATAGAAAACGCCGGAATGATTTCCATTAAACCAATAATTCCTAGAGACAAAGGGTCTTTGGTAATACTATAAACTTGCCATTCTATGACAATAAACTGCATTGACCAACCGAACACTAAAAGAAACCGTACGAATAAAAAAATATTAAATTCTTTAATTCTTAGCGCTGCATAAGGGTCATTTTTTTTCATAAACCTAGCCTAGTTTCATATCCATTAAAATAGAAAAAGTCTCATTAATATCTTTTTCTTTTACAACAATTGTCATTTCATTTGTTGTAGAAATAATTTCTTGTAATGGAATGTCTGCCCAAGCTAATTGTTTTAAAATAAAATAATATATCCCAGATTGTTCAAGGTTTTCTTTTGGAAGTTTTATGGTAATTGACGCTAAATCTAATACGTTGTTGATTAAGTTTTCTTTCTTGAAAATTTCCTCAACAAAGGGTTGAAGGTTTTTACTTGTTACAATATTTGTTTCAAAAATTCCTTGAGAAACCGTTAAGAAGTAATCTTGATTTTCTGAAGACTTCGTTAATACTTTCGCTATTTCTTTTAATAATGAAGGTGTATTTGAAAATGTAAAATCACATAAATCTGAACGCACAATTACATCGCCTAAATCTAAGGCAATCTTTTTTATGTTCTTTCTAATTCGTAACTCACTAGCTGGAGATAGACGGTTTATAGCCATCATTACTGCGCCAACTTTTACATCTTTTTTAAGAATTTGTGAAATCTCTGGTAAAATAATTCGTGCTAATGAAGAAACATTAATCAGTTTTTCATTTAAAGCTTCTTCTATGAAAGGTGTTTTTCTTATGGTGCTTTCTACTGCTTCTTGAATTGTTTTCATTTTGTTTAAAATTATATCCTAAAGTGTAATTTTAAACAAAAGTACTAAAATTTAATCAATTAGTTTAATTTTTCGGTAAGACGATTAAATTCTTTCTTTGGATTTTTACCTTTATATAAAACCGCATAAACCGCATCTATTATTGGAGTTTTTGCTCCATTTTTTTGATTTATTTCAAAAGCACTTTTAGTTGCGTAATATCCTTCAGCAATCATATTCATTTCCATTTGAGCGGATTTTACAGTATACCCCTTACCTATCATGTTTCCAAACATTCTATTTCGACTAAATGTTGAATATCCTGTAACCAATAAATCGCCTAAGTAAGCTGAATTATTAATGTTTCGCTTCATCTTATGAACTTTTTTAATAAAGCGTTTCATTTCTCTAATCGCGTTGCTCATTAACACCGATTGAAAATTATCACCATAACCTAAACCATGAGAAATTCCCGCTGCAATCGCATAAATATTCTTTAATACAGCTGCGTATTCTGTCCCGATAATATCATCAGAAGTTTTTGTTTTAATATACCAACACTTTAAAGTCTTGCTGATAAACGTTGCTTTTTCTTCATCTCTACAAGCAATTGTTAAATACGATAATCGTTCCATAGCAACCTCTTCTGCGTGACAAGGGCCTGTAATTACACCAATATTATCAAAAGGAATGTTATACTTCTCATTAAAATGTTCTCCAACAATTAATCCTGTTTCTGGAACAATTCCTTTAATGGCAGAAAAAATGATTTTATCTTTTAACGGAATAGTTAATTTATCTAGTTCTGATTTTAAAAATGCAGACGGAATTGCAAAAATTAAAACATCATACGCTTCAACTATAGTGTTTATATCTGAAGACAGGTCTAATTTACTTGGAATAAGATCTGCAGAAGGTAAATAATTTGGATTGTGCTCATTTTCTTTTATATGCTCAATAACGCTTTCGTTACGCATATACCAACCAATTCTATCTCGATTTTCAGACAAGATTTTTACAATAGCAGTTGCCCAACTTCCTCCTCCTAAAACTGCTATTTTTAATTCTTTACTCATTTGTTTGGTTTTCTATGTGCGAAATTAATAAAACTAAAATGATCTTATTAAAATTGTGTTTAATATTCTATTTTTGGCATGACAAAATTCATATAAATGAACGTACAAATAATCAATAAATCTAAACATGCTACTCCAAGTTATGAAACTAACGGATCTGCAGGAATGGATTTACGTGCAAATATTGAAGAATCTATCACTTTAAAACCTTTAGAAAGAACTATTGTTAAAACAGGTTTATTCATTGCTTTATCTATTAGTTTTGAGGCACAAGTTAGACCTAGAAGTGGTTTGGCTGCTAAAAAAGGTATTACAGTTTTAAATTCTCCTGGAACAGTAGATGCTGATTATAGAGGAGAAATAGGGGTGATTTTAGTTAATTTATCGAATGATAATTTTGTTATTAATGATGGCGAACGTATTGCACAATTAGTTATTGCAAAACATGAGCGTGTGAATTGGCAAGAAGTTACGGTTTTAAACGAAACCGAACGTGGTGCTGGTGGTTTTGGTAGTACAGGAGTTTAATTTTAAAATAAATATAGTATGGTATTAGGAGTGTCTGAGTGGTTAAGTCCAAAATTAAATGTAGAAACAAAAATTATTAGAATTGGATTTGTTGTTGCTGTTTTATTAGCTGGGTTTGGTATTGGTTTATACTTAGTTTTATGGTTAGTAAAAATGTTTTCTAAGTAAAAATATTTATATTTTTTTATAAAGCTGACTCATTTTTCTTACCTCATCATGCAGTAATTCAAAAGGAAGAAAAGTATGAGAATGGTACTTAAAACCTAACTTTTTATAAAACTGAAAAGCTTGTGGTTGTTCGTCCATGGCATCTAGCCAAATAATTTTATAGTTTTTTTCTTTTGCTTTTTTCTCTAACCAAACAAGTATAGTTTTTCCTATTCCGTTTCCTTGTGTTTTTTGATGTAAATAAATACGGTGTAATTTAACTTGTTTTTCTTGTGATAAACCTTCTAGTCTTTCATCCCAAATAATTCTAAAGTTTCCAATAATTTCATCTTTATAAATAACCAAATAATAGGCTGCTTTCTCTTCTGAAATTTCTTTTAAAATATTTTCTTTTGAGTATTGAGTGTTAACATACCAATCTCCTTTATCCTCCCAAAAATGACTATATGCTAAAGGATATACTTCTTTCATTAATTGAAACAGCGTTTCACAGTCTGTTTTTTTAATCTCTTTTAATTGTATATTTTCTGATATTTTTATCATATTATAAATATAAAAAAACTGCTGTAGATTGATTACTTCTACAGCAGTTTTAATAATGGTTAGAACTTTTAAATTTACTTATTCTTGATTTTCAATAGCATCTTTTATTTTTCCTTCTAATTCTTCTGCTAAATCCGGATTGTCTTTAATTAATCCTTTTACAGCATCTCTTCCTTGACCTAATTTTGTTTCACCATAACTAAACCAAGAACCACTTTTCTTTACAATTCCTAATTCTACACCAATATCTAAAATCTCTCCAACTTTAGAAATTCCTTCACCATACATAATATCAAATTCTGCAATCTGAAAAGGTGGTGCAACTTTATTTTTTACAACTTTAACCTTCGTCATATTACCTATAACTTTATCGCCGTCTTTAAGTTGTGTTCTTCTTCTAATATCTAAACGAACAGAAGCATAAAACTTTAATGCGTTTCCTCCTGTTGTTGTTTCTGGATTACCGAACATCACTCCAATTTTTTCTCTTAATTGGTTGATAAAAATAACAGTACAATTTGTCTTAGAAATGGTTCCTGTTAATTTACGTAATGCCTGACTCATTAAACGTGCATGAAGACCCATTTTAGAATCTCCCATTTCACCTTCAATTTCAGATTTTGGTGTTAATGCAGCAACAGAATCAATTACAACAATATCAATTGCGCCAGAACGAATTAAATTGTCTGCAATTTCTAAAGCTTGCTCACCGTGGTCTGGTTGAGAAATAATTAAATTATCTATATCTACTCCTAAATTTTCTGCATAAAACTTATCAAAAGCGTGTTCTGCATCAATAAAAGCTGCAATTCCTCCAGCTTTTTGAGCTTCCGCAATTGCATGTAATGTTAAAGTTGTTTTACCAGAAGATTCTGGCCCGTAAATTTCAATAACTCTTCCTCTTGGATAACCGCCTATTCCTAACGCTAAATCTAATCCTAAAGAACCCGAAGAAATTGCATCTACTTCTTCAGTAACAACATCTCCTAATTTCATTACAGAACCTTTTCCGTATGTTTTATCTAACTTATCTAAAGTAAGTTGTAATGCTTTAAGCTTTGCTGTTTTTTCTTTATCTGCTGCCATAAAATGTTGTTGTTATTAATTTTTTTAGAGTGGTTAAAGTTACGAAAAACAGGATATATTTAATGCGTATTTTGTATTTTTATGAAAATTATTTTTTTATGAAAAAAGAAATTATACAAACTTTAGCAAATAGTTTTGAAGACCATTCTCAATCTACAGAAAACGAAATAGAGTTTTGGTTTGCGAGAGATTTACAACAACTTTTAGGATATTCTGAATGGAGAAATTTTCAAAAAGTAATTATAAAATCTAAAGTTGCTTGTGAAACAACAAATAATTTAATTTCAAACCATTTTGTTGACGTCAACAAAATGGTCTCTTTAGGTTCTGGTAGCGAAAGAGAAATACAAGATATTATGCTTACAAGATATGCTTGTTATTTAATTGCTCAAAATGGAGATCCAAGAAAAGAAAGTATTGCTTTTGCTCAAAATTATTTTGCAATGCAAACAAGAAAGTTTGAATTAATTGAACAAAGAATAAAAGATTGGGAAAGATTACAAGCTAGACAAAAATTAACTTTATCGGAAAAAGATTTATCTGAATTAATATATGAAAAAACAGGAAACGATAGAAATTTTGGATTAATAAGAAGTAAAGGAGACCAAGCTTTATTTGGTAGATCAACAAAAGATATGAAAACTAAATTAGGAATTCCTAATAATAGAGCTTTAGCTGATTATTTACCAACTATTACAATAAAAGCAAAAGATTTTGCTACAGAAATAACTGTTTTTAACACGAAAGAAAAAGATTTAAGAAATGAAAGAAGTATTTCTGCTGAACATATTACAAATAACCGATCTGTAAGAAAAATTTTACTAGAAAGAGGTATTAAACCTGAAAACTTACCAGCTGAAGAGGATATAAAAAAATTAGAAAGAAGAGTTAATTCAGAAACAAAAAAGTTAGGTAAAAATCCTGACAAATTGAATTAATTTGATAAAAAAACATCATCATTTTATAATTCATAAACCTTGGGGAATGATTTCTCAGTTTGTAAATCCTGCAAAAAGAAAGAAAAGGTTGCTAGGAGAATTACATCGTTTTCCAGAAGGAACTATGGCAATTGGGCGTTTAGATGTGGCTTCTGAAGGATTACTTTTATTAACTACAGACGGAAAAGTATCCGAAGAAATTAGATCTAGTAAATATGAAAAAGAATATTTAGTTCAAGTAGATGGAATTATAAATAAAGAAGCAGTAGATAGATTAAAAAAAGGCGTAGAAATCGGTTTTGATGGAAAAAAATACATGACAAAACCTGGTGAAGCTTTTTTAATTGAAAACCCTAAATTTCCTTTAAGAAGTCAAAAAATTAGAGATGCTCGTCATGGACCAACAAGTTGGGTAAAAATTATTATTAGAGAAGGAAAATTTAGGCAAGTTAGAAAAATGACAGCTGCCGTTGGTTTTCCAACATTACGTTTAATACGTGTTAGGATTGGAAATATTGAATTAAATAATTTAAAAGTTAATGAAGTTAAAGAAGTTAAAACTTTAATTTCGTAACATTTCAATATGTGGAATTCCATCTTCTAAATACTCCTCTCCTATTTTTTTAAATCCATGAGATTCATAAAATTTTTGAAGATAGGTTTGTGCAGAAATAGTAATTTTATCTGTATTAAATTGGTTTTTTATAGCAGTAATTGATGCTTTCATAATATCATGACCAAAACCATATTTTCTTTCGGAATTTAAAACCACTACCCTACCAATACTTGCATTATTAAAATAATCGCTAGGTTTAAAAATACGTGTATACGCAACTATCTTATCCTTTTTAATTCCAAAAACATGTAAAGATTTTTGATCTTTATCATCTATATCTTGATATACACAATCTTGTTCTACAACAAAAACTTCAGATCGTAATTGAAGAATCTTATATAATTCTGTTGTGTTTAATTCTTGGAAAGATTTAATAATTATTTTCATATAAAATAAGACCTTTCGACTGCGCTCAAGGTGACAGTAAAATTAATTAACAAGCACAAGAAATTTTATCAACTCTATTTGCATGACGTCCGCCTTCAAATTCTGTAGTTAAAAAAATATCTACAAAACCAATAGCTTGTTGTAAAGACACAAAACGTGCAGGAATCGTTAAAATATTTGCATTATTATGTTGCCTGGTTAATGCAACTAATTCATTATTCCAACATAATGCAGCTCTAATCCCTTGATGTTTATTTGCCGTCATTTGCGCACCGTTTCCAGAACCACATAAAATAACACCTAATTCTGCTTTATTAGTTTCTACAGCATCTGCAGTTGGATGAATTGCATCAGGATAATCCATAGAATCATTTGTATCGGTTCCAAAATTTAAAACAGTATATCCTTTATTTTCTAAATGTTTTATAATTTCGAATTTATATTTTGTTCCTGCGTGATCGTTACCAATGGCAATTGTCATAATAATTTGATTTTAATTTAGTTGTGTTCAACAAAAATACAGAAACTAAGGTTTATTTAAGGTTATTAACAATCTATTTTTTAAGTAATTTAATAACAAGTTAGTTTTTAAACTTTTACCTGTTTTATGTAATTGTTAAGAAGTATCTGTAACTTTTAAAAAGTTTTTTTGGTGGATTTAAAAATTATTACAATACAAGATCTTAGTTTACATACACAAGTTTTTTTATAAGAAACTCATAAAAGTTTATCAACATAAAAAAACCAGTTTATTTACATTAAAAATTATTTAACTATTAAAAAAATAAGGTTAAAATATGTTTATAAGTTATGTTAATAAGTCAATCTTTAATTTGATTTTAAACAACTTATCTATCTTATAAAATGTTACTAATTATTAATAAGTGATACTAAAAAATAAAAAGTAAAATTTTTATAGTAGCTATTCACATACTATTATAAACATCATATGTTTTTTAAAATTTATTAAAAGAAAAGTAATTATAATATAGAATGTTGATAACTGAAAAAAGAAAAAAAATTTAAACAGTTTTCTTTTCAGCTTCAATAAGATATAAAGTATCTTTTTTAGATTCTACAGTTTCTTGAGCAGGTTGTTTATTTAATGTAGTATTAATACTTCTTACAGTAATTAAAACTCCTGCAAGAAATATAAAGAGAAAAAGAGCAATTATTTTACGTAAGTTTTTCATTTATTAAATAACTTCTATACTCTAAAGACGAGTTATTTATGAAAACGTTACATTTTTTTTAAGATTTTCTTAACTTTTTATACTAAGCTTGTTTCAGTATTTATTTAAATTCTACTAATTAATAATAAATCGAATAGCTTTTTCTTTAATTTTTACTGTGAGTTTTCCAGTATTAATTATTTCACCATCTGCCTGAATAAAAGGATTTGAATTTTGAGGAAGTACTGTAATTTCTTTTGTTTTATAAGTTTCTATTTTTTGATGATTAACAATAGAACCTGAATATAATTTTCTAATATTAAAAATAATATCAAAAATTGTAAAATTCTTAGCAATCGTAATATCTAATAAACCATCGGAAGGGTTTACATCTTTTGTAAACTGCATTCCTCCACCAGAAAATTTACAAATTCCTATTAAAGTCATTAAACAATTAGTTTCTATAATATTATCTTTAATAAGAACTTTAAAAATAGATTTTTTATATAAAAATAAACCCGCTAAACCACTTAATAAATATGCAATTCCTCCAAAACGTTTTAAAGAATTTAGTTTATTAACAATATAACCATCGTACCCTAAACCAGCTACATTATTAAAATAAGAAATGGTTTTATTATTAGTTTCTAAAACACCAATATCTTGTAAAATTGTCTTTTTATGATGGATGATTTCTATAGATTTTTTGATGTTTTTAGGAATATCATACGTTTTAATCCAATCATTTCCAGTTCCAAGTGGAATTACTCCAATAGTTATATCAGAAGTTTTTATATATCTTTGCATCATTATTCCGTTAACTACATGATGTAGTGTTCCATCTCCACCAACAGAAATAATAGTTCTAAATCCATCTTGAATGGCTTTATTTACCAATTCAATTTCATGTTTAGAAAACCGAGTAAAAGCAAAAGAAAAGTTGATTTTCTTATTGTTTAATAGTTGCTGAATTTTTTTCCATTTTTTAGAAAAATTACCATTTCCTGAAGTAGGATTTGCAATTATAAAACAAGAATTAATCATAAATAATAATTAAAAAAAGACTAAAATAGAAGTTAGAAAGATAACGGTTTATTAATATAACAACCATCTTAAATAATTGTATTTTGGTATCACATAAAACAAGTAACATATTTTGACAAAAAAAAAGAAAATATATAAAAAGAAAGGTAATATCGTAAAAGATTTAACTAGAAATATATTTAAAGTATTAAACCAAGACAGTAGTAAATCATACAATCATAAACAAATTGCTGCAAAATTAAAAATTTCTGATACTGATGGTAAAACACAGATTATAAGAAAATTAGCAGAATTAACTGCAAATAAAAAAATTAAAGAAGTAGATAGAGGTAAATTTCAAATTAATATTGATAGAAAGTATTCTGTTGGTACCTTAGATGTTACCTCAAATGGAAATGGATATTTTATAACTGATGATTATGAAGATGATGTTTTTATACCAAATATTAATTTAGGAAAAGGATTACATCAAGATACTGTAAAAGCATTTGTATATTCTAAACGTAATGGTAAGAAATTAGAAGGAGAAGTTGTAGAAATTTTAGAACGCGCAAAAACAGAATTTGTAGGTGTTTTTCAAAAACATAAAAGCAAACCATTTGGATTTGTTATTCCAGATAATCATAAAATGTATGCAGATATTTTTGTTTCAGAGAATAAAATAAATGGTGCAGAAGATGGAGATAAAGTACAAGCAACAATTTCTGATTGGCCAAAGAACTCTAAAAATCCGTTTGGAAAAATTACAGCAGTTCTTGGTAAACCAGGAGAACATAATACAGAAATGCATTCTATTTTATTAGAATACGATTTACCTTATGAGTTTCCTAGAGAAGTAGAAAAAGATGCAGAATCGGTTTCTTTAGAAATTACAGATAAAGAAATTGCTAAGCGTAGAGATATGCGAGGTGATTTAACGTTTACGATAGATCCAAAAGATGCAAAAGATTTTGATGATGCATTATCATTCACAAAATTAGAAAATGGAAATTACGAAATAGGAATTCATATTGCAGATGTTTCACATTATTTACAACCAAAAACTATTTTAGATGATGAAGCTTATGCACGTGCAACTTCTGTTTATTTAGTTGATAGAGTAGTACCAATGTTGCCAGAAATTTTAAGTAATGGTGCTTGTTCTTTAAGACCAAATGAAGAAAAATTAACGTTTTCTGCTGTGTTTGAAATCAATGAAAAAGCACAAATTATAAAAGAATGGTTTGGTAGAACAGTTACCTATTCAGATCAGCGTTTTGCATATGAAGAAGCACAATCTATTATAGAAAATGTAAAATTATCTGATGATATTCAGCCGTACACAATGCCGCTTGATATTTCAATTATTGATAAAGAATATGAAGTAGCGCCAGAAATTGTAGAGGCAACTTTAAAACTAGATGAATTAGCTAAAATTCTTCGTAAAAAAAGAATGAAAGAAGGTGCAATTTCATTTGATAGAGTAGAGGTAAAATTTAATTTAGATGAAGAAGCAAATCCAGTAGGTGTTTTCTTTAAAGAATCTAAAGATGCTAATAAATTAATTGAAGAATTTATGTTGTTAGCAAATAGAAAAGTTGCAGAATTTATAGGTTTTTCAAAAGGAAAAGCAACTAATAAAACGTTTATTTATAGAATACATGATGAGCCAGATGATGAGAAATTAGCTTCGCTACAAAACATCATCAGTAAATTTGGATATAAAATTAATACAGATACTAAAGAGACTACTTCAGATTCTTTAAATAATTTATTAAGCGATGTAAATGGTAAAGCAGAATCTAATATGATTGAGACTTTAACCATTAGAACAATGTCTAAAGCGGCATATACAACTCAAAATATTGGACATTATGGATTGGCTTTTAACTACTACAGTCATTTTACATCTCCAATTAGACGTTATCCAGATGTGATGACACATAGATTACTCCAACATTATTTAGATGGCGGAGACACGCCAAAAGCAATTATTTATGAAGAAAAATGTAAACATTCTTCAAATAGAGAAGAATTAGCATCTAAAGCAGAACGCGCTTCTATTAAATACATGCAAATTAAATACATGCAAGATCATAATAATGAAGTATTTGATGGCGTAATTACTGGAGTTACAGAATGGGGAATTTACGTGGAAATTAAATCTAACAAATGTGAAGGAATGGTTAGAATTAGAGATATAAAAAGCGATCATTATATTTTTGATGAAAAACAATATGCTATTGTTGGTCAATCTTCAAAACAAATATATCAATTAGGTGATGATGTAAAAGTACAAGTAAAAAAAGCTGATTTAGAACGTAAACACTTAGATTTTAATTTAATTGAAGATTAATTTTTTTTTAAAGAAAACCTAAACGTTTTTTAAAGTAGGGTTTTTACTGTTTTAATTGTTTTATATTTATAATTCAGTAAATACCTCATAATGAAAAATAAATTTTTACTTATAACTATATTATCTTGTATATTAAGTTGTTCTCAGAAGAATAAAAATATAGAAAAAGAAGATGGATATTCCGTTTTTAAAAAACAGAAGAAATCTAAAAAAGGTTCTAAGAAAAAGAAACATATAGCTTCTAGATTTATAGAAAAATCAAGTAAAAAATCCATTCAAGAAACAGCAGCTATATTTCAAAAATATCAAAAAGAAATACTTGAATCCAATACTAGTTTTCAAGGTACTTGGGAAGAATTAGGGCCTACATATTATAATGATGAAACACCAAAAATTGGTAGAGTAACCTCTATAGCTGCAGAAAAAGGGAACAGTAATCATATCATTATTGGAAGTGAAACAGGTGGTGTTTGGAAAACGGTAGATGGTGGAACTAAATGGACTGTTTTAACCGATAATCAACCAAGTTTAGATGTTTTTTCTTTAGCGATTGATCCATCAAATGCTCAAAAATATTATTGGGGTTCAAAAGAAGGAACATTATATGTTTCTTCAGATGCAGGAAGTACTTGGAGTCTTTTAGCAGATGTCTCTGATAGAGAAGATAATAATGGTGTTAATAAAATTTTAATCCACCCTACAAATTCTAATATTTTATATTGTAGCTCCCAAGATGAGGGTATTTTTAGATCAACTGATAGTGGTGCAACATGGACAAAAATTCATCAAGGATCTTTAGCAGGTTTTGATATTGAATTTAAACCAGGAGATCCAAACATTGTTTATGCTACAGGAAATCATTTATTTATATCTAGAGATAATGGAGTTACGTTTAACAAATCTACATTATTACCAAACCCAGTATCATCACAAGGTCATCCTAATGCTAGAATGATTGGAGTAACTCCAGCTAATTCAAATGTAATTTATATTGTTGAAAACAATAGTGATCATTCGGGTTTTGGTGCTTTATATAAATCAATAGATGCAGGTGTTTCTTTTATAAAAATAGATGATAAAGGCAAAGATTATATTGGAGATAGTTTTGATGGTGGAGGCGAAGGCCAATCCCCAGATCATATGGATATTGCAATAGATCCAGCTAATGAAAATATTATACATATAGCAGGTATTTATATCAACTATATGGTAATAAATAATAATGCAGTGACTTTACCACTTACAAGACCACAAAATCAAGGAAATTTACATGTAGATTTTACCATAATGAAATTTATTGATAATAAACTTTATGTTGGTACAGATGGAGGAATTCAAATAATTGATAAACCAAATGATTTATCAGCTAGTAATAAATATTTAAATGATATATCAACAGGTTTGGGAATACTTCAAGTATATAAACTTGGAATTAGTCAAACAGATCCTGTAAATGTTATTGAAGGCGCTCAAGATAATGGTACTTTAATGTATGTTGGTAGTACAAAAAAATGGAAATTTGTTGGTGGTGGTGATGGAATGGAATGTTTTTTTGATAAGACCGATCCGTCAATTATCTATTATAGTGCGCAAGCAGGTGCGCTTTTTAGAATTACAGCGGATGATGAGAAGAGTATTTCTCCACAAGGAGCTGGTGTAGGAGCTTGGACTACACCTTTTGAACAAGACCTTACCTCTCCAAATACTATTTACAGTGGTTACAAACAAGTATATAAATCTACAGATAAAGGAGATTCATGGACTGCTATTTCTCAAACTTTCAATTTCGAATTAATAAATTTGAAAATAGCACCTTCAAATAATAAAATAATGTACTGTAATCCTTGGTTTGGAGAATTATATAAAACCGATGATGGAGGGGCAACAGAATGGAAAAAAATCACATCAATTCCATTAACAAGATCAGTATTTGGAACGTATCCCGCAATAAATACCATAGCAATACATCCAACAAATCCATTGAAAGTTGCTGTTGCAGCATCTGGAATTGGAGCACCTGAAAAAGTATACTTAACTAATGATGGTGGAGTAACTTGGTCATCTATAAAACACAATTTACCAGATTTTGAAGTAGATGCCTTAGAATGGGATAAAACAGCTGAAAATGGATTGTATTTAGGTATGAATTACGGAGTTTTCTATATTAATGATACATTTATAGCTAACAATAAATATTGGCAGCCTTTTAGTAATAATTTACCAAATGTTAGAATTTCTGAATTAGAAATAAATTATGCTGATAATAAATTATATACAGCCACTTATGGAAGAGGTATTTGGAGATCAGATTTATTTGATAGTAGTTTAGCTACGGATAAGTATAAATTTTCAGGATTAAAACTATACCCAAACCCTGTGAGAAATAATTTTAATTTAACCTGGAACAATACAGAAAAAGTAGCCGTTAGTATTTTTGATGCTTCAGGTAAATTAATTTCATTTAACAAAGACATTAGTTTAAATAACTCTTTTAAGGTTGATACAAGGAATTACTCAAAAGGAATTTACTTTGTAAAAGTAAATAACGCTAAAGGAATGACAGTTAAAAAAATAATAGTAGAATAATTACATATGATATTAACAACAACACCAAACATAGAAAATTTTAAAATAGTAGATTATTTAGGAATTGTAACAGGTACAGCATATAACACAAGCTATTCCTATAAAGGAAATAAAATATCTTTCAAAGATATGTTTAACACATCGAAATACTATAAAGCTTACGCAGAAGGTTTAGAGTCTTTAAAAGAACAGGCATTTCAAAATTTAAAAGATAATGCATTAAAACTTGGTGCAAATGCAGTTGTAGGAATACAATTAGATGTAGAACCTTTAGCAACATCCGCGACTGTTTTAGTATCTATTACAGGTACTGCTGTAAAAGTTGAATAAAAAGAGAGTAAAACACTAAAAAAGAAAAGGTTATCATTTAATAGGGTTAGAATTTTCTAACACTTTTTTTGTTTAAAATATTTGTACCTTTGTAGGATAAAATTTATTAAAATGATTACAAACAGTATTTTTTTAGGAATGATTGGGCCTTGGCAAATTGCAATTATAGTTGTATTGGTTTTATTAATGTTTGGAGGAAAGAAAATACCAGAGTTAATGAAAGGCTTAGGAACCGGAATAAAAGAGTTTAAAAGCGCTACAAAAAATGATGAAGATACAGATGAGTAGTGTCAAAATACAATTAATTATAAATAAGCCGAAACATTTGTTTCGGTTTTTTTATGCAATAAAAATCGATTGTCTTATTTCTTAAACACACAAAAGCTCATGAATACACATGAGCTTTCTGTTAATAAATAGATAGTCTAAAATTTGTCCCCACAAATATACTTAGATCTGAATTAACGACAGCTAAATTAGTCTTTTTTTTGAATTTAACAAAAAGAAGCCTGTTTTTGTTTTAATATGTTCTTTTTTGTGACAAACGGGAAGAAGTTATTTACTAATAATATCTAATATTTGTTTTTTACTAAAGATTCTTGATACTGGTATTTTTTCATTAACAATATCAGAATGTAAAATAAGCGCTTTAGAGTTTCCGGTAACTTGATTAAAAAATGAAGAGTTAACCATATAAGACTTATGACATTTAAAAAATGCTGAATATTCTTTTAGCTGCTCAGTTATTCTTTTTAATGAGATCCTTATTGTTTTAGAAAGTATTTTATCTTCTTGTTTATAAAAAAGGATCACATAGTTTCCATCAGATTTTATGTAAATTATATCATCTACGTTTTTTGAAAAAGTATCTTTAGCAACATTACTCAAAAAAGTAACAATATTATCTTTTGCCTCTTTTTTAAGATGAATACTGCTTATTAATTTTTCATTTATTTTTTTAACTTTTAAATAATCATCAAAAACTAAGAAAATCAAATTAGGTAGAAAACTCCCAAAAAAGCCAAATTTAATAACCTCTAATAAGGAGACGTTAATTGTTTTAATTCCTAAAAACAACGAACCATAGAAAATAATTGGACTACAGATGAAAACAAGTAAGACCATATATATAATAATATCTATTTTTCTAAGTGCAGTTTTAGGAATAAGCAATTGAGTAGTATAAACAACTATAAAGACAATTACACCTGAAAAAACCGTGTTAATGAAATAGTTTTCATTATTGTTTATTAAAACATAGGGCTTAAAGAGGTTAAAGAAAAGAAAAATATATAAACCATAGAAAAAAGAAATATAAAAGCGAAAATTTCCCTGCCTATTGTATCTATACCCAGGTTCAAATAACCATGTGTTTTTTATGTTGTCTATTCTAAGATGTCTGTCTGTTCTCTTGTTTAAATAAATTTTTTGAATGTGGTTATCTAAAATAAAGTATAATGAAGTGCATGATATAAAACAGATAGATAAATCTCTTAAATAAGGTAGAAAATTTTCATTAAAAATTTGGACATAATAATTATAGCCAAAACCTAAAACAAAAATGATAATGAAATTAAAAAGAATAAGTTTTAAAACACTTCCTTTGGTCCAATTTTTCTTTTTGAAAGAATCAAATTCAAAATAGATACCAATAAAAAAAGTTATAAAAAAAGATAAAAAGGAAATTAGTGCAGTACTCCACGCAACAGTCAAACACACTTTTGAAGTTGGTCCACAATCATAAAGTAATTCACAAAAAAGCATCAAAAACACTCCAGCATAAATTGCTGAAGTAATACAAGCTATAAACAAAAACTTAAATGTGCCTTGATAAAAAGAAGGCTTATTTAACCACTTTATTAATATTTTCAAGGTAAAACTATTAAATAAATTACAGGAGGTGACTGTCTCAAATATACTTAATAAAAACCAAAACAATTATTTTCTTTTGTAAAGTGTCGTTTGTAATTAATACATTTGAATTTATTTCCAATATTAATAACTATTAATATAATATTTTGTTTTGTAATTTTTTTTTAGAAAAACTTCTTGAAACAGGTATTAGCTGAGGAAATTTCTTTAATATCAATTTATAACCCTTAGAATTTCCTTTATAGTCAAGAATAAAGTCTTTGTTTACTATATAAGATCTATGAACACGAATTATATTTTCTTCTCCCTTTAATTCTTTTTCTATTTCAGAAATAGTATTTCTAATTACTTTTTCCTTTAACTCATTGTTTTTTAAAAGAAAAAAACTAACATAATTTCCTTGAGAATTTATATAAACTAATGAATTTGTTAAAAAAGAAAAACTCTCTTTTTTATTTAAAGAATAAATGGTTATTTTTTCCTTTTTATGACTTTTTTCATTTTTATCAAGTTTAATTTTAAAGTATTCATCAGAGATAAAAAAAATAAAATTTGGGATGATACTACCTAAAACTCCAAATTTTAATAAATCGAATAGTGTAATGCTAGGTGTATTAATATTTAAAAAAATTGAGCCGTAAAAAATGATTATTGAAATTATAATTGTTGCAAAAAGCATATATAATAAAACATCAATTTTTTTTATTTTTAAAATATTTAAAAGCGGGTTTTTTCTTTCAAAAATTTGGGATGTAATAAAAATAACAAAAAATACTACTATACTAGAAAAAACTGTCGACTCTAGATAGGTTTCATTATTTTTTGTTAATTCATAAGGTTTAAAAAGGCTAAAAAAAATAAAAACATATAAAGCATATAGTGTTGCAAACCAATAACGAATTTTTTTTATTGATTTAAAATTATAACTATTTTTTAAAAACCAACTATTTTTTAATGGGTTTAAATTGATTGGTTTACAATTATTTTTTAAGGATATGGATTTATCAAAAATAAAAAACAGCACTACAACAGAAATAAAACAAAAGGTTAAATTCTTTAGAAAAGGAAGAAAGTTTTTATCAAACACCCCGATATAATAATTATAAAGGAAACTTGTGTTGAAAATTATAAAGTAGTTAATAAAAATGTATTTTAATACACTTAACCTATTCCAATATTTTTCTTTAAATGACTCAAAATCAAATAACAAAGAAAATATAAAAGTTGTAAAAAACGATATAACCGTTGTTATAACAATACTTAAAGTTACTTTAAAGTGAAAATCATCCCAAAGGTTGTTAAATAACAGAAAAAAGCAACCTGTATAAAGACCTATAAATAAACAAAAAAATAATAGGCGATTATAAGACCCAAGATAAAAAGAAGGCTTATTTAACCATTTTATTAATATTTTTAAGGGGAAAATCATTAATTAAAAATGAGGGACATTACAACAAATATAAAAAATTAAACTAAATAAGTTTTTTTTTAATAAATAATCATTTTTACATACTTTTTTTTAATTATATAAAAAAAGAAATCTAAAAAAACTATAACTACTCTTTTTTCTTATTTTTTGAATTTTTCATTGCTTCCCCTATTTGATTACTTGCTGTAAAACTTGCTACCATATCATTAAGCATTTGGCTTCCAGCTTGAGGTGAATTAGGTAATAATATTAAGTTACTATTTGTTTCTTGACCTATAGATTGTAATGTATCATAATGCTGTGTAACAACAATTAAAGCTGAAGCTTCTTGAGAATTAATACCAACTTTATTTAAAACTTCTACAGATTCTTCTAAACCTCGTGCAATTTCCCTTCTTTGGTCTGCAATACCTTGTCCTTGTAACCTTTTGCTTTCTGCCTCCGCTTTTGCACGTTCTACAATTAAAATACGTTGTGCATCTCCTTCAAATTGAGCGGCAATTTTTTCACGTTCAGAAGCATTAATTCTATTCATAGCCTCTTTTACTTGACCATCTGGATCAATATCGGTTACTAAAGTTTTAATAATGTCAAAACCATAACCAGACATTGCTTCGTTTAATTCGGTTTTTACAGCAATAGCAATATCATCTTTTTTAACAAAAACATCATCTAATTTCATTTTTGGAACCTCAGCTCTTACCACATCAAAAACATATGATGTAATTTGATCGTGTGGATAATCTAGTTTATAAAAAGAGTCATATACCTTATCTTTAATTACTTTGTATTGAACAGAAACTTTAAGTTTAACAAAAACATCATCAAGTGTTTTAGTTTCAATAATAACATCTAATTGTTGAATTTTTAAGCTTAATTTACCAGCAATTCTATCAATCAACGGAATTTTAAGATGTAATCCAGATTGACGAATACTATGAAACTTCCCAAAACGCTCAATAATAGCAGCAGTTTGTTGTTTAACAATAAAAAAAGCAGATAAGATGATTAGTAATCCAATAAAAATAAAAGGAGCTATATATAACATAGTTGAAAAATTAAAAAGTTAACAGTTTTTTGTAAAGATATCAAAAGATATATCTAATTACAAGACGTTATTTTTTTAAATTGTTACAAATTTGGTTCAGTTTTTGTTATTTTTATGTAAAACAATTATCAAAAAATGAAAATAATAACACTTTTAGTAATGGGAATAGCATTTTTTTCTTGCGCAAGTCAAAAGAACATACATCAAGAAACGATATTAGTTGATAGTAAAAAAACAGACTGTATGGGTATGGTTATGATGAAATGTATGTCTATTAAACACTTAAATAAAAAAGATGCAAAATGGGAGCCTTTATTCGGTAAAATTGAGGGCTTTACTTATGAAGAAGGATTTACATATAAATTAAAAGTTTCTATAGAAAAATTACCAGATCATTTAGTTCCAGCGGATGCAAGTAATTTAAAATACAAATTAATTGATGTATTAAACAAAACAAAAGAGGAGGTTATTACTGAGAAAGAAAGTAAAATAACCGACAAAAAATGGAATTTAACTCATTTAGAGTCAGAAAAAATAGCTAAAAAATCAGATAAAAGACCTACACTTTATTTTGAAATTAAAGGAAAAAATAATGCAATAAGTGGAGTAGGTGCTTGTAATAATTTTTCTTCTGTGGTTGAAAAGTTAAATAATACTGAATTCATAGTAGCAGATAGAATGATAACTACCAGAATGGGATGTATGGATAATAATTTAGAATACCGTTATTTTCAAAAGTTAGTTGCAGCAAAAACTTATACTCTAAAAAATAACCAATTGTATCTATTAGATAAAGACAACAAAGAGATTTTACGCTTTTCTAATTAAGCGTATTAATTGCGTTTTCTATTCTAGAAATCGTCTCTTTTTTACCAATTAAAGTCATAATTTCAAATAAATCTGGCCCAGCAGGTTTGCCAACTAAGCTTAAACGCAACGGTTGCATTACCTTACCAAAACCGATTTCTTTAGAAGTTATCCACCCTTTAATTTCTGTTTGAGCGTTTTCTATGGTAAAATCATCTATTGAAGAAATAATTTTGATTAATTCTGCCATTAGAGAACCTGTTTCTGGCTTCCAATTTTTTCTTGAAGCTTTAGCATCGTATTCTGTTGGAGCGATGAAAAAGAAACTAGATAAGTCCCAAAAATCATTAACAAAAACAGCTCTTTCTTTAATTAAAGAAACTATTTTTTTAACGTAAGACTTTTCGATTTCGCTCGAAGTGTCATTAAGTTTATTTAATAGTATTGGTAAGTACAAATCAGTTAATTCTTCATCAGATTTGGTTTGTAAATATTGTTGATTAAACCAATTTGTTTTGTCTGGGCTAAATTTTGCACCAGATTTACTTACACGACTTAAATCAAAAGATTCAATTAACTCGTCTAATGAAAATATTTCTTGTTCAGTTCCTGGGTTCCAGCCTAATAAAGCTAACATGTTTATAAATCCATCAGCAAAATATCCATCTTCCTTATATCCACGTGAAACATCACCAGTTTTATCATTTTTATATTCTAAAGGAAATACAGGAAAACCTAATTTATCACCATCACGTTTGCTTAATTTTCCTTTTCCTACTGGTTTTAAAATTAATGGTAAATGTGCAAATTTTGGAGCGTCCCAACCAAAAGCTTTATATAATAAAACGTGTAATGCCATTGAAGGTAACCATTCTTCACCACGAATTACATGGCTTATTTCCATTAAATAATCATCAACAATATTTGCTAAATGATAGGTAGGCATTCCGTCTGATTTAAACAAAATTTTATCGTCTAAAACGTTTGTATCGATTTTAATTTCTCCACGAATTTCATCATTCATGATTAAAATTTCATCTTGCGGAGATTTAAATCGGACTACATATTTTTCTCCGTTTTCAATACGATTTTGCACTTCTTCTTCAGTTAAAACTAAAGAGTTTACTAATCGTCCTCTTTCTCTATTATGCCAATTATAAATAAAGGTTTTTCCTTTTTCTTCATGACCTTTTCTTTCATTATCTAACTGTTCTGCTGTGTCAAAAGCATAATACGCCTGTCCGCTTTTAATTAAAATATCTGCATATTTTTTATAAATATCTTTCCTTTCAGATTGACGGTATGGACCAAATTTTTCATTCTTATTTGGACCTTCATCAAAAGGAATATTACACCAATTTAATGCATCTATAATGTATTGTTCTGCGTTAGCAACATAACGTGTTTGATCTGTATCTTCTATTCTTAAAATAAAAGTTCCACCATTTTTTTTGGCAAATAAATAATTAAACAACGCTGTTCTTACGCCACCAATATGTAAAGGTCCTGTTGGACTTGGCGCAAAACGAACACGAATAGTAGATTCCATCTTTTCTAATTTTAGATGGCGCAAAGATACTTTTTATTGAAAAATATAGCGACTAATTCATATAATTATAGTTGTTATTGTGTTTTGGTCTGAACACATAGCTTCAAAGAAATCATAGAGGCACTATTAGCATTTAAAATAGTAAAGGTCAATTTTTTAAAACTTATGATAAACTCCAAACGTTAATGCTGGACTTTTAGCAACATTATTACCAAAGAAAGCACCACCTAAACCAGCATTTATTCCAAAATCATTTTTAAATTCATAAATACCTTTAAAACCGAAAGCACCATAATCTTGATCATTTACATACAAACCAGTAAAAGTATTTATTGCAGTTAAAACAGCATCTCCGTTTTTTAATGATTTTACAACATCTAGAAAACCTATTAACCACAATTTACTTGAAAGCTTTTTACCATATTCTCCTCCAATTTTAAAGTTGGAACTATAGTTGTTTGTTCTAATATTTGCCCCGATAAATGTTTGCAAATAACTTTTTCCAAAACTTTTCCCTGCTAAAAAAAGTGGTGTAAAAGACCATGCATCATATCCAGTTCTTATTCCTGAAGCAGCATCAAAACTACCAGTATTTGCTTCTACAGATAACTGACCTGATAGTACCCAATCTTTTTTGTAAAAGTTATGTTTTAATCCCAGTTCTATATTACCAAATGTAGATTCTGAAATATCCTTAAAACAAGGTGGCCCTGAACAAATAATGCTTTGTTTAACTTTAATTAGTTTATAGGGTAGGGTTAAAATTAAAGTGGTTTTGTCAGAAAGTC